>DASWQM010000181.1:0-9038 GCA_036403675.1 Solirubrobacteraceae bacterium | reverse complement strand
CGTGGGCTCTGAGACGTCAGGCGATCGCGGGCGCCTCCGGCAGCCTTGCCAGCGCCGCCTCCATGTCGGACTCCGAGAACTCGGGGTCCTCGAGCGTGCCGGCGAGGTACGCGTCGTAGGCGGCGAGGTCGAAGTGGCCGTGGCCGCAGAGGCCGAACAGGATCACGCGCTCCTCCCCCGCCTCGCGTGCGGCGGTCGCCTCCTCGATCGTCGCGCGGATCGCGTGGGCGGGCTCGGGCGCGGGGATGATCCCCTCCGAGCGGGCGAACTGCAGCGCCGCTTCGAACGTCTCGTTCTGGCGGTAGGCGCGAGCCTCGATCATGCCCGCCTTCAGCAGGGCGCAGACCATCGGCGCGTCGCCGTGGTAGCGCAGCCCGCCCGCATGGACCGGCGGCGGGACGAAGCCGTGGCCGAGCGTGTACATCGGCATGAGCGGCGTGAGGCCCGCGGTGTCGCCATAGTCGTAGGCGTAGACGCCCTGGGTGAGCGTCGGGCAGGCCGCCGGCTCGGCGGCGACGAAGCGGGGGCCGGCGCCGCCGGCCTGGAGCTTGCGCCGCAGCCACGGGAACGTCAGTCCTGCGAAGTTCGAGCCGCCGCCGACGCAGCCGATGACGACGTCGGGCCGCTCGCCGGCCATCTCCATCTGCGCGATCGTCTCCTGGCCGATGATCGTCTGGTGCAGCAGGACGTGGTTGAGCACCGAGCCGAGCGCGTAGTTGGACTCCGGATCCTGCGCGGCGACCTCGACGGCCTCGGAGATCGCGATCCCGAGCGAGCCCGTCTCGTGCTCGGCGTTGGCCTGGCCTGACTGCGTCAGCGACGACGGCGAGCGGTGCACCGTCGCGCCCCACGTCTGCATCATCGAGCGCCGGTAGGGCTTCTGGTCGTAGCTCGAGCCGACCATGAAGACCTCGCACTCCAGCCCGAACAGCGAGCACGCGAACGCCAGCGCCGAGCCCCACTGCCCGGCGCCCGTCTCGGTCGTCAGCTTCTTGACGCCCGCCTGCGCGTTGGCGTACGCCTGCGCGACCGCCGTGTTGGGCTTGTGCGAGCCGGCCGGCGAGACGCCCTCGTACTTGTAGTAGATGTGCGCCGGCGTGCCGAGCGCCGCCTCCAGACGCCGCGCGCGGTACAGCGGCGACGGGCGCCAGAGGCGGTAGACCTCGCGGACGGCCTCCGGGATCTCGATCTCGGGCTCGGCGGAGACCTCCTGGCCGATGAGCTCCATCGGGAAGATCGGCGTGAGGTCCGGCGGCCCGGCGGGTGCCAGCGTCTGCGGGTTCAGCGGCGGCAGCGGCTCGCCGGGAAGATCGGGGAGGAGGTTGACCCAGTGGGTCGGGATCGCGTCCTCGGAGAGCAGGAACTTCGTCGTCTCGGCCATCGGCCGAGATTAGCCGGAAACCGGTCAGTTAACGGAAGGGTCGATCGGCATCCGCGCGACGAGCGCGAAGTGGCCGCCCTTGCGCTCGAGGACGCGGCGCCAGAGCTCATCGGCGTCGGGGTCGAAGATGTCGTCGACGCCCGCCGGGGCGACGAACCAGTCGTCGCGCGCGAGCTCGGCGTCGAGCTGGCCCGGCCCCCAGCCGGCGTAGCCCGCGAAGGCGCGCGCCCGCCGCGTCACCTCGAGGAGGTCGGAGACCTCGCGCCCGTCGCCCATGAGCCCGACCGAGCCGATGATCGGCAGGCCGGCATAGGCCGCGTCGTCGAACTCGCCGAGCACGAGCAGCGCGTCGGGCTGGACGGGCCCGCCGGCGTCGATGACGGCGTCCTCGCCGATGAGCCCGGCCAGCTCGGGCGCGACATCGCCGATGAGGAGGTCGCCGCGGCGGTTGAGGACGAGGCCCAGCGCGCCCTCCTCGGTGTGCTCGCAGATCAGCACGACCGCGCGCGCGAAGTTCGGGTCGGGTAGCGTCGCACCGGCGATGAGCAGTTGGCCTCGTAGCGAGTCGATCAACGCTTTGTACCCGCTTGCATGTTGTCTGTGCAGCGGCCGCGTTTTATCTGCGCGTTACGCGGGCACCAGCTGCTCAGGATGAACGGGAACGGACACCCGAGCCGCTGGTGGTACGCGCTCCTCGCGCTCCCGCTGCTCGGCCTGCTCTATCCACCGCTGTACGCGACGCGCGATCCTGAGCTCGCCGGCATCCCCTTCTTCTACTGGTACCAGTTCGCCTGGGTCATCGTCACGGCGGTGCTGACGCTCGTCGTCTACCTCGCGACGCGACAGCGATGACGGTCGCGCTCATCACCGAGGCGCACAAGACGAACGCGACGGCGCTCACGGTCTTCGTCGTGCTCTTCCTGCTCGTGACCGTCCTCGGCTTCGTCGCCGTGCGCTGGCGCCAGGCGAAGCTCGACCACCTCGACGAGTGGGGCCTGGGCGGGCGGAAGTTCGGCACCGTCATCACGTGGTTCCTGCTCGGCGGCGACCTCTACACCGCATACACGTTCATCGCCGTGCCGGCGCTCGTCTTCGGCACGGGCGCGATCGGCTTCTTCGCGCTGCCGTACACCGTGATGATCTATCCGATCGCCTTCGTGATCATGCCGCGCCTGTGGAGCGTCTGCCGCGCCCACGGCTTCGTGACGCCCGCGGACTTCGTGCGCGGGCGCTACGCCTCGCGCGAGCTCGGGCTGCTCGTCGCGCTGACCGGGATCCTCGCCACGATGCCCTACATCGCGCTGCAGCTCGTCGGCATGCAGATCGTGCTCGGCGCGCTCGGCGTCTCCGGCGACTGGCCGCTCGTCATCGCCTTCGTGATCCTCGCCGCCTACACGTACCAGTCGGGCCTGCGCGCGCCGGCGCTCATCGCGATCGTCAAGGACACGCTGATCTACGTGACGATCATCGTGGCCGTCATCTACATCCCGTCGAAGATCGGTGGCCTGGGCGCGATGTTCGACGCCGCCGAGAAGGCGCTGCCGACGCGTCCCAAGCCGGGCGCGCTGATCCCCGGCGTCGCCGACGCGCAGGTCGCCTACGCGACACTCGCGTTCGGCTCCGCGCTCGCGCTGTTCCTCTACCCGCACGCGATCACGGCCGTCCTCAGCGCGAAGAGCGCCCAGACCGTCCGGCGCAACACGGCGCTGCTGCCCGCGTACTCGTTCCTGCTCGGCCTCATCGCGCTGCTCGGCTACATGGCGATCGCGCGCGGGATCAACCCGAGCAACCCGAACTTCGCCGTGCCCGACCTCTTCCTCAACGTCTTCCCGTCGTGGTTCGTCGGCTTCGCGTTCGCGGCGATCGCGATCGGTGCACTCGTGCCGGCGGCGGTCATGTCGATCGCGGCCGCGAACCTCTTCACGCGCAGCATCTACAAGGGCTACCTGCGCTCGGGCGCCTCGCACGGCGACGAGGCGCGGATCGCGAAGATCGTGTCGCTGCTCGTGAAGGTCGGCGCGCTCGTCATCATCCTCACGCTGCCGACGAAGTACGCGATCGAGCTGCAGCTGCTCGGCGGAGTGTGGATCTTGCAGACGCTCCCGGCGATCGTCATCGGGCTCTACACGCGCTGGCTGCACCGCTGGGCGCTCGTCGCCGGCTGGGCGGTCGGCATGACCGTCGGCACCCTCATGGCCGCGTCGCAGGACTTCGCGCCGACGTACCCGCTGGAGCTCTTGGGGACGAAGATCAACGCGTACACCGGTATCTTCGCGCTCGCCGCGAACCTCGTCGTGACGCTCGTGCTGACGCTCGTCCTGCGCGCCGCCGGGGTGCGCGACGCCGGCGACGAGACTCAGGCCGAGGACTTCGACGAGCTCGCCGAGGACGCCGTGTACCCGGTGCCCGGCGCGCCGGCGCCCGCCGCGTAGTCGGGCGCCGGCCTGAGGACGCCCACGAGCCCCGCCACCTGCTCGCGCAGCTCGGGCAGCCGGGCGTAGAGCCGCTCGCCCGGACACTCTGTGGCGAGCCAGTCGCGGTGGCCGCTGATCACGTAGGTGTCCCTCGTGGCGCCGGTCACGGGATTGACGTAGGTGCCGTACCCCTTCGGATCCAGGCCGCTGACGATCGACAGGCCGGCGAGCGCGTAGGTCAGCGATCGCAGCGCGTCCGGCGCGGGCTCGGCCTGCTCGAAGTTGCCCAGCAGCGCGACGCCGACGTTGCCGACGTTGAAGCCGAGCACATGGGCGCCGTTGACCGCGCGCGGCGGGGCGCCTGGGACGGGCGGCCCGTCGTAGACGGGGATCGGGTCCGTGCCCGAGTAGCGCCCCTCGTAGATGCACCCCTGCTTGTCGATGAGCAGCTGGTAGCCGATGTCGGCCCAGCCCAAGTCGACCGTGTGGTAGCGGTAGATCGCTCGCACCGCGGCGGCCGGGTCGCCGCCATCGTCGATGACCGTGTGGTGCACGGTCAGGCGCTGGACGGGAAAGTACTGCGGCGCCTCGCGCGGGTTCCCGGAGCTGTCGAACCGCAGCGACTCGTCCGCCCCCCACGCCGCTCGCGAGCGGTAGCAGAGCCCCGACCAGCCGAGGGCGTCGCCGCTCTCGGCCGAGCGCGGCGCCGCCGGCTGTGGCGAGCCGTCGGTCGTGTTGATCGCGACGGCGCGGAGGTTGCGCGCGCCCGCCGGGGCGCGCACCTGATAGGCGCTCGCGCGATGCGCGGCGACGAGCTCGGCGGCCGCGCCGTCGCGCGGCTGGACGTCGCTGGCGTGCAGCGGCAGCCACCGGCCCCAGTTCCCCGCGCGGCCGAAGCGCACCGCGCCGCCGTCCCGGCGCGGGCCGCGCCAGACGACCCCCAGGAAGTCGATCGGCCGGGCGGATCGAACCGGCCCGGCCCCCACCGTCGCGCTCTGCGCCAGCGTCCGCGGCACGCTCGCCTCGGCAGCCGTCGCGCCATCGGCGAAGCCTCCACACAGCACCAGGGCCGCAACCGCAGCCATGCGTCCTGCTCCCACCGCCGGCACGCTACTCGACGGCGCCGCTTCTACACCGCGAGCGCGATCGCGACCGCGACGCCCAGGGCGATGACGAGGCCCCGCAGCAGCGGCGCCGGCAGCCGCCGCGCGACGCGTACGCCCGCCGCGCCGCCCCCGAGGCTCGCGGCGCCGACGATCAGCGCCGCATCCCAGGCGATCGGTCCGAAGACCGCGAACCCGACCGCCGCGACGATCGCGACGATGAGCGACAGGACGCCCTTCAGCGCGTTGAGCCGGTGCAGGTCGTCGGGCAGCAGCACGCCGAGCAGCGCCAGCAGCATGATGCCGAGCCCGGCGCCGAAGTAGCCGCCGTAGACGGCGCCGAGGAACAGCGTCGCATGCAGGACGACGCGCGAGCCCGGGTGGTCGCGATGGCGCTCGGCGACGATCGCGGCGCGCGGCTGCAGCGCGAGCAGCCCGGTGGCCGCGAGGATGAGCCACGGCACGATCGCGTCGAAGAGCGACGCCGGGCTCGAGAGCAGCAGCGCCGCCCCGGCGGCGGAGCCGAGCGCGCTCGTCGTCGCCAGCGCGCGGATCCGCCGGCCCTGGCCGGCGAGCTCGCTGCGGTAGGCGAGCGAGCCGCCGACGTAGCCCGGCAGCACCGCCACGGCGTTCGTGACGTTCGCGGTCACGCTCGGGTAGCCGGCGGCCAGCAGCGCCGGGAAGGACACGAGCGATCCGCCGCCCGCGACCGCGTTGACCGCCCCGGCGCAGAACCCCGCCCCGGCGAGCAGGGCGATCGTGCCGGCATCCACGGCGCGCAGGCTACTCCTCCCGTCGCAGCGCTTCTGCGAGTTCGTGCACGCGATGTACGCAAGCTCTCGCCTTCACGTCGTGCGGGGCCACCGCCACCGTGTCGGCATGGATCCGGCCGCCACCGCTCTGACCTCCTCCTATCGCGGCGTCCTGCGCGCGTCGCGGCTGCTGGTCTACCTCACCGCCGCGCTGTCGCTCGCCGCCGGCTACGTCCACCTCGCGTACGCCGAGTCGCACTTCCAGGAGTGGTGGGGCTACGGGGCGTTCTTCGTCGCCGCGGCCAACCTGCAGGCGCTCTACGCCGTGCTGCTCGTCTGGCGCCCGCGCGCCTGGCAGCCGCTCGTCGGCATCGCCGGCAACCTCGGGATCGTCGTCGTCTACGTCATCAGCCGGACGAACGGCATCCCCATCGGGCCGCACAGGCGCGTCGTCGAGGAGGCGGGCGCGATCGACTGGGCCACGACCGCCGCGCAGGTCGCGATCGTCGGCGCGCTGATCGCGATGCTCGACGGTCGCCAGCGTCGCTGGATCGTCAACGGGCTCATGCTGCTTGGCGCGCTGGCGTGGTTGCTGAGGCTCACCGGGCACCTCCGGTAGCGCACGCGACCGGCGACCGGGCGCGCGGCCGCAGGCCTCGCCGCTGGTGGCCGGCCGCGGCGGCGGTCGTGCTGGTGCTCGTCCTCGCGCGGGCGTTCGTCGCCGAGCCGTTTCGGATCGACTCGGCGAGCATGCTGCCGACGCTGCAGGCAGGCGACAAGGTGCTCGTCGACAAGCGCGCCTACCGCGACGCGCTTCCGCGCCGGGGCGACCTCGTCGTCTTCCACGCGCCGCGCACCGGCGACGTGACGCTCAAGCGGGCCGTCGGGCTGCCCGGCGACACGGTCGCCATCGAGGACGGCGTGCTCGTCGTCAACGGCGGGCGCCAGAAGGAGCCCTACGCCGACTCCGACGCGATCGACAGCGTGTACTTCGGCCCCGCGCGGGTGCCGGCGGATGCCGTCTTCGTCCTCGGCGACAACCGCGCGAACTCGATCGATTCGCGCGCCTTCGGCGCGGTGTCGCACCGCGAGCTCATGGGCCGGGTGCGTGTCCGACTTTGGCCGCCCGCGCGTTGGGGTGACCCGCAAAACCGGTTGCAGAACCCTGCAGCCACATAGTGGTCATTGCACCCTGTTGGCGCCTGAGCGGTGGATCAATAGTGGCTGGCATGCAAAAGCTTGGTACAGGTATGAACCGGCGCGAGCTCATGAAGCTCGGCCTCTTCAGCAGCGCAGCGCTCATGCTTCCGGCCGAGCGCGTTGCACGGACGCAGGTTGCGCTGAGCAACCGCATGCCCATGAGCGAGCTCCCCCAGCCGTTCACGATCCCGTTCAAGACACCGCCCGTGCTCGCGCCCGAGCGGCAGACCCAGAACTACGACTACTACAGCATGACCCAGCGCCAGGCGGGCGTCGAGATCCTGCCCGGCAAGCGCACCGACATCTGGGGCTACAACGGCATCACGCCGGGGCCGACGATCGTCAACCAGCAGGACCGCCACGCGGTCGTGCAGCACATCAACGACCTGCCGTCGGTCCACCCGACGCTGCGCTACAACGTCTGGACGTCGACCCACCTGCACGGGTCGTGCTCCAAGCCGCAGTACGACGGCTACGCCAGCGACATCACCGACGTCGGGCACTGGAAGGACTACCTCTACCCGAACATCCAGGAGGCCCGGACGCTCTGGTACCACGACCACGGCGTCCACATCACCGCGCCCAACGCCTACATGGGGCTGGCGGCGATGTACATCCTCCACGACCCGCACGAGCTGAGCCTGCCGATCCCGCACGGCGACTACGACGTCCCGCTCGTCCTGCGCGACGCGATGTTCGAGTCAAACGGGCAGCTGCTCTACGACGACAACAGCCACTCGGGCGTCTACGGCGACGTCATCCTCGTCAACGGCGTGCCGTGGCCGGCGATGAAGGTCCAGCGGCGCAAGTACCGCTTCCGCATCCTCAACGCGTCGATCTCGCGCTCGTACGACCTGTCGCTCGACAGCGGCGAGCCGCTCACCGTCATCGGCACCGACGGCGGGCTCATGCCGCACCCGATGCCGGTCTCGCACCTCAAGAGCGGCATGGCGGAGCGCTACGAGGTCGTCATCGACTTCTCGAAGTACAAGATCGGCCAGCGCGTCGTCCTGCACAACACGTCGCCGCCGAACAACATCGACTACGAGACGACCGGCAACGTCATGGCGTTCGACGTCGTCGCCGACGCCGGCGACACCCGCAACAACGAGGTCCCCTACGACCTCAACCCGCGGATGCACGTCATGGGGCTCCAGGAGTCCGACGCGGTCCGCACGCGCAAGTTCGAGTTCAAGCGCGAGGCCGGCCAGTGGACGATCAACGGGACCACGTGGGACGACGTCGTCAACAGCGACTACCAGCTGACCGTCGCCAACCCGGGCTTCGAGGACATCGAGATCTGGGAGCTGCGCAACCCGCACGGCGGCTGGTTTCACCCGATCCACATCCACCTCGTGGACTTCAAGGTGCTCGACCGCAACGGGAAGCCGCCGTTCGACTACGAACGCGGCCCGAAGGACGTCGTGTACCTCGGCGAGAACGAGACCGTGCGGGTGATCATGAAGTTCGAGCACGAGCGCGGGCGATACATGATGCATTGCCACAACCTCGTCCACGAGGACCACGACATGATGGCCCAGTTCCTCGTCGGCGAGGACTCGCCGGAGTGCGATCCGATCCATGCCGACAAGGCCGCGCCCGCCCCCGCGCGGCCCCTGCGCGACCGCCACGACGATCCGGACGAGGACCACGGCGGCGGCGGGAGCGACAACAGCGGCCACGGGTCCAGCGGCGGCGCCGGCAGCGCCAAGGGCTCCGACGACGACGGCGTTCGTCCGCTCGCGGCCGGCGGCGCGGCCGCCACGGCGAGCACGGCGAGCGCGTCCGACGTCAAGAAGGCCTCGTCGTGCGCGCCGAAGAAGCCGGCGCTCGTCAAGAAGAAGACGAAGCGCAAGGTCGTCAAGAAGGCGGCCCCGAAGCAGCGGCCCCTCAAGGCGAACGCGTCGGCATCGAAGCGCAAGCCGGCGACCGCGAGCTGCGCGCCCGCGAAGCGCACGACGCCGGCCTCGAAGCACACGCCCTCGCCGGTGTCCAAGCGCAGGCGCTCGCGCGTCCCGAAGCGCAGCTTTTAGAGGACCGGCCGTGCCGGCGCGCCGCCGACCGTGGCGCGCGGTGCCACGTCGCGCGTGACGACGGCGTGCGGGCCGACGATCGCGCCCGCGCCGACGCTCACGCCGCGCAGGACGCTGGCGCCGAGCCCGATCCGCGCGCCGTCGCCGATCGCCAC
>DASWQM010000180.1:0-9187 GCA_036403675.1 Solirubrobacteraceae bacterium | reverse complement strand
GATCGCCGGCGCCGCCGCGGCGCTGGCGCCCGGCGGGACGCTCTGCCTCTACGCCACCACCGGGCCGGGGGTCCCGGTCGGCGTCGACACCGAGCAGCTCTTCCTGCGCGAGCTCACGGTCTGCTCGAGCTGGTCGGCGGGGCCGGCCGACATGCGCGCCGCCCACGAGCTCATCGGCAGCGGCCGGGTCGACGTCCTCCCGCTCGTCACGCACCGGCTGGCGCTCGACGAGACTGCGCGGGCGCTGGACCTGCAGCGCCGCGGCGAGGCGCTGAAGGCGGTCGTGCTGCCGTGAGGGCGGCGCTGCTGCACGGGCCCGGTCAGCTGTCCGTCGAGGAGGTCGCCGAGCCGGAGGGCGAGGTCGTCGTCGCGGTCGAGGCCGCAACGGCGTGCGCGACCGACGTCAAGTGCCTGCGCCACGGTCACATGATCCTCGGCCCCTACCCGGCGCGCTTCGGCCACGAGACCGTCGGGCGCCGCGAGGACAGCGGCGAGCGCGTGCTCGTCGGCGACTCGGTCGCCTGCCGTTCGTGCCCCCCGTGCGCGGCCGGCCGCCCACAGCTCTGCGAGCGCATGACGTGGGTGGTCGGCGGCTTCGCCGAGCGGATCGCGGCGCCGACGGCGGCGCTGCACGCCGTTCCGGCGGGGCTCCCGCCGGCGGGTGCCGCGATGGCGGAGCCGCTGGCGGCCGCCGTCCACGCGGTCGCGCGCGCGAGCGCGGCGCCGGGCGCGGACGCGGCGGTGCTCGGCGGCGGGACGGTGGGGCTCATGCTCGCGCGGCTGCTCGTGCTCGCGGGCTGCGACGTGACGCTCGCCGACCGCCATCCCGAGCGCCGCGCGCAGGCGCGGGCGTTCGGGGCCCGCGGCGTCGAGCAGCTCGGGCGCCACGAGCTCGTGCTCGAGGCCGTCGGCCGGCCGGACGCCTGGCGCGCCGCGATCGCGGCGGCGGCACCGGGCGCGACCGTGGTGCTCGTCGGCGGCTGTCCGTCGGGCAGCGAGGTGACGCTTCCCGCGGCGCCGCTGCACTACGCCGAGCTCGACGTCCGCGGTGCCTTTCACCACGACCGCGCTGAGGTCGATCGCGCGCTCGCGCTGCTCGCCGGCGGCGCGGTCGACTGGCGCGCGCTCGCGGGCGAGACGATCGGCCTCGACGGGCTGCGCGACGCGTTGCTGCGACCGGCGGCGGGCGAGGCGCGCAAGCCCGTCGTCGACCCGCGCGTGTAGGGTCCGCGCGTCATGGCGGTCGCGGTCGTCACCGACAGCACGCATTACCTGCCGGACGACGTGGCCGCGGGCAACGGGCTGCACGCCGTTTCGCTCTACGTGAAGTTCGGCGGCGTGCTCGCGCGCGAGAGCGAGATGCCCGACCTGCAGGACTTCTATGAGCGGCTGCGCTCGACGTCCGACCTGCCGACGACCTCGCAGCCGTCGATCGGCGACTTCCTGGCCTGCTACGAACCGCTGCTGCAGGCGGGCCACGACATCATCTCGATCCACCTCTCGGCAGGCATCTCGGGCACGTTCGACTCGGCGCGCCAGGCGCACGCCGAACTCGCCCAGCGCGGCTACGACGGGCGCGTGGAGGTGCTCGACTCGCGCACGGTCTGCGGCGGGCTCGGCCTCATCCTGCTCGCCGCGGCGGCGCGGTCGCGCAGCGGCGCCGACCTCGCGCAGGTCGCGCGGCACGCGGCACAGGCGCGTGACGGCCTGCGGATCTGGTTCTGCCTCGACACGCTCGAGTACCTGCGCCGCGGCGGGCGGATCGGCGGCGCGCAGGCGTGGCTCGGGGGCGCGCTGAAGATCAAGCCGATCCTGTCGCTGGAATCGCAGATAACGCCGGTCGAGCGTGTCCGGACGAGCGGCCGGGCGTTCGAGCGGATGGTCCAGTACATGCGCGACCTCCACGACGACGGCTCCGATGCCTGGTGCGTCCAGCACATCCAGGCCCCCGCCGAGGCCGAGCGGCTCGTCGACCGCGGGCGCGAGATCTTCGGCTGCGAGCCGCTGTTCATCGGCGAGGTCGGGCCCGTCATCGGTGCGCACGCGGGACCGGGCATGCTCGGCGTCGGGGCGATCCCGACGGCGATGCTGCCCTGAGGAGGCCTACGACGCGGGCCTCGGCTTCGGCCTGCGCCGCGTCCTGCGCCGGCGTGGAGACGGGGGCGGCGGTGGCTCCGCCGGTGGCGGTGGCGGTGGCGGTGGCTCTGGTGCCGGCGGCGGCGGGCCCTCCCCGGCCGCCGGCTGCTCGCTGAAGTACTCGCGAAGGACGATCTGCAGCGCGGCCGCGATCGGGATCGCGACCAGCGCGCCGACGACCCCGAGCAGCGAGGAGCCGGCGAGGATCGCGACGATGACCGCCAGCGGCGGCACGTTGACGGTCCGCCTGAAGATGATCGGCTGCAGGACGTTGTTCTCGAACTGCTGGTAGAGGATGAGGAAGATCCCGTAGACGATCGTCGCCGTCGGGAAGTCCGTGAACAGCGTGACGATGAGGATGATCACGCCGCCGATCGTGGCGCCGACGAGCGGGATGAGGCCGAAGAACGACATCAGCACGGCGAGCGGGACGGCGAACGGCACGCCGAGGATCGACAGCACGATGAACGTCAGCATCCCGTTGATCGACGTGATCGTCAGCGCCCCGGCGACGTAGCCCGACGTCGACTTGTAGGTCCGCTCGAGGATGCCGCGCAGACGCTCCCGGTGGTCGCGGGCGGCGCGCCTCACGAGGAAGTTCGCGATGCGCCTGCCGTCCAGCAGTAAGAAGAACGTCATCGTAAGGACCGTCAGCAGCTGGAAGGCGGCGTTGAACGCGCCCGCCGCGATGCTCTGCAGCGCGCCCGCCGCGTCACCGAGCCTCGATGGCAGCTTCTGCGCCTCCTGCGTCAGGCGACTCGTGACGTTGTACTTGTTGTCGAAGTCGCGGATCGTCTTGTTGTTGCGCAGGTCGTCGATGTAGTGCGGGATGTTGCGCGAGAGATCGCTCGCGCCGTTGATCACCGGCGGCACGACGAGCGCGAGCACGCCGCCGAAGATGCAGAAGATGAGGACGTAGACGAGCAGGATCGCCCCGGCGCGCGGGAACACGCGGGCGAAGAAGTCGACCGCCGGGCCGAGCGCGACCGCGAGGAAGACCGCGATGCCCAGCAGCAGCAGCGTTCCCCGGACCTGCACGAGCAGGTAGAGGAGGCCCGACAACGCTGCCACGGTGAAGAGGATGCGCGCGATCTGGCGCGTGGTGAGGGCGTCCCAGACCGACACGCCCGCGAGCCTAGGGCGCGGGCCGGACGGCGCGACGGGCGCGCGCAGGCTAGCGGCGGCGGCGGAAGAGCCCGCCGACGGCGGCGATCCCGCCGCCGATGATGAAGCCCGCCACGGCGGCGCCGATGATGACCTGCTTCTGGTGCTTGACGAGCTGGCCGCGCCAGTCGGTCAGGACCGCGACCTCGTCACGCAGGCGCTCGACCGATGTGCCGAGTTCCTTGCGGTTGGCCTCGATCGAGGCGCGGATCTCCTCGGGCGTGCGGGTCGGCATCAGCCGCGCTTCCAGCGCAGCGTGCGCTTGATCTTCCCGGCTTCGTCGATCGCCATCTCGGGAACCGGCGGCGTGCTCTCCTTCAAAAAGCGCGCGGCGAGGAAGCCCGCGACGCCACCGAGGACGAACAGCAGGCCGGCGACGATGAAGTAGCCCCAGAAGAACACCTGGCTGTTGCCGGGCAGCACGAACCATGCCAGCCACGAGAGCCCGTGGAGGAAGAACAGCAGCCCGATGACGACGAAGATCCCGGCGGAGACGCCCACGACGATCCCCTTGAGGAGCTTCGTGATCTTCTCGGTGACCTCGGCCTTTGCGAGCTCGATCTCCTCGCGCACGAGCGTGGCCGCCCGCTCGGAGATCTCCTGGACCGTCTGTGCCAGGTCGTGTGTGGGGCTCTCAGTTGCCAAGGCGGCGGAGGATCAAGGCGAAGAGGAGGCCGCCGGCGAACGCGGCGCCGACGACGACCTCGGGGCGCTCGGCGGCGAGCTGGGCGACCGGCTCGGGCCACGACGGGGCGGTGCCGTGCGCGTGGCCGGAGGCATAGAAGGGCGCGGCCTCGGCGAGCGGGGCGACGCCGCCGGTCGCGGGCCCCGAGCTGGCGACGGCGACCGGCTCGTGCGCGACGGCGACGGCGACGGGCGGCAGCTCGACGGCATCGCCCTCGACAACGGTCGCGTCGGGCGGATCGGGAGGCGCGGGCGGAGCGTCGCCGGCGACGGCCCAGCTCTGCGGCCCCGGCTGCGGTGGAGGCGGCGCCGCGACGCCTGTGGGCTCGGCCACGGGCTCATCGTCCGGGCGGCGCTTTCCGACCATCATTCCGGCGGGTCTTCCCCGTAGATCTTGCGCCAAATCATCCCGGCGACGCGCGTCGTAGCGACCGACGCCAGCGCGCCGAGCCCGGCGAGCAGGCCCGACCAGACGAGCCGTTTGACCATCTCGTTGCTGCTCATCGCGTGCATCCTGTCAGACCGCTCGGGCAGATGAAGTCGACTCCGGGTCCGACAGCTCCAGGCCGCCGCAGATCGTCTCCACGATGAACGCCTTGGCCTGGTCGAACTCGGCTTCGCCGCGGGGCAGCATGTCGAAGATCCAGCCGGTGAGGACCTGCTCGATCGCCCCGTAGAACGCCAGCGCCGCGAACTCCGGTGTGACGTCGCGCTTGAAGGCGCCGTCGGCCTGCGCCTTGGCGACGATGTCGGCGATCAGCGCGTAGGCCTCGCGGATCTTGCCGAGGTGCGTGCGACCGAAGGAGTTCGCCGCCCGCGTGACCTCGACGATGATGACCTTCATGAGGTCCGGGTCGCGGCGGTAGGAGTCGACGATGAAGCCCGCGATGGCGTAGAGCTTGTCGCGGACCGGCATCTCCTGGCCGTCGATCGCGGAGATGACGTCGAGCAGGACGTTCCAGCGGTCGAGGAAGAGCGTGTCGAGCACCTCGTCCTTGGAGCGGAAGTAGTGATAGACGAGGCCGTAGGCGACGTTGGCCTCGTCGGCGATGTCCGAGACGCGGCAGGCGTGGAAGCCGCGCTTGGCGAACGCGACGACGGCGGCGTCGAGGATCATGCGGCGCTTGTCGCCGCCGCTGGCGCGCTGCGCGGCCATCAGCGGTGGACCTCGACCGGCCAGTTGTAGGCCGCCGGCCGGCGGTTGGCGAGCGCCGGCAGCTCGCGCCGGATCCGCGCCTGCGCATCGAGGTCGAGGTCGGCGACGATGTGGCCCTCGCGGTCGGCGGCCAGCGCGAGCACGATCCCCCACGGATCGACGATCATCGAACGCCCGCCCGAGCGCAGCCCCGGCACGTGCTCACCGATCTGGTTGGCGGCGACGACGAACGCCTGGTCCTCGATCGCCCGGGCGCGCAGCAGCACCTCCCAGTGGTCGCGCGTCGTCGGCACCGTGAACGCCGCGGGGACGCTGAAGATGCGCGCGCCGCGGATCGCGAGGATCCGGTACAGCTCCGGGAAGCGCACGTCGTAGCAGATGCTCAGCCCGAGCTCGACGCCGTCCGCGGTCTGGCTGACGACGACCTCCTCGCCGGCCTCCTCGTGCTCGGACTCGCGGTAGACCATGCCGTCGACGACGACGTCGAACATGTGCACCTTGCGGTAGGTCGCCTGGATCTCGCCGTCGGGACCGACGTGCACCGACGTGTTGTGCAACCGCGCCGCGTCGGCTTCGCGCTCGCTGATCGAGCCCGCGACGAGGTCGATGCCCAGCTCCCGCGCCAGCGCGCGCGCCCACGCGACCGCCGGGCCGTCCAGCGGCTGCGCCGCCGCCCGCAGCGCCTCGCCACGGCCGAGCGCGGCCCACTTCTCCGGCAGGACGACGAGCTGTGCGCCGTCCGCGGCGGCCGCGCGCGTGAAGCGGTCCGCGCGCTCGAGGTTGCGCTCGAAGTCGGCGGTGGAGTTCAGCTGTACGGCGGCGACGCGCATGCTCACGGGCTCTCGGATTGACTGGTCAGTCAACACGCTGGATGCTACCCGCACGGGCGGCCCGAGCCTCCGCTGGGTCGGGAGAGGCGACTCCGCCCGCGCAACTGCCGGCAGGGCGGCGTGCCGACATTCGCCGTCGAGGCCGTGCGCTTGCGAGGCGATCGCCCTGCTCGTCAGCCGAAGCGACTATCGTCAGCCTTTCGGCAGATTTGCTGGGTCACTCCCGGGGGTAAACGTATGGAACGGGGGTTGGGGGTGACGGAGCACCACGCCGCACGCTGGTGATGGTGTGACAGCAGGGGCACTCGACCGCAGGGGAGAACCATATGAAGCTTCGAACGCCGAGCCCGGCGCTCGTCATCTCGATCATCGCGCTGGGCGTTGCCCTGGGCGGCACGGCGTATGCCGCGACACAGATCACGAGCAAGGACATCCGCAACGGCACGATCCAGAACGTCGACATCAAGTCGGGGACGATCCAGTCCAACCGGCTGTCGAGCGGGCTGCAGAAGATCCTCAAGAAGGGCTCGTCGCTCGGCGGCAGCTCCGTCGGCGGCAGCTCCGTCGGCCGCGTCGCCTACGAGGCGATCCGCAAGTCCGGGCCCGAGAACCAGCCCGCCAACCAGGTCATCACGGCCGCCACGCTGACCGTGCCCGCGGGCGCGTACGTCATCACGGCGAACACCGTCATGACGGCGTTCACCGGGACGACGAACGTGCTCGAGGCGCTCTTCGGCAGCAACGGCTCGCAGAGCGGCACGTGCACGCTCGACGCGGCCGGCGTCGACGCCAAGGCGCTGCAGACGATCGCCGTCAACGACCGCCAGACGCCGGCGACGCTCGGCATGCAGCTCACCCGCACCGTCGGCGGCCCGATGGACATCAAGCTCAATTGCGCCGCCGCGATCCCGTGGCGCCTGTCGGAGACCTCGATCATCGCGACGAAGGTCGACAGCCTCACGCTGACCGAGGTGAGCGGCTGACGTCCTTCCGGCGGCCGCACCCGCTCCGGGTCGCGGCCGCCGGGCCTGCCGCCCGTCAGACGAGGCAGGCCCGCCCGGCCCGCGGCACCGACAGCTCGTAGCGCACCGGCGAGACGTCGCGCAGCGGGTGCAGCTCGACCGCGCGCCCGGGCGGCACCGGCACCACGCCGACCATGACCCAGTCCTGACCGAAGCGCCGTGCGCGCAGCGTCAGCGGCGCGCGCGTGCCGGCCTCGACGCGCACACCGGCCACGGGCACCGGACCCGCGTCGCCGGACCAGGGACGCCGGCATGTCAAGCGCCCGTCCGTCGCGGGCCCGAGCGCGAGGCCGCCGGCGCGGATGAGCGTGTCGTCGGCGAAGGCGCGTGCGACCGCCGGGGCGCGCGGCAGCTCGGCGGGCGTGTAGGCGGGATCGCCGCGCAGGCCGTCGAGCGCGTCGAACCACGGGCCCGCCAGCAGGAACGGCGCGGCGTTCGGCGCGACCTCCAGGCGCGGGTCGACGCGGTCGCGCCCGAGCAGGTCGAGCGCGGCCAGCGAGCCGCGCATCTCCTGGGAGCGCTCCAGGAACACCGCCCGGCCCTCGCGGAAGGCCACCTTGTCGTCCTTGGAGAGCGCCACGACGGCGACGAGCAGCACGACCCACGGCGCCCACGCGCGGATCCGCAGCCCGCGCGCGGACTCGACGAGCAGGAGCAGGAGGAAGACGAGCCCGACCGTGAGGTACCGCGACGACGACGGCGGTGCGATGTCGTGGCGCGAGATCGCGGTCAGGCCGTAGAACGACACGAGCACGGTCGCGAGCGCGGCCATCCGGACGCGCGCCACGGGCTGCACCCGCCAGGCGCGATAGGCGAGCACGACGAGCAGGATGACGAGCAGGTCGCGGCCGGGCTCGATCTGGCGCCTGCCGATGAGCGCTCCGGCGGCGTGGCCGGCCGCCGTCCAGGCCCACAGCGCGCTGAGCGCGAGCTGGTCGAGCGCGGCGCGGTTGGTCCCGTAGCCGACGTACCACAGCAGGTAGAGGCCGAACGGCACGCCGATGACCCACAGGCGCCGGCGGCCGGCCGGGGTGAGCAGGAGCTCGACAGCGACGCCGGCGAGCACGGGGATCCCCATCCCGGAGGACGCGAGCGCGACGGTCACGAGCCCGGCCAGCAGGAGGTTCGTGCGCCGGTCGGGCGGGCGGTCGAGGGTCGCGAAGGCGGCCACGCCGGCGACGATCGACGCCATCTGCCCCGCCTGGCCGGGGATGAGGAAGTTCTCGTACGCGAGGCCGCAGACCATCGCGAGCGCCGCGACGCCGAGCGCGACCCCGGCGCCGACGCGCCGCCTCGCGACGACGAACAGCAGCGCCCCGAGCGCCACCTGCAGCGCGACGAGCGGCACCATCATGAGCGGCTGGTCGTCGAGGCCGCCGAGCTTCAGGAGGCCGAGGAAGACGCTCAGCAGCACGACCGAGAGGTGCTCGTTGTGGGGCTCCAGCAGCGACGGCGCGCCGGGCCCGCGGCGCTCCGTCACGACGATCCACTCGTCGAGGTTGAACGTCAGCCCGCGCGCGAGGTGGAACATGAACACGGCCGTCCCCGCGAGCAGCACCACGAGCGCGAGCTGCCACAGCAGCTCGCTCCTGCGGTCCAGGAATGACGGGGAGCGACGTGGGTGCACCGAATCGCTGGCCACGTCGAGCTCGGGTCGCAGCGTCGCGCTCATGCTCGGCGGGCACCGTAGCGCAGGCGCCGCCGGCCCCCGCCACCGTGCCTGCATCCGTTCGACGGCGCCGACCCGTCACCATCGTTCTGATGGCGCTGCCGATCGTCACCGAGCGACTCACCCTGCGGGCATACGAGGCCGGCGACCTCCACGCGCTGCACGCGGTGCTCTACAGCGACGACGAGGCGATGGCGCTGCTCGGCGGCGCTCGCGATCTCGCGGCGACCCGGGCCGCACTGGAGCGCTCGATCCGCCAGCAGCGGACCGACGGCTACTCGTTCTGGCCGGTCATCGAGCGCCACACCGGTGCGCTCGTCGGCGAGGCCGGGCTCTTCCCGCTCACGCCCCGCGGCTCGGAGATCTCGCTCGGGTACGCGTTCGGGCCGAACTACTGGGGGCGCGGCTACGCGACCGAGGCCGCGCGCGCCGTGCTCGCCGAGGCATTCGGCCCACTCGGCATTCGACGCGTCGTGGCCATCACCCGGGAGGCCAACCACGGGTCGCGCAACGTCCTGGGCAAGCT
>DASWQM010000179.1:0-5200 GCA_036403675.1 Solirubrobacteraceae bacterium | reverse complement strand
CGGTGGTGCTCCACCCGAACGCCAGTCGCGGCGGCGCGGTCGAGTGTAGCGAGGCCCTACTCGTGGAAGTCGGTGTCGATCCAGTCCATCATCGCGCGCAGCTCCTTGCCGCTCGTCTCGACGGCGGTCGCCGCCTGCTCGGCGCGCATGCGCTTGAAGTTCTCCTGGCCGGCGCGGTTCTCGGCGATCCACTCGCGGGCGAAGTCGCCCGACTGGATCTCCTCGAGGATCTTGCGCATGTTCGCCCGCGTCTCGTCGGTGATGACCCGCTTGCCACGGGTGTAGTCGCCGTACTCGGCGGTGTTGGAGATCGAGTAGCGCATCCCCGCCAGGCCCTTCTCGTACATGAGGTCGACGATGAGCTTGAGCTCGTGCAGGCATTCGAAGTACGCCATCTTGGGGTCGTAGCCGGCGTCGACGAGGGTCTCGAAACCCGCCTGCACGAGCTCGGAGGCGCCACCGCAGAGGACGGCCTGCTCGCCGAAGAGGTCGGTCTCGGTCTCGTCCTTGAAGGACGTCTCGATGACGCCGCCGCGCGTGCCGCCGATCCCCTTCGCGTACGCGAGCGCGACGTTGAGCGCGTTGCCGCTCGCGTCCTGCTGGACCGCCACGAGCGCCGGGACGCCCGAGCCCTCGAGGTACTGGCGGCGCACGAGGTGGCCCGGGCCCTTCGGCGCCACGAGCGCGACGTCGACGCCCGGGGGCGGCTGCACCTCGCCGTAGTGGATCGAGAAGCCGTGACCGAAGAGCAGCATGTTGCCTTCGGCGATCCCGTCACGGACCTCGTTGTCGTACACGTCGCGATGCAGCTCGTCGGGGACGAGCATCATGACGAGGTCGCCGCGGCTGGCGGCATCGGCGATCGGCAGCACCTCCAGGCCATGCTCCTTCGCCTTCGCGGCGGAGTCCGATCCCTCGCGCAGCCCGACGACGACGTCGACGCCCGAGTCCTTGAGGTTCAGCGCGTGCGCGTGGCCCTGCGAGCCGTAGCCGATGATCGCGACGGTCTTGCCGTCGAGGAGACTGAGGTCTGCGTCGTCGTCGTAGTACATGGCGGGCATCCTAGATGCCCGCCTGCGCCTGCGCGGACGGGGCGATATCCCGGCGCGGCGCGCCGCGGCGCGCCGCCGCCGGCTCGATCTGCTCGGTGGCACCGGTCGCCCGACGTGGAAGCCCTGCGCGTAGTCGACGCGGTAGCGGCGCAGGAGCTGGAGCGTGTCCTCGTCGACGGACCAGGACCGAGCGGGCGGTGCCGACGCCGGTTCTTCGTACTGGTGGCACAGGGAGCCGGTGGCGGTGCCGCATCCGCGACGGTCATCGGGCGCGTCAGCGTGCGAGACCAATTGGGATAGGTCCTACGTCACGCGCTGGCGGCGGCGACGTGCACGCGCCCCGGCAGCGCGACCGTGCTGTCGGCCGCCACGTAGGGCGCGAGGCGGGCGTCGATCGCGTCGCGCAGGTCGTCGCGCTGGGCCGGGGACAGCGCGACGACCTGGTCGGCGAGGGTCGACGAGATGTCGAGCTGGGTGTCCCACCAGTCGTCG
This sequence comes from Solirubrobacteraceae bacterium, assembly GCA_036403675.1. Classification (GTDB taxonomy): domain Bacteria; phylum Actinomycetota; class Thermoleophilia; order Solirubrobacterales; family Solirubrobacteraceae; genus CADCVQ01. Next base: position 3,656 of record DASWQM010000179.1, on the reverse strand, counting down.
AGATCCTGATAGCGGGCGACGACATCGAGCTGGTCGACGACGATGTCGGTGAAGCCGGCGTCCTCCAGCAGCGCGCGGATCCGCGCGGGATCGCGGAAGGCGTACATGCCGGGCGCGTCGAGATCCAGCGGATCGACCGCGCCCATCGCCTGCAGCTCGGCCGTGGGAACGCTGTTCCAGGGATTGTCGGATGGGTCGGTCCACGCCGCCAGCGCCACGCGCCCGCCAGGGCGCAGGACGCGCCGCGTCTCGCGCAGGGCGGCCTCGGGGTCGGCCACGAGCATGTAGCCGAAGCGCGCCAGCACGCCGTCCAGCTGCGCGGTCGGCAGGTCGATCCACTCGGCGTCCATCGTGCGGAACTCGACGTTCGAGATTCCCAGCTCCCGCGCACGGGCGCGGGCGAGGTCGACCATCTCCTCGACCGCGTCGGTGATCAGCACCGTCCCGCCGGGCAGGACGAGCTCGGCCGCGAGCAAGCCGGTGTCGCCGGAACCGGCGGCGAGCTCGAGCACGCGGTGCCCGGGCTGCGGCTCGATCGCGTCGACGAGCCACGCGGACACCGGCTGCCAGGCGGACTGCATGCGCTCACGATGCGTCCCCCACCCCCGCGCCGCGCGCGACCACCGCTCGAGGCTCGCGCTGCGGTACGCGGCTGGCTCGTCGCCCATCAGCCGGTCAGCTTGAACCTGACGACCCGGCGGGCCTTGGCAGCGGAGTTCCCGAAGGAGCCTGCGCCGTCGGTCCCGTAGGCGCTGATCCGATAGGTGCCGGCGCCGAGCGCGATCTTGCTCGGAACGACGTAGGCCCACTTGCGACCGCGCACGAGGGCCTTGACGAGGACCGGCTTGTCGCAGCCGCGGACGATGAGACCCCGCTTCGGGTTCAGCCAGACGCAGCTGCGCTTCTTGCTCGCCGCGCTCGCCTTGGCAGCGCTCTTCGCCGCCTCGGTTCCCTTGGCGAGCCGCTGGAGCGTGATGTACACGGCGGTCACCCCGGACGGGTCCTTCGCCCTCCCGCCGAAGCCGACGCGCAAGGGCTTGCGCGTCGTCACCTTGCGCTTGATCCCCTTCTCCGTGACGGTCTGCGTCGTCGTGCTCGTGAGCCCGAACGTCCGGTTCGGGGGCGGCGAGGTGATGACGACCACCGGCGGTGTGCCGTCGGCGATCCGCAGGCCGATCGTGGCGGGCGGGCTCGTCCCGCCCTGGCGGTCGACGACGACGAGCTGGACGGCGACCGCCCCCTCGCCGCTGTAGGTGTGGTTCACGGTCGGCGTCGTCGTGGTCTCGGTCGTGCCGTCACCGAACGTCCACCGGTACTGGGAGATGCCCCCGCCGAAGGCGCCCTCGCGATCGGTGGAGGCCGTCGCGTCGAACGCCGTCGGCCGGCTGCTGCGCGGGGTCGGCGTCGCGACGACGAAGCTCGCCGTCGGCGTGCCGTTGACGAACTCGTCGGCGCCGAGGTCGCTGGCGGGCCCGTTCTCCCGCGGCTGGCCGTCGACGTCGGTCGGCGAGTCGCCGGGCGTGAGCTGCCCCTTGTCGATGACCGCCGCGTCGGCGCGCAGGTGGAAGTTGCGCCTGTCGGGGCTCACGAAGAGCTGGGCGTCGGGAGCCGCCTGGTCGGTGCGGGTGAGGCTCAGGGTCGCCGTGTTGCCAGGAGCGACGATCGGGATGCCGGGGTTGTTCGTCCGCGGCGTGCCGCCGTGCACGATCGAGTCCGTGACGGTCGCCGTGATGCTGCCGGCCGGCGCGGCCAGGCCCACCGCGGCGCTGGAGTCCAGCGCGATGCCGTTCGCGGAGCCGGCGATCGTGACGTGGCGGGCGATGACGCTCGCCGGCGCGGCGCTGCCCGGCAGCAGCGTCCCGACGCCGGTGCGGACGAGCAGGCCGCTGCCGCCCGGGCCACCGCTGAGGATGCTCGAGCTCAGCACGAGACTGACGGGCGCCGTGCCCGCCTGGACGTCGACCGCCGCGCCCGTGGCGGCGCCGGAGACGACCGTGCTGCGCGTGATCTCGTTGCCCGCGCCGTTGGAGATCGCCATGCCCGAGCCGGCCTGGCTGAGCAGGAAGGCGTCGCGCACGGCGACGCCTGCGCTGCCCGTGACGCCGACGGCCGGCGAGGACGGCACGCTCGGGGCGACGATGAGCCTCTCCAGCACGCTCGGCGTCGTGCCGCCGCCGCTGAACGTGATCGTGCCCGTGACGATGACGCCGGGCGCGGTCGTCGAGCCGGTGATCGTGACGCCCGGCGCCGCGAAGGTCGGAGCCTCGTTGTACACGCCCGGCGCGACCTGCACCGTGTCGCCGCCGGCGGCCACGCCGGCGGCCTCCACGAGCGACTCGCACGCCGTGTCGGCGCCGCCGCACGTACCGCCGCCGGCGGCGACCGTGTACGTCGCGGCCTGTGCCGCGGCGGGCGCGGCGAGCGCCGCGACGGCCGCGGCGGCGGCGGCGGCGGCGAGCGCCCGCCTGCGACGGGGTCGTGTCACGTCCTTGCGCATCGTCACGGAGCTCACTTCTCCAACCGGAAGCGGACGACGCTGTCGTTCGCGGACGCGGAGTTGCCGAACGCGCCGCTGCCGTCGGCCGCGTAGACGCTGACGCGGTACAGCCCGGGCGACGGCTGCTTGACCTTCGTCGAGATGCCGTACGTCCACGAGCCGCCGCTCCCGAGCTTGGCCGTGATGAGCACCGGTTTGTTGCAGCTCTTCTTCAGCAGGCCCTTCTTCGGGTCGAACCACGTGCACTGCGCCTTGGAGGCGGACTGGCTCGCCTTGGCGTTCTTCGTGCCCGACGAGCTGCTGCTGAGCTTCTCGAGCGTCAGGACGACCAGCCCGATTCCGGACTTGTCCCTCGCGACACCGTCGAAGGTCAGCTTCGTCTTGCGCCTCGTCGTGATCTTGCGCTTCACGCCGTTCTTCGTGACGGTCGTCGTCCTCGTCCTGACGAGCGGGATGCGCTGGTTGGCGAACGGCTTCGTGATCGTCGCCTCCGGCGCGACGCCGTCACCGACGGTCACGCGGGCGGCCGCGGGCGCGCTGACCGCGCCCTGGCGGTCGACGACGACGAGCTGCGCCGCCGCCGGGCCCTCGCCCTTGTACGTGTGCAGGACCGTCGGGGTCGTCGTGGTGTCGGCCGTGCCGTCGCCGAACGTCCAGCGGTACTGCACGATCCCGCCGCCGTACTTCGCCTCGCGGTCGGTCGAGCCGGTGCCGTCGAGCAGCGTGGGCTGGGCCGCACGCGGCTTCGCCGTCCTCACGACGATGCTCGCGACCGGCGGGGCGTTGACGAACTCGTCGGCACCGAGGTCGGTCGTCGGGCCGGGCCGCGGGTCGCCGTCGATGTCGGTCGTCGACTCGCCCGGCGTGAAGCCGCCGGCGTCGATCGCCGCCGAGCCCGGCCGCAGGCGGAAGTTGCGCCCGGGGGCGTCGGCGAAGAGCGTGTTGGGATCCGCGCTCTGGATCGTGCGGGTGGCGTTGATGACGGCCTGGTTCGGCGGGACGCCCGGGAAGCGCTTGGTCTTGTTGTTGAGGGCGATCGAGTCGGTGACGTCCGCGACGATGTTGCCGCGCGGGGCGCCGAGCAGCGATGCCGCGTTGCTCGAGTCCAGCGAGATGCCGAGCGTCGAGCCTGCCGCCGTCAGGTGGCGCGCGGTGATCA
>DASWQM010000178.1:0-16860 GCA_036403675.1 Solirubrobacteraceae bacterium | reverse complement strand
GAGGCGATCGCCTCGACGCTCGAGATCGCCGAGCGCTGCAACGTCGAGATCGAGCTCGACAAGCAGCTCATCCCCCAGTACCCGACGCCCGACGGAGCAGCCGAGCACGACTACCTGCGCGCGCGCGTGGAGGAGGGGCTGCGCACGCGCTACGGCGATCCGGTGCCGGCCGCGGCGCGCGAGCGCTCCGACATGGAGCTCGAGGTCATCCACCGGATGGGCTTCGACGCCTACTTCCTCATCGTCTGGGACTTCATCCGCTACGCGAAGGACAACGGCATCGCCGTCGGGCCCGGCCGCGGTTCGGCGGCCGGCTCGATCGTCGCCTACTGCCTACAGATCACCGACGTCGACCCGCTGCGCTACGACCTGCTCTTCGAGCGCTTCCTCAACCCCGAGCGCGTGTCGATGCCCGACATCGACATCGACTTCTCCGTGCGCGGGCGCGAGCAGGTCATGCGCTACGTCGTCGAGAAGTACGGCCGCGAGTCGGTCGCGCAGATCGTGACGTTCGGCAAGATGTTCCCGCGCGCGGCCACGCGCGACGCGGCGCGGGTCCTGGAGCACGACTACGGCGTCGGCGACCGGCTCGCGAAGCTCATCCCGGACCCGATCATGGGGCGCTCGCCCTCGTTCGAGGACTGCCTGAAGCCCGGCGAGCCGCTGCGCCTGGCCTACGACTCCGACCCGATCGCCAAGCAGATCGTCGACGTCGCGCAGGGCCTCGAAGGGATCGTGCGCAACTCCTCGATCCACGCCGCGGCGGTCGTCATCGCCGAGGGGCCGCTGACGGACATCGTGCCGCTGCAGCTCGCCGACTCCAACCAGGTCGACGCCGACGGCAACAAGATCTTCAAGATCGTCACGCAGTTCTCGATGAAGCCCGTCGAGCGGCTCGGCCTGCTGAAGATGGACTTCCTGGGCCTGCGCAACCTCGACGTCATCGAGGACGCGCTGGACATCATCGAGCGCTCGACGGGCGTGCGGCCGGACATGGCCGCGCTGCCGCTGGACGACGAGCGCACGTACGAGATGCTCGCCGCAGGCGACTCGATCGGCGTCTTCCAGTTCGAGTCCGAGGGGATGCAGAAGGCGCTGCGCAACGTGCGCCCGACCGAGTTCGACGACCTCGTCGCGCTCGTCGCGCTGTACCGCCCCGGGGCGATGGACCAGATCCCGGCGTACGCCCGCGGCAAGCGCGTCCCCGAGTCGGTGACATTCGCCGACGAGCGCCTGCGGCCGATCACCGAGACGACGAAGGGCGTCATCCTCTATCAGGAGCAGGCGATGCTGATCGCCAAGACGCTTGCCGGCTTCTCGGGGTCCAAGGCCGACGACCTGCGCAAGGCGATCGGCAAGAAGAACCGCGCGGCGATGGCGAAGCTCCAGCCCGAGTTCGTCGCCGGGTGCCGCGCCTCGGGCACGACCGAGCGCGTCATCGAGCAGCTCTGGGCGACCAACGAGAAGAGCGCCGACTACTCGTTCAACAAGTCCCACGCCGCCTGCTACGCGCTGATCGCCTACCGGACGGCGTGGTTGAAGGCCAACTACCCCGCGGAGTACATGGCGGCGCTCATCAGCTCGGTCATGTCGACGAAGGACAAGGTGCCGTTCTTCGCGACGCAGGCGGAGCAGATGGGGATCGAGATCCTGCCGCCCGACGTCAACCTCTCCGACCACGACTTCGTCGTCTTCGAGGGCAACATCCGCTTCGGCCTCGACGCCGTCAAGGGCGTTGGCTATTCGGCCGTGGAGGCGATCAAGGCCGCGCGCGGGGAGGGCGGCCCGTTCGAGTCGCTGTGGGACTTCTGTGCGCGCGTCGACGCCCGCACCGTCAACAAGAAGGCGATCGAGGCGCTCATCAAGTGTGGCGCCTTCGGCTCGACGGGCGCCACGCGCAAGGGCATGCTCAGCGTGTTGGAGCAGGCGCAGGGAGCCGGTCAGAAGGCCCAGCAGGACGCCGAGATCGGCCAGGGCTCGATCTTCGACGGCTTCGACTTCGGTGACGGCAACGGCAACGGCGCGGCCGCCGCGTTCGCCGCGCCCGCCCATCCGCCGATCCCGTCCGAGGAGTTCGCCCAGCCGGAGCTGCTGGCCGTCGAGAAGGAGTCGATCGGCCTGTTCATCAGCGCTCACCCGCTCAAGCAGGTGCGCGAGGCGCTGCGCGCGCGGGTGGACTGCTCGCTCGCCGACCTGGCCCAGCGCAAGGACAAGGACTGGGTCACCGCGGGCGGGATCATCACCGCGGCGAAGAAGATCCGCACCCGTAACGGCGAGCCGATGATGTTCGCGACGCTCGACGACCTCGAGGGCGCGGTCGAGATCCTCGTCTTCGGCAAGGCGCTGGCGGAGTACGAGGGGGCGCTGGGCGTCGACTCCGTCGTCCTCGTGCGCGGCCGCGTCGACCACAAGGACGCCGACAAGACCTGCCTCGTCGTGCAGACGGCCGAGCCGTTCGCGCCCTCGCCGGAGGAGGTCGAGCGGGCGAAGGACACCGCCGCGACGCGCAAGGTCGGTCCGCTGCCGCTGCACGTGCGCCTCGACGCCGCGGGGCTGCCGGCATCCGTCATCGACGACCTCAAGCACCTGCTGGCGAACTACCCGGGCGACTCGGAGGTCGTGCTCGAGGTCCAGATGAGCGCCGGCGACCCGCGCACGCTGCGCCTCGGGCCGTCCTACCGCGTCGCGCCGACGCCGACGCTGCGCGCGGAGCTCGAGCAGGTGCTCGGCCCCGCCGCCGTCGCGGTCTGACGGGGCGGCGCCGTCAGGAGTCGTGCCGCGTCACGCTCGGCGGCGGCACGCGGTGCAGCGGCGGCGGCTCCTCGAGCTCGCGGTCGCGCAGCACGTAGGTCACGCCGGTGAAGACCGCGGCCAGGACCGCGACGAAGAGGACGATCACCGTGATCGTCGAGTCCGGCAGCAGAAGCCACAGGCCGAGCGCGAGCGCCGGTACGACGATCGTCAGAAACCAGATCCGGTACGGAACCGGCGGGCGCTCGGGCAGCTCGTAGGTCTCGCGGATGTCCGACATGGCCTCTCCGAGACGGAGTAGGCCGCTCCCGGCGCTTCCAAGGCATCCTGAAAACAAGGGAGGGGGCGGCCCTGCGGCCGCCCCCTCCTGCGCCGGCGGGGATCCGCGAGATCGGTCAGCCGGCGCGGACTGTGCGCGTGAGCGAGGACTTCGCCTTCAGCGCGCTGTTGCCCGAGAAGCGCGCGGTGATCTTCACGCGGCCCTTTCGGGTGACGGTTGCCGTCACGGAGTACGTGCAGTCCTGCTTGAGCTTCGCCGTCTTCGTGAACGCGGTCTTCAGGCCGCGCCTGCCGGTGACCTTCACGGTCCCCGAGGCGCAGCCCTGGGCCTTCGTCACGCCGGCCGGCAGGCCGACGGCGCCCTTGATGGTGAACGTGTACGGGCGGGTGCGGTCGCGCGTGGGCAGGACCGTCGCGCTCACGGACCTCGGGGCGACGGCCGCCGTCGCGGAGCCGCTGCCACCGGTGCTCGAGTTCCCCACCGTCACCCTGCGCAGCGCCGACGCCGTCTGGTCGGCGGTGTCGGATGCCGTGGCCACCAGCGTGTGGCTGCCGGCGTCCGCAGCGGTCGGGCTGTAGGTGATGTCGTACGGCGCGGTCGTGTCCGTCCCGACGACCTTGCCGCCGTCGAACAGGGTGACCTTCGCGATGCCCTTGTCGTCGCTGGCGTTGATCGTGACGACGGTCGAGCCGACCGGCAGCGTCGCGCCCTCCGCCGGGGAGGCGAACGACACGGTCGGCAGCGCGTCGGCCGGACGGGTCGGCGGCGGCGGCGGCGGGGCCACCGTCGCCGTGTGGACCGTCTCGCAGTGTTCGTCCAGCGTGGGGTCTGCGTTTGGCTGGTCGATGACGGTGTCGATCGAGTCGACGAACGCCTCGTCGATGCCGGGCCCGCAGGCGATGGTGTCAGCGACGCCGTCCTGCGCGTGGATGACATCGTTGCCGTCGCCGCCCTGAAGGACATCCTGACCGTCGCCCCCGGTGATGTCGTCGTCGCCGGCGTCGCCCACGAGGCCGTTGTCGGCCGCGCTCCCGACGATCCTGTCGTTGCCGAGGCTCGTGTTGGCGTTCTCGACGTCGCTGTGGATGTTGTCTCCCTCGCCGGCGGCGCCGTCGTCGGGGAGGTCGTCGAGCGTGAGCGTCTGGTCGACCGGCGCCGACGACGGCGGCGTCTGATCCGCGAAGTCGACGCCGTCCCCGCCATGCACGTCGTCCGCACCCGCCCCGCCGTTGAGGCTGTCGTCGCCCGCCCCGCCGTCGAGCTTGTCGGCGCCGTCGCCGCCGTTCAGGCTGTCGGCGCCGTCGCCGCCGTCGAGCGTGTCGGTGCCGTCACCGCCGCTGAGGTTGTCGTCACCGGGGCCGCCGTTCTGCGTCGTGGTCCCGATGACGTTGGTGAGCGTCGTCGTGTCGTTGCCGTCGCCGAGGTTCATCGTGATATTGCCGACGTCTCCGACGACTGTGCATGTGACCTTTCCTGGGGTGGGTGCGTCCGCCGCACAACCCGGCGTCGTCGTCGTGACGGGCTCGATGCCGTCGTCGAAGATGACCACCCCAGGAGCCGTCCGGATGACTGAGAGGTTGTCGTCAATCCCCGGACCGGCCGTGAACACCGGCTCGGCCGCCGTGCCCCCGACGGTCGCCGCCATGGCGCTCGAAGCGCCCCCGATACATAGTGCCCCCACTGCCGCGAGCACGGCGAATGCCCCTCGCCTAGCGAGCTGCCCCTGCGCTTTCTTGAGCATCGTGCTCAAACCTCCGAATTTCGGCTCCACAGATCCCCGTCTCGCGGCGGACCGTAACCGACCCCCCGCACAACGCACCGGAATCCTGTACCGATGTTCAGGTGGCGCGCGCGCGGTTCACTGCGCGCTTCAGCTCCTCCTTGTCCATCTTCGAACGCCCGCGGATGTCGAGGCGGCGCGCCTCCCGCAGGAGCTCGTCGCGCGTGGGAGCGTCGCCGCGACGCACCGCGGCCGCCTCTTTTCCGAGCGCAGAAGGCGTCTTTGAGGGCAGGTTTTTGGCGGTCTGCTTGCTCTTCGCGCCGGCTTGCGCTTTCTTGACGTTGCGCTTGGCCGCCGCGCGCTGCTTCTCGGTTGCCATTCAGATCGGCTATCCGGAGGCGGTCGCGGGGTATCTCGGCGCCGCACCGTCGCGAAAGGAGCCCCAGATGGAACGCTATCCCGGCGAAGACCCCGAGCTCGTCGACGACGACCTGTTCGGCGATCCCGATGAGGTCGAATTCTCGATCGAGGAGGAGCTCGACATGCGCCTGCAGGGGGAGCAGGACGACGACGAGGACTACTGACGCGCTCGACGCCGGCGGCCACGCGCAGCCAGCCCCCGCTTGCGCAGCGCGCGGGCGAGCGCCAGCTCGTCCGCGGATGGCTGGGTCTCCAGGACGCACGGCAGCCGGTCGAACCGTGGCTCTGACAGGAACACGGCGCAGCCGTCCTCGCCGAGCTCACCTTTCCCGACGTGCGCGTGGCGGTCGACGTTCGAGCCCAGCGGGGTCTGAGAGTCGTTGAGGTGCAGGGACCCGAGGCGGTCGCCGCCGATGATCTCGTCGAACTCGTCGAGGATGGTCGTCAGGCCGTCCGCCGTCCGCACGTCGAAGCCCGATGCGAGCAGGTGGCAGGAGTCCAGGCACAGCCCGAGGCGCCGGTCGCCGCCGGCCGCCTCGATGAGCGCCGCGAGCTCGTGGAAGGAGCGGCCGAGCGTTCCGCCGGCGCCGGCGGTGTTCTCGAGGTGCAGCGGGCAGGTCTCGGACTCGGCGAGCGCCTCGGCGATGACCTCGCCGGCGCGGCCGATCGCCGCGCCGACGTCGCCCGTCTTCGCCGAGCCGGCGTGCAGGACGACGGCATGCGCTCCGAGCGCGGCGCCCGCCCGCAGCGACGCGACGAGCGAGCGCAGGGAGTTCGCGCGGATCTCCGGATCGTCTGACGCGCAGTTGAGGAGGTAGACGGCGTGGATGAGCAGCAGGTCGACGTCGGACGCCGCCATCGCCGCGTGAAACTCGGCGATCTCCTCGTCGGAATACGTCCGCGGCTTCCATGCGCGCGGGTTCTGGTTGAAGATCTGGATCGCGTTCGCGCCCCGCTCGGCGCCACGCTGGACGGCCTTCGCGGGACCGCCGGCGGGGGATACGTGGGCGCCGATGAGCATCGCGCTGCGCATCGTAGATATCGGCGCCCACCCACGGTCGCCGCCGCGGCCCGTGCCGGCGTCCGCCACGCCCCGCCGTAGCGAGTCGCCGCGATTTGCTCAACCATGCGTCCACGGCTGCCGATAGGGGTCGAGACCGAGGAACTCGATCCGAAGGCAGGACCGCTCCACATGACCACCACTGCAGCAGCCAGCACCGACTCCGGCAGCGCCCCCGTCCAACGTCAGCACAACGAGGGTCACGGCCGTCGCCTGACCGCCGCGTTCGAGGCGCTCGAGGCGTTCCCGGCGCTCGCTGAGTCGCGCAACCGCCTGCTGCGGCTCGTCAGCGCCGAGCGCGTCTCGCCCGCCGACATCGTCGCCACCGTCGAGTCCGACATCGCTCTCGTCATCAGCGTCATGCGCCTCGCCAACCAGCTCGACGGTCCGCGCCAGGGCCGCGTCGAGTCCGTCGTCAAGGCCGTCGAGGTCCTGTCGCCCGAGTCGGTCCAGGCGCTCGCCAGCCGCACCCGCACCTTCGACTTCTTCGAGCGCTCCTCCGTCTGGGACGCGGCGCCCGAGCGCTTCCGCCTGCACGGCGTCGCCACCCAGCGCGCCGCCGACCGCCTCGCGCAGGAGGCCGGCTACGAGCACCGCGACCGCCTCATGGTCACGGCGCTGCTGCACGACGTCGGCAAGCTCGTGCTCACGCACGCCTACCCGGGCTACCCCGAGCAGGTCCACGGCGGCGCCCGCACCCCCGAGGAGCGCATCCACCGCGAGCGCCGCGAGCTCGGCGTCGACCACGCCCTCGTCGGCGGCGTCCTCGCCCGCCGCTGGGGCATGCCGAGCGCGGTCGCGTCGGCGATCGAGCGCCACCACTCCGACGACGCCGCCGGCGAGGCCGCCTTCGTGCGCCTGGCCGACATGCTCGCTCACTACGCCCAGGGTGCCCAGGTCTCGCCGAACTCGCTGCTGAAGGTCGCCCGCACCGTCGGCCTCGGGCCCGCCGAGCTGCGGTCGGTCATGTACGACCTGCCCTACGCGAGCTCCGGCCGCCCGCGCCAGATCGATCCCTGCCCGCTGTCCGGCCGCGAGGTCGAGGTGCTCAAGCGCCTCGCCGAGGGCAAGGTCTACAAGCAGATCGCGGCGGAGCTGCAGCTGTCGACCTCGACGGTCCGCACGCACCTGCACAACATCTACGGCAAGCTCGGCGCGGTCGACCGCGCCCAGGCCGTCCTCATCGCCACCGAGCGCGGCTGGCTGTAGGGGCGCCGGCCGCCGGGCGCAGCGGCCACGGCGGGCCGGGCCGCCCGCGACGGCGGGCCGTCAGCGTCCAGGCAACCGACGCCAGGCCGAAGCCGACGGCGTCGATCGCGACGTCGACCGGGGTGCCGTGGCGGCCGTGGACGTAGCTCTGGTGGAGCTCGTCGCTGACGGCGTACAGCAGCGCGATCGCCGTCGCCGCCAGCGGCCGGCGCCAGCCGGTCGCGCGGGCGAGCGTGAGCCACAGCACGGCGTAGATCGTGATGTGGGCGAGCTTGCGCAGCAGGAGGTCCCACCAGCCGAGCCCGCTGCTCAGGTCGGGGGTCGCGGAGAGCGCGAAGATGAGCGCCATGACGGCCAGCGGCGGCCCGTACCGACTGACCGGTCCCATTGCCGTCACAATGTAGACCGATGATGTCCATCACGACGAAGTCGCCGTACGCGCTGCAGGCGCTCGCCGAGCTGGCGCGCTCGGGCGACGGCCCCGTGCCGATCGGGGAGCTCGCGCGCCGGCGCGACATCCCGGTGCAGTTCCTCGAGCAGCTCTTCGCAAGCCTGCGGCGGGCCGGGCTGCTGAAGTCCCAGCGCGGCGTCAAGGGCGGCTACACGTTCGCGCGTCAGCCCGGCGACATCACGGTGCTCGAGGTCGTCGAGTTGCTCGACGGCCCCTTCGGCCGCGAGGCCGACGGGATCTTCGGCGAGGCCGCGGCCGCCGCCCGGACCGTCATGCAGGCGTGCACGATCGCCGACGTCGTCGACCGCGAGTCGCGCGCGGCGGGCGTGGCGATGTACCACATCTGATCTGCACAAGAACGCACGCAGGCGTGCGGTTTTCGGTTTATCGACGACCTTGCTTTTGGCCGAACGCCTGCCTATCCCGCAGTGCAACGGCGCCCGAGCTTTTTCTGGAACCCCCGAGGTGATCGCACTGAGGCATTTGCAGCGCCCCGCCGCCCTGCGCCTGACGGCACTCCACGAAGGTCTAGGCCGGTGCCACGGCCGGCATCGCAGATGCCATAGTGCCGCCGATGCAACGGCGGCTGACAGCCACGATCGGTGTGATCCTCGCCCTCGTCGGCGCGGGGTGCGGCAAGGACGACACGACCGCGACGAACGCCAAGACCGCGACGCAGGCCAGCGCCGCGGCCGCCGCGGGCAAGGCCGGCGACACGTCGACGGACGCGGCGAAGGGGGCCCGCTCCAAGGCGTCGGGATCCAAGCGCTCGGGGTCGAAGGCATCTGCGGCCTCGAAGTCGTCGGGCTCGAAGGACTCCGTGTCGAAGTCCTCCGGCTCCAAGACGGCCTCCGGCACGAAGGCCTCAGCGTCCAGGACGCCGGCAGCGGCCGACGGCGGCTCGCCGGCTCCGGCAGACACGACGACTGCGGCGGGCGGCGACTCGGCCGACCCACGACTCGCGGTCGTCGCCGTCGTCCGCCGCTACCAGAAGGACTTCATCGACGCCGACGGCAAGGACGCCTGCTCGCTGCTGACGGCCGCGGGCAAGAGGCAGATGACCGCCGGCGGTCGCGGCCGGACGTGCGCCGAGAGCGTCACGCGCGTCCTCGCCCAGTCGGCGACGGCGGACATCAGGCTCATCAGGCGCACGCGCGCCGGGATCCATGCCAACGACGTCGTGATCCGCGGCGACAACGCCACGGTCGACATCGGCAGGGGCCAGCAGCTGCGCCTCGCACGTCAGGGCGGCAGCTGGCTCGTGAGCGACCCGAGCCCCTGACCTCTCGCTAGAGCACCGGCGCCGCGGGGAGCTCGAAGCGCAGGACGACCTCGGTGCCGCCCGTCGGCGAGCTTCTGATCTCGCAGCGGTGGGCCTCGTGGGCCATGAGGCCGAGGCCGAGGCCGAGGCCGGGGCTGTCGGCTCGCGGTGACATCCCGACGCCGGTGTCGCAGATGCAGACGTCGAGGAACTCGTCCGCGTGCTGGACCAGCACGCGGACGTCGCCAGCACCCGGGTCCTCGCGGTAGGCGTGCAGGATGGCGTTCGTGGCGGCCTCGCTGACGGCCAGGTTGATCCTCAGCAGGACGGCCTCGTCGGCTCCGAAGATCGCCGCGACATTCGAGACGTCGCGCCGGATCTCGGCCACCCGCGTGGGCTGGGCCGGGTATACCGCGTCGAGCGCGGCCCCCGGTTCCCTGAGGACCATGCACGGGGCCTACCCGACTGCTGCCGCCCCATCACGTGCCGCCGACGGATACCGTTGCGGCGCATGGCTTCAATTCCGGTCAGCATTGCCGCCTATGTAGGCGACACGCCGATGATCGAGCTCACGCGCCTGGCGCCGGAGGGGGTGCGGCTCTTCGGCAAGCTCGAGTCCTTCAACCCCGGCGGCAGCGTGAAGGACCGCATCGGTGTCGCGATGATCGAGGCCGCGGAGGCCGAGGGACGGATCGAGCCGGGACGCACGACGATCGTCGAGGCCACGTCGGGGAACACGGGCATCGCGCTGGCGTTCGTCTGCGCCGCCAAGGGCTACGACCTCGTCCTCACGCTGCCGCAGGGGATGAGCCGCGAGCGCGAGGGCCTGCTGCGGCTCTACGGGGCGCAGGTGCAGATCACCGAGTCGCTCGGGGGGATGAACGAGGCCGTCGACGCGGCTCGGGCGATGGCCAGCCGCGACGACGTCTTCCTGCCCGACCAGTTCTCCAATCCGGCCAATCCGGAGGCCCACCGCCGCACGACCGCCCCGGAGCTGTGGGCGGCGCTCGACGGCAAGATCGACGCCGTCGTGTGCGGCGTCGGAACCGGCGGGACGATCACCGGCGTGGGCGAGGTCCTCAAGGAGCGCAATCCCGCCTGCCGCATGGTCGCAGTCGAGCCGGCGTCGTCCGCGGTGCTGTCCGGCCGCTCGCCGGGCCCGCACAAGATCCAGGGCATCGGCGCTGGGTTCATCCCGCCGGTGCTCAACCGCGACGTCATCGACGAGGTCATCCCCGTCACCGACGAGGACGCCATCGAGACCGCGCGCCGGGCGGCCCGCCGCGAGGGCGCGCTCGTCGGGATCTCCGGCGGGGCGGCACTGTGCGCGGCGATCGAAGTCGGGCGGCGGCCCGGCTGGAGCGGTCGCACGATCGCCGTCGTGCTGCCCGATTCCGGCGAGCGCTACGTCTCCACGCCGTTCTTCGCGCCGTAAGGCGGCCGATCCGCGCCGCTACGCTGTTGGCATGCTCGGTCTGGGCAGGCTTGCGCGAGTGGTGGGGGAGGTACGGCGCGACGTCGCGGCAGCGCACGCCCGCGACCCCGCTGCGCGCGGCGCCGGCAGCGCGGAGATCCTGACGAGCTGGCCGGGCGTGCAGGCGCTGCTCGTGCACCGCGTCGCGCACGGACTGGAGGGCATGGGCGTCCCGCTCGTGCCCAGGTCGCTGTCGATGCTGTCGCGCGCGGTCACCGGCATCGAGATCCATCCCGCCGCCTGCATCGGACGCGGCTTCTTCATCGACCACGGCGCCGGGGTCGTCATCGGCGAGACAGCGTGGATCGGTGACGACGTCACGCTCTACCAGGGAGTGACGCTCGGCGGGACCGGCTTTGCGACCGGCAAGCGCCACCCGACGCTGCAGGACAACGTGACCGTCGGCGCGGGCGCCAAGCTGCTCGGGGCGATCACGGTGGGTCACGGCGCGAAGATCGGCGCCAACACCGTCGTCATCCACGACGTCCCGCCGAACACGACCGTCGTCGGCAACCCCGGCCATCCGGTGCGCGTCGAGGGCCGCCGCCCGGAAGGCCCGGACACCGACTGGATCCATCTCCCCGACCCGATCGCCGACGCGATCAACGCGCTGTCGTCGCGCATCGGCGAGCTCGAGCGCGAGGTCGCCGCGCTGTCCGGGGAGGAGCGGCCGGCGGGCGACGTGCACGCGCTGCGCCCGGTGCAGGGCCCGAGCCCGGCCGGCGGGTGAGATCTAGTAGTAGACCGTCCGGCAGCGATGCCGGGGACGGGCCTTGTACTCGGGCGCCTGGCCGCGGTTCCAGAGCCAGTTGTCGAGCTCGTGCGGCGAGACGCCGGCGCGGCCGGCGATGAGCTCGCAGGCGTGCACGGCGCAGGCGCGGATCTCGCGCTCCTGCGGGCCCGCGCGCAGCGGCCCGCCGGCGTCGATGTGCGCGGCAAGCCGCTCGTCGTAGCGCAGCACGCCGTCGCAGCGCAGCACATGGGGGACGACGTTGTCGGCGAAGATCGTCAGGCGGTCGAGGTCGCCGAAACGCGCCACGCCGGCGAGCGCGAGGTCGGCCGGGGCGATCTGTGCGCGCTTGTAGAACCCGCGGTCGGCGAAGAGCGCCATCCCGCCGGCGAGCATCGCGGCAAGCCGCTGCGCTGAGCCGCGCGCCTCGCGCACGAGCGCGAGCGCATCGCGGTCGCCGAGGAACGTCCCGAGCGAGCGCAGCGCCTGGCCGTAGAGCGCCATGAGCTCGTGGTCGCGGGCCTGGCCGAGCGTGTCGGCGATCTCGTCGGTGCGCATCGCGCGCAGGTCGGCCGCCGACCAGGCGCCCTCGGCGCGGAAGCGGTCGGCGATCGCCCAGGCGACGGTGAAGTAGCCCGAGCAGCCGCTGCGCTTGCGCAGGGTGGGAAACCAGCCCGAGCCGAAGTTCACGGCATCGACGGCGAGCATGTACAGCGCGACGTCCGGCGGCGTCCCCTCGAGGTAGTGGCGCATGGGGTCCAGCGCGGGCGGTGGAGCGGGCTCGACGTGCGCGAGCGCGTCGGCGTCGATGCGGACCCAGCGCGCATCGGCCGCGATCGCCGCGCAGCTCGAGCGCACCTCATCGCACAGGCCGGCCACGGCCCCGAGGCTAGTGCCAGTGGACGTGGTGGCTGTCTACTGCCCGAACGAGAGCACGAGCGTCGCGCTCTCGGTCCTGATGCCTGTGACCGGCGCACCGACCGTGAGCCCGATGCCGACGTCACGCTGGTCGGGGTCGAGCAGGATCGCGCGGTGGGGCGGGCTGAGCCGCAGGGTCCGGACGAGGCTGCGCGGCGTGGCGTCCATCCCCCAGGCCATGGCCTCGCTGAGGCCAGAGGGCCGGTGCCTGGGGACGTAGCCGCTGTGACGCATGCGGACGTCGAACGTGTCGCCGTCTGGGCCGTCGTGCGAGAAGTACCTGCGCTGCACCATGTCGTTGCTGTGCTGCAGCGCCGCGACGGTGAGCCCCATCGACGGGTTCACCCGTCGCAGGCCGTGCCGTGCGCGGAAGCGATTGACGAGGCACAGCACCGCGACGGTGGCCTCCCGCCGCGTGTTCTCGTCGACCGGAACGGTCGTGGCGCCACTACAGGCCCCGCGGCCGGATTTGCGGTTGGCCACACCGACGCCAACGTGCAGCACGAGCACGCCGGCGAGCATGGCGATGATGGCCGCGAACGGCCCTCGACGCAGCATCCCCCGCCTCCCTGGCGCCGACCGGGCGCCGGTTGCGAAATCTCACCCTCCGCTCGTGCCGAATCCCGCACAAGCGGCTGCGAGTATATGCAGACGCGTCGGACGGTGCTTTCCGGTCACCGGCCTATGCTCAGCCCTGGATGCCCGACACCGCCGCCAGCGACCGCGTCGACGAGCTGCTCGTCGATCTCAACCCACAGCAGCGCGACGCCGTCGTGCACGGCGAGGGCCCGCTGCTCATCCTCGCCGGCGCGGGCACGGGCAAGACCCGGGTCCTGACGCACCGCATCGCCTACCTCGAGCGCACGGGGCAGGCGCGCGCGAACGAGATCCTCGCGATCACGTTCACGAACAAGGCGGCCCAGGAGATGCGCGAGCGCGTCGAGGTTCTGCTCGGCCGCCGCACGCGCGCCATGTGGATCATGACCTTCCATGCCGCCTGCGCCCGGATGCTGCGCGCCGAGGCGCCGCGCCTGGGCTACACGCGCCAGTTCACGATCTACGACCAGGCCGACTCGCGGCGGCTCGTCAAGCGCTGCCTCGACCAGCTCGGCGTCGACACGAAGCGCTTCACGCCCGCCGCCGTCCAGCACCAGATCTCCGACGCGAAGAACAAGCTGCGCGACGCCGAGGCCTACGACCAGCTCGTCGGCTCGTACTTCGAGCGCACGGTCGCCGACACGTTCCGCCTCTACGAGCGCGAGCTGCACCGGATGAACGCGATGGACTTCGACGACCTGCTCGTCAACGCGGTCAACGTGCTGCAGCTCTTCCAAGAGGTCCGCGACCGCTACAGCACGGCGTTCCGCCACGTGCTCGTCGACGAGTACCAGGACACCAACGCCGCGCAGTACCGCTGGTTGCAGCTGCTGACGAGCGAGCGCCGCAACCTCGCGGTGGTCGGCGACGACGCGCAGTGCCTCGTGGAGGGCACGCACGTGACAATGGCCGACGGCAGCCGCCAACCGATCGAGGATGTTCGCCCCGGCGACATGGTGCTGTCCTGCTACGGCAGCGGGGACTTCCGGCCGGCGCGCGTCAACGAGGCGTTCGCGAGCGACGACCGCCGCGAAGGCGTCGCGGTGACCATGGCGAGCGGGCGGCGCATCGTGTCGACGCCCGAGCACGTCCATTTCGCCGGCTACAAGGTCGGCGCGAGCCCGCGCTCGATGGGGGAGGGCGCCGACGGCGCGTGGGTCATCGCGAACAGCCTCGTCGGCAACCAGCCGTTGATCGACCGCGTGTTCGCCGCTGTGGACACCGAGACCGCGGGTGTCGCACTGCTCGACGGTGAAGGACCGTCCGGGAGCCGACCGCATCACGTGCCGCAGCCGCACGCGGGTCGGCGGCGGCTTGTCGCCTGTCTCTGTGCAGACCGGCGCGGCCGGACGCCGATGCACCGGCTGAGCCTCTTCGGCTACGACGACGAGGGCCGCGCGGCGCTGGAGAGCGTCGGCCTGTCGGTGCGGCCAGCGCGCGCCGGGTCGACGGGCTGGCGCTACGAGTCGTGCTTTGCTGACGCCGGCCGGATGCTCGACGTGGCCGACGGCATCGGATCGGTCCTCGATGTCACCCTGCATTCGGTCGCACGGCTCGGGCGGAGTGACGGCGCGAGCAATTCGCTGCCGTTCACGACAGCGAGCTCGATCCGTCCGGGAATGGTCATGTTCGACGAGAACGGCGACTACGACGCCGTCGAGCGCGTCGAGCGCGTCGAGCTCGACCGACCGGTCTACGACCTCAACATCGGGGCCACGCACAACTTCATCGCCGACGGCCTGATCACGCACAACTCGATCTACGGCTTTCGCGGAGCCGACATCCGCAATCTGCTCGACTTCGAGGACGACTTCCCCGACGCCCACGTCGTCAAGCTCGAGCAGAACTACCGCTCGACGCAGACGATCCTCAGCGCCGCGAACGCCGTCATCGCGCACAACCGCGACCAGAAGCCCAAGTCGCTGTGGACGAATCTCGGCGACGGCGAGCCGATCCGCATCCGTGAGCTCGACGACGAGCACGCCGAGGCGCGCTACGTCGTCGGCGAGATCGAGCGGCTCGTCGACGAGGGCGCGAGCCGCGCAGAGATCGCGGTCTTCTACCGGACCAACGCGCAGTCGCGGGTCATCGAGGACACGCTCGTACGCCGCGACATCGCCTACCAGGTCATCGGCGGCACGAAGTTCTACGAGCGGGCGGAGATCAAGGACGCGATCGCCTATCTCACGGTCCTCGGCAACCCGCAGGACGTCGTCTCGTTCACGCGGATCGTCAACTCGCCGCGGCGTGGCATCGGGCAGACGTCGCTCGGTCGCGTCATCAGCCACGCCGACGCGATGGGGATCAGCATCTGGGACGCCGCCGCCGACGCCGCGTCGGTTCCCGGCCTTGGGACCGCCGCCGTGCGGGCGTTCGGCCGCTTCATGGACACGATGCACTCGCTGCGGGCGCGTGCGGAGCAGCGGGTGCCGATCGGCGACCTGCTCGAGGCGCTCCTGCACGAGACCGGCTACGTCGACGCGCTGAAGGCCGAGCGTACGATCGAGGCGCAGGGGCGCGAGGAGAACCTCGCCGAGCTCGTCGAGGTCGCGCGCGAGTTCGACGCGACGGCCGAGGCCGAGCAGGACACGCTCGACGTCTTCCTGCAGCAGATCGCGCTCGTCGCCGACGCCGACACGCGCAAGGACGACGCGGGGCTCGTGACGCTCATGACGATCCACAACGCGAAGGGCCTCGAGTACCCGATCGTCTTCATCGCCGGTATGGAGGAGGGCGTCTTCCCGCACTCCCGCGCGCTGGACGAGGGCGGCCTGGAGGAGGAGCGGCGCCTGGCCTACGTCGGCATCACCCGCGCGATGCGCTCGCTGTACCTCACGAGCGCGCGGCGGCGGGCCGTCTTCGGCTCGACGCAGTACGGCCTGCGCTCGCGCTTCCTCGACGAGATCCCGTCCGAGCTCACCGACCGCGCCGATGAGCGTGGGTGGGGTCGTATCCGCGCGGGCGCCGGCGCCGCCCAGCGGCCGGGATCGTGGGCCGCGGCACGCGCCGTCGAGCGCGAGCCGGCGCTGACGTTCGGTCTCGGGGACGACGTCTCGCACGCCGCCTTCGGGGCCGGCGTCGTCATCGGCATCGAGTCGGGCGGCATCGTCGTGGTGCGCTTCGCCGGCGACGGCAGCGAGCGCAAGCTCATGGCCGAATACGCTCCGATCACCAAGGTCCGATGATGAGCGTCGAAACCACGTCAGCCGAGATCATCGACGGAAGGGCGATCGCCGCGCGCGTGCGGGCCGACGTCGCGCGCGAGGTCGAGGCCTTCGCGGAGCAGTTCGGCGGCGCCCGCCCCGGCCTGGCGACGATCCTCGTCGGCGACGACCCGGCCTCGGCCGTCTACGTCAGCGGCAAGCAGAAGGCCTGCCGCGAGGTCGGCATGGAGGGCTACAACTTCCCCCTGCCCGCGGATGCGCCGCGCGAGGACGTCGTCGCGCTCCTCGAGCGCCTCAACGCCGATCCCGACGTCAGCGGCATCCTGCTCCAGCTCCCGCTGCCGGGCCACCTCGACGGCATCGAGCTGACCGGGCTCGTCGACCCGCTGAAGGACGTCGACGGCCTCACACCGGTGAGCGCCGGCCTGCTCGCGCTCGGCCGTGAGGGGCTGCGGCCGTGCACGCCGCTCGGCGTCATGGCGCTGCTCGAGGCGGCAGGCGCGGAGCTGGAGGGCGCCGAGGCGGTCGTCATCGGCCGCTCGAACCTCTTCGGCAAGCCGATGGCCCAGCTGCTGCTCGGCGCGAACGCGACCGTGACGACGTGCCACTCGCGGACGCGCGACCTACCCGCCGTCTGCCGCCGCGCCGACGTCCTCATCGCCGCCGTCGGCCGGCCGCAGATGGTGAAGGCTGATTGGGTCAAGCCCGGCGCGACCGTCATCGACGTGGGGATGAACCGCATGAACACGTCGCCACCCACCCTCACCGGCGACGTGGACTTCGACGCGGTCAGGCAGGTCGCGCGCGCGATCACACCGGTTCCCG
>DASWQM010000177.1:0-10540 GCA_036403675.1 Solirubrobacteraceae bacterium | reverse complement strand
GTTGTCGGTCAGCCCGCGCCAGGTGCCCGACACGCCCTCGACGGTCGCCTGGCCGCCGAGCTTGCCCTCGGTGCCGACCTCGCGCGCGACCCGTGTCACCTCGGCGGCGAACGAGTTGAGCTGGTCGACCATCGTGTTGATCGTGTCCTTCAGCTCGGCGATCTCGCCCTGGGCGTCGACGGTGATCTTCTTGGAGAGGTCGCCGGTCGCGACCGCGGTCGTCACCTGGGCGATGTTGCGCACCTGATCGGTGAGGTTGTCTGCGAGCTGGTTGACGGACTCCGTCAGGTCGCGCCAGGTGCCGCTGACGCCCTCCACCGTCGCCTGGCCGCCGAGCTTGCCCTCGGTGCCGACCTCGCGGGCGACGCGTGTGACCTCGTCGGCGAAGGAGGAGAGCTGGTCGACCATCGTGTTGATCGTCTGCTTGAGCTCGAGGATCTCGCCCTGCGCGTCGACGTCGATCTTCTTGGAGAGGTCGCCGTTTGCGACCGCCGTCGTGACCTGGGCGATGTTGCGCACCTGATCGGTGAGGTTCGAGGCGAGGAAGTTCACGTTCTCGGTGAGGTCTCGCCACGTGCCGGAGACGCCCTTGACCTCCGCCTGGCCCCCGAGCCGTCCCTCGGTGCCGACCTCGCGGGCGACGCGCGTGACCTCTGCGGCGAACGAGTTGAGCTGGTCGACCATCGTGTTGATCGTCTGCTTGAGCTCGAGGATCTCGCCGCGTGCGTCGACGGTGATCTTCTGCGACAGGTCGCCGTTGGCCACCGCGGTCGTCACCTGGGCGATGTTGCGGACCTGGCCGGTGAGGTTGTTGGCCATGAGGTTCACGTTGTCGGTGAGGTCGCGCCACGTCCCCGACACGCCCTCGACCTCGGCCTGGCCGCCGAGCACGCCCTCCGTGCCGACCTCGCGCGCGACGCCGGTCACCTGCTCGGCGAAGACGCGCAGCCGGTCGGTCATCGAGTTGATCGTCTCCGCGAGCGTGGCGACCTCGCCCTTGGCCTCGACCGTGACCTTCTGGCTCAGGTCGCCGTTGGCGACGGCCGTCGTGACGACCGCGATCTGGCGGACCTGGTCGGTGAGGTTGGACGCCATGACGTTCACCGAGTCGGTGAGGTCCTTCCACGTCCCCGCGACGCCCTGGACCTCGGCCTGGCCGCCGAGCACGCCGTCGGTGCCGACCTCGCGCGCGACGCCGGTGACCTGCTCGGCGAAGACGCGCAGCGTGTCGGTCATCGAGTTGATCGTCTCGGCGAGCGTGGCGACCTCGCCCTTGGCCTCGACGGTGACCTTCTGCGTGAGGTCGCCCTGCGCGACGGCGGTCGTCACGGCGGCGATCTGGCGCACCTGGTCGGTGAGGTTCGACGCCATGAAGTTCACGTTCTCGGTGAGGTCGCGCCAGGTGCCCGAGACGCCCTTGACCTCGGCCTGGCCGCCGAGCACGCCCTCGGTGCCGACCTCGCGGGCGACCCGCGTCACCTCGTCGGCGAACGACGAGAGCTGGTCGACCATCGTGTTGATCGTGCCCTTGAGCTCGTCGATCTCGCCGCGCGCGGGGACGGTGATCTTCTGGCTGAGGTCGCCCATCGCGACGGCGGTCGTCACGGCGGCGATCTGGCGCACCTGGTCGGTGAGGTTCGAGGCCATGGAGTTGACGTTCTCGGTGAGGTCGCGCCAGGTGCCCGACACGCCCTTGACCTGCGCCTGGCCACCGAGCTTGCCGTCGGTGCCGACCTCGCGGGCGACCCTTGTCACTTCGTCGGCGAACGAGCCGAGCTGGTCGACCATCTCGTTGACGGTCGTGCCGACGACGGCGAACTCGCCCTTCACCGGCTGGCCCTCGATCGTGAGCGCCATCTTCTGCGTGAGATCGCCCTTGGCGACGGACTGGATGACGCGCGAGATCTCCGTCGTCGGGCGGACGAGGTCGTCGATCATCCCGTTGACGGACTCGACGGTGTCGTTCCACGCGCCGTCGACGGTGCCGAGCGAGACGCGCTCGGTCATCCGCCCCTCGCGGCCGATGATCCGGCTCACCCGCGCGAGCTCCTTCGCCATCCGGGCGTTCAGCGCGATGAGCTCGTTCGTGCGCTGCTGGACCTCGCCCATGACGTCGCGCCGGCGGGCGCGCAGTCGCACCGAGAAGTTGCCGTCCCGAGCTTCCGTCAGGACTCGCAGCAGCTCCTCGAGCGCGGGATCCTCCGGCGCGCCGTCGGCCTCCGCCGGCGGCGCCTGAGTGGCACCGGCACTTGCTGCCCGCCTGCGTGCGGGCGTTTTCGCGTTCGCAGCCATGCTCGTCCCCTGCTCGTTCGTTCGACCCATACAGGGCATAGCACGTTTGGCGCTGCGCGTGTGCTGGGCAGATGGCGGGGAATGCCGACAGCGGCGCGCTCGCGCAACGGATCACGGCGTCCAAGCCCGCGCGCGCTTGGCGGACGCCTGCTGGCCAATATCGCGCCGCAGCCCGGGAGCGCCCCGAGCAGATGGGGCCTTGGCGCCTATCGCCGCCGCGGAGCGGACCGGCGGCCGTTCCCCGTCCTCTGGATGAACGATCTGCGCCGCGGCCCGCGGCTGGTCAGCGATCGCCACGCATCGCGGTTGGGGCTGCGTCTGCTCGCGGCCGCGTCCGTGCCCGTGTCCGTCGTGCTGGCGTCGCTGCGCGAGCGCCTGCGGCTCCCGGCCCCGGCGGCCGTCGCGATCGCCTGCGTCGCCCCGCTCGGCGCGATCGCCGCTACGGCGCCGCGCAGCCGCACGCGCTACATGGCCGCCGGGGCGGCATATATGTGGCTCTTCAAGGTCAGCTGGGAGACCCCGTTCGACGACCCCGAGAAGCTGCGCCGGCGCCTGCACGTCGACTACCCGATCAGCATCGACAGGTTCCTCGGCGGCGGCGTCACGCCGACGCAGCGCCTGCAGCGGCTGCTGCGCACCCCCGAGCGGGTCTCGCTGCTGGACAAGGCGGTGACACTCGTCTACGGCTCATGGTTCCTGCCGCACGTGCTGCTCGCCTACGTGCTCGTGCGCGACGAGCGCTACGTCCCGCGCGCCGCCGGCCGGCTGGCCGCCGCCTACCACCTCACGACGCCGTTCTACTGGCTCGTGCCGACCGCTCCGCCCTGGTGGGCGTCGCAGCACGGCGGGCGGATGGAGGGCGACGTCGACCGCGTCGTGCGTGCGGTGGTCTGCAACGTGCTCGGCGTCGAGCCGCCCGAGGACAGCGAGGGCCCGGGCAACCCGTGGGGCTCGATGCCCTCCGACCACATCTCGTCGGCGGCGATCACCGCGATGGGCCTCGCAGAGATCGGACCGGTGTACGGCGCGATCGGCTGGACGTACGTCGCGGCCGCCGGCTTCGCGGTCGTCTATCTCGGCGAGCACTACCTCGTCGACGTGCTCGTCGGCCTCGTGGTCGCCGAGCTCGTGCGTCGCTTGGAGCCGCACGCCGCGCCGCTCGTGCGAGCCGTCACGCACGCGCTGGAATAGCGCGGCGCCCGGGCGAGGGCGGCAAGCAGCGCTCGCTCCATGTGACGCAGTCCATGCCGCCGGCGGCTCCTGCTCGTAGCGCATCGGCTGTCCCGCAGCAGCTCCACAGAGCGATCGGTGCGGACGGTTCTTCGGAGCCATCTGGAACCCTCTCTACCTTTGCCACTGGCACCCGCTCGTGATCACCCGGTTCGTCGACGTCCATCCCGGCCTCACCGCAGCGCGCGTCGCGGTGCTCGTGCTGACGCTGCTCGCGGCCGCCGGCGGCGGCGCGAGCGGAGTCCGTGCGCAGGGTCCCGCGGCCGGGCCGGCACCGCCGGTCTCGAAGGTCGAGCAGAACGGGACCTGCCGCAACTTCCGCCGCGAGGAGGGCGTCAGCGTGTGCGACTTCGGGGTCGCGCCCGAGCAGGCGGCGCGCAACGTCGCGCTCGTCGGCGACAGCCATGCGTCGCACTGGCGAGCCGCGCTGGACGAAGTCGCCAACGAGCGCGGCTGGCGGGGCCTGTCGGTCACGCACACGAGCTGTCCGTTCTCGAAGGCGACGAAGCTCCTGCCCGAGCCGACGCGCTCCGGCTGCGTGCGCTGGGCAAGCGCGCTGCCGGGCTTCTTCGCCGGCCATCCCGAGATCGACACGCTGTTCGCCGTCGGCATCACGGGAGGCAAGGTGCGCGCCGCGCCCGGACAGACGATGTTCGAGGCCAAGGTCGACGGCTATCTCAGCGCCTGGAGCGAGCTGCCGGACACGATCAAGCACATCGTCGTCATCCGCGACACGCCGAAGATGACGCGCAGGACCGTCGGGTGCGTCGACCGCGCGCTGGCGCGGCACACGCTGGCGCGCACGTCGTGTGCGGTGCCGCGTAGGACGGCGCTCGCGGCCGATCCGCAGGTCGCCGCGGCGCATGAGGAGCGCACGCGCCACGCGCAGGTCGTCGATCTCACGGCGCGGCTGTGCAGCAGCCGGCAGTGCTTCCCGGTCATCGGCGGCGTGCAGGTCTACAAGGACGTCCACCACTTCACGCTCGTGTTCGCCAAGACGCTCGGGCCGCCGCTCGCTCGTGCGGTCGACCGGGCGATGAGCGCCTGGTAGCCGAGCCGCTCAGCCGGCGGGCATCGCGAGCGTCACGACGTTGCCCTCGGGATCCTGCAGGAAGGCGACGCGCTCGCCCCACGGCATGTCGGCCGGCTCGCGCAGCGCCGTCGCCCCGGCGTCACCGAGCTGCGTGAACGCGGCGTCCACGTCGTCGACGTAGACGAACAGCTCGTGGCGCGGGCCCGGACCGGGCTCCACGCCGGCCAGCGCGCGCGGTGACTGCTCGGTCGTCACCGCGAGCTCCGCGGCATCGCGGCGCAGGCCGATGAAGCCCGGCTGGCCGTCCTCGCCCGGGAGGCGGACGTGCTCCTCGAAGCCGAGGCGTACGTAGAAGCCGGCCACGCGCTCGACGTCCTTCGCATACAGGACCGGGAAGGCGCGCAGAGCCATGGCGGCAACCTACGTCCGCGCCACCCGCGCGGTCAAGACGCCGTGCGGGCGCGCCGGGAGAGGTACATGGCGCTCCCGATCGACGCGAGCACGAGGATCGCCACGACGACGAGCCAGGTGATGTCGCTGCTGCTCGTCGCGCCCGTGCAGTGCTGCGCGCCGTCGCCGATCCTCGTGCAGGACCTGCCGCGCGACGCGGTGCCCAGGATGACGAACGGGGTTGCAAGCCCGCCGGGGACGAGCAGCGTCCCGATGCACTTCTCGCGAAGGGTCCACGCGCGCGAGCTCCACAGGAGGATGACGCCGACGAGCCATCCGAAGCCGGCGAAGAACCCGCCGAACAGCAGCAGGGCGACCGCCAGCCACTCCTTCGTGCCGCGCGGCTTGGCGCGCTTCGCGACGGCGCTCGGCTGCGCGGCGCCCACGATTGCCTCCGGCGGGCCGAGCCGATCGAGGACGTCGCGGGCCTCGGGATCCGTCGCCCACGGGTGGAGCGCCTCCGCGAGGTGCGCCTCGATCCCGGCGACGAGCTCGCGGCGTCTGCCGGGCGGCAGCCGGCGGGCCGCCCGCCGCAGGCGCTTGAGGTAGTCCGCCGCGAGCGGATGCTGGGTGTCGATCGTCATCGGGCTGCTCGAGTCTCGAGCATCGCGTCGACCGACGTGCGAAATCGCGCCCACTCCGATGTGAACGCTCCCAGCAGCTCGGAGCCGGCGGGGGCCAGCGAGTAGTAGCGGCGCGGCGGTCCCGAGGGCGACTCCCGCCACGTGGTCTCCACGGCGCCGTCGCGGCGCAGCCGGGCCAGCAGTGGGTACAGCGTGCCCTCCGTCATCACGAGCCCGCCGGCATCGGAGAGGGCGCGCACGAGCTCGAAGCCGTAGCGCTCCCCGCGCGGCCAGCGCAAACCTCCCGGACGTCGACCTGCCCGGCGCGGGACTCCGGAAGCTCGTCGCGCAGCTCACTCCGCGGGGATGAACGAGATCCTGCCGTCGGTCTCGAGGATCGCGAGGCGTACGCGCTCCAGCGAGCCGATCTGCTGCTGGCGGGCGGCGGAGCGTAGCTCCTCGAGCGTGATCCGCTCCCGGCGCAGGTTGCGCTCGATCGGCCGCCCGTCCTGGAGCAGCACGAGCGGCTCCCCCTCCAGCACGGGCCGCAGGCGGCGGAAGCGGAAGCTCAGGTAGCTCGTCCCGATCGTCAGCAACGTGATCGTCGCGATGACCATGACAGCGCCGGTGAGCGAGTAGTCGCTCTGCGTGACGCCCTGCTGGACGAGGTCGCCGATGACGACGAGCAGGATGACGTCGAACGGCTCCATCGTGTTGAGCTCACGGCGCCCGACCGCGCGCATGACGACGAGGAGGACGAAGAACACGACGAAGGCCCGCAGGACGATGTCCACGACGCGCTCCTAGGAGAGGACGGTGATGGTGTGCTCGACGCGGGCGAGCGGCCGCGTCTCGTCGTCGAGCGTGACCGTCGCATCCTGGCCGCCGCTCGTGGTCGGGTTCACCTGGAGCTGGAGGTAGACGACGAGCTCGTCGCCGGGGCTCAGCCTGTCGTAGGAGAACACCAGCCGCGGGCCGCGGTTGGCCTCGCTCGCCGGCGACGGCTCGATCGTGTTCAGCTGCATACCGGCGACGTAGCCGGCGCCGAGGATGAGGCGCGGGTGGCGGATCGTGCGCCGCGCCCTCACCGTGATCTGCGCGCGCCACATGAGCCCGCCGCGCAGTACGCGCGGGGCGTCGAGCTCCAGCCTCGCCTGCGGGCTCGACGTCGAGCGCGTGATCGTCTCCTGGCCGAGCGCACCGCTGAGCCCGAGCACGACCGGCACGGCGAGCAGTACGACCAGCCCGCGGCGGATCCAGGCGTATCCCCGGCGCCCCTCGAGGTCACGGAGGCGCGCCAGGTCGAGGCCGTCGGCTGTCACCGAGGCCCCGCCCCGGTGCTCACGCCCGGACGCTGCGCTTGACCTCCTCGATGTCGGCGTGCACGTTCTCGACCGCCTGCTCGGGCGCAGGCGGCGTCGCCTGCGCGATCTGGCGCTTGCCGCTGAGCGCCATGATCCCGGCGCCGCCGAGCAGCACGACCGCCACGACGAGCGCGGCGAGCCAGCTGGCCATCGCCGTCGCGAGCACGAGCACGAGCGCCGCCACGAGCGTGCCGGCGCCGAAGAGGGCGAAGAACGCGGCCGCTCCGAGGAGGCCCGCCCCGATCCCGAAGTGCTTGATCTTGTCGCGGATCTCCAGGCGCGCCAGGGCGATCTCCTGGCGCACGAGCTTGGACGTCTGCTCGGAGACCTGCTTGATGAGGTCCGCCGCCGAGCGATCGTCCTGCGCTCGTGCCGGCTCGTGGCTCGTGTCTGAGGATCGCTCGATCATCGTCTCTCCCGCGGATGGCTACTTGTAGAGCGGCGGGTACCGCAGCGGGGCGGCGGGCAAACCCGCAGTGCCGCCAACGGCCGGATTCAGGCGCGCTTCTCGGCCGCGCTGTAGGCGAGCTGGGCGGCGTCGGCGAGCGCATGCGCCGTCCACATCGACGCCAGCAGGCGGGTGAGCCGCGGCGCGGCGACGTGGCCGACCGTGAACGCCCCGGCGATCCACTGCGCCAGGCAGTAGGGGCAGACGAGCAGCTCGCCGATCGCCAGGCGCAGGCCCTCGCCGCGTGCCCGCTCGGCGATCTCGCCGTATCCGGTCGCCTTCTGGTAGCGCGTGAACGGCGCCCGCACGAAGCTCGTGACCTTGTCCTTGGCGATCAGCCGGCTGAGCTTGTGCGTGGCGATGCCGGTCAGGAGGATGTCCTTGGCGCTGAGCTCGTCGGGCAGCTGGCGGCCGGCGCGGTGGGCGGCGACGAGGGCGCCGACGAAGGACGCGCCGAAGATCGCCGACAGGACGCCGTAGCCGGCGAGCGGCCGGTGCTCGTGGTCGGGGGCATAGCCGTCGAGCGGCGAGCGCAGCCTGTGGGTGGCGCTATGGGCGTCGGGGATCGGCACGGTAGGACACCGGTTGCCCCGGCGGGCCGCCGCGCAATCGGCGCTCGCTGGGCTCAAGCTCCGATCGCCAGCGGCCGATGACGCTCGTGTCGCATGACTCCTGATGCCACCGAGAGCACCCAGCAGCTCGCCGCGCCGCGGCGGAGCTCCCGTCTTGGCGGGCGCCAGAAGGCTGCTATCGCGCTCGTGAGCCTCGGCCCCGAGCGGGCGGCGGAGATCTTCGGCCATCTCAGCGAGGACGAGATCGAGGCCCTGTCGCTCGACATGGCCAAGCTCAACCAGGTCCCGGGGGATCTCAGCCAGGACGTCGTCGGCGAGCTCGTCGACACCGTGCTCGCGCAAAGCTACGTGGCCGAGGGCGGCGTCGAGTACGCCCGCGAGGTGCTCGAGCGCTCCGTCGGCCCCGAGCGCGCCCGCCTCATCGTCGGGCGCCTGTCGGCCGCGATCGAGCGCCGGCCGTTCGAGTTCCTGCGCCGCACGCCGCCCGAGCAGATCCACGCCTTCATCCGCAACGAGGCCGCGCAGACGATCGGGCTCGTCATCGCGAACCTCCACACCGACCTCGCCGCCCAGGTGCTCGCGCTGCTCGAGCCCGAGGAGCAGGCCGAGGTCGCGATGCGCATCGGGATGATGCGGGAGACGAGCCCGGAGGTCATCGAGGCCGTCGAGACCGTCCTGCGCCAGCGCCTGTCGAACGTCGTCTCGCAGGACTACGCATACGCCGGCGGCGTGCACTCGCTCGCCGAGATCCTCAACAACACCGACCGCGGCACGGAGCGCAACGTGCTCGACTCGCTCGCGCAGGTCAACGCCGAGCTCGCCGAGGAGGTGCGGATGCTGCTCTTCACGTTCGAGGACATCGTCAAGCTCGACGACCGCTCGATCCAGCTCGTGCTCAAGGAGGTCGACTCCAAGGAGCTCGGGATCGCCCTGCGCGGCGTCGGCAAGGACGTCCAGGACCGGATCTTCGGGAACATGTCCGAGCGCGGCGGCGAGATGCTCGCCGAGGAGATGCAGTACATGCCCGCCCAGAAGCGCGCTGTCGTCGAGGAGGCGCAGGGCAAGATCGTTGCCGTCGTCCGGCGCCTGGAGGAGGCCGGCGGGATCGTCATCAGCAGGGGCAACGATGACGAGATGCTCTGAGCTCGTGGAGGCCGCTCGCCCGGTCGCGCTCGGCGAGCTGGAGCAGCTCGCTCCGCCGCCGGCGCAGGATCCCGTCGCCGCGGCCCGCGCGGTCATCGAGGCCGCTCACGCCGAGGCCGACGCGCTGCGCGCGCAGGCCGTCGAGGATGGCCGGGCGGAGGGGCTGCGGCTCGGTCGCGAGGCGGTTGCCGCCGAGCTCGCGCCGGCGGCGGCGGTGCTCGAGCAGGCCGTCGAGGAGGCGCGCGCGCTGCGCACCGAGATCGCCGACGCCGCCGAGGCGCGCGCCGCCCAGCTCGCGCTGGCGATCGCCGAGAAGGTCGTCGCGAGCGCCCTGGAGATCGAGCCCGAGCGCGTCGTCGACGTCGTGCGCGGCGCTCTGCGCGGGCTGCTCGACGGCGAGCGGATCATCGTCTGCGTCCATCCCGACGACGTCGAGCTCGTGCGCGCGGCGGGCCTCGGCTCGCCCGACGCCCACCTCGAGGTCCACGGCGAGCGCCGGGTCGCACGCGGCGGCGCCGTCGTGCGCACGTCGGTCGGCGAGGTGGACGCGCAGATCGAGCACAAGCTCGACGCGGTCCGCGCCCTCGTCGCGGCGGAGCTCGGGGGCAGCTGATGGCAGCGCCGGAACGACCGCTCGACCTGCTCGAACGCTGCGCCGAGACCATCGCGGACGCCGACCTGCACGAGCGCCGCGGTCGCGTCGACGACCTCATCGGGCTCATCGTCGAGGCCACCGGCCTGGAGGCAGAGGTCGGGGAGGTCTGCACGGTCGACACCGGCCGCCGCCGCCCGCCGGTCCCCGCCGAGGTCGTCGGCTTTCGCGCCGGCCGCACGCTGCTGATGCCGCTCGGCGAGATCCACGGCATCGGCCCCGGCCATGCCGTCACGCCGACCGGGCAGCCGGTGCGCGTGCCGGTCGGCGACGAGCTGCTGGGCCGGGTCATCGACGGCCTCGGGCGCCCGATCGACGGCCTCGACGGCCCGCTGCCGACGGCCGCTCGCTCCACGCAGGCGTCCCCGCCGGCGGCGCTCTCCCGCCCGCGCATCGATGAGCGCGTCTCGCTGGGCGTACGTGCGCTCGACGCGTTCGTCCCCTGCGGCCGCGGCCAGCGCATCGGCATCTTCGCCGGCTCGGGCGTCGGCAAGTCGTCCCTGATGGGGATGATCGCCCGCTCCGGTACGTCCGACGTCAACGTCATCGCGCTCGTCGGCGAGCGTGGGCGCGAGGTGCGCGAGTTCATCGAGCGCGACCTCGGCGACGCCATCTCGCGCAGCGTCGTCGTCGTGGCGACGTCCGACGAGCCGGCGCTCCTGCGCATCAAGTCCGCGTTCACGGCGACGACCGTCGCGGAGCACTTCCGCGCGCAGGGACTGAACGTCACGCTCATGATGGACTCCGTCACGCGCGTGGCGATGGCCCAGCGCGAGGTCGGCCTCGCGATCGG
>DASWQM010000176.1:0-9339 GCA_036403675.1 Solirubrobacteraceae bacterium | reverse complement strand
CGCAGCGGGCGGCGCTGGTGGCGGGGGCGGCACCACCGGCGCCCGCGGCGGCGGCACGACACGTCGCGGTGGCAACGGCGGCGCGGGCGGCGCGGTCTCGCGCGTCCTCGCGGCGGGGGCGCGCCGCGGCGCTGCGCGCTGCGTAGCCGTGCGCCGCGGCGCCGGCGCGATCGGCGCCACGTCGGTCCCCCGCGCGCCGGCTGCGCCCGTCTCCGCGGGCGAGATCTCCGGACCGACGAGGACCTGGCGCAGCGATCCGAGACCGCCGAGGCCGCCCGCGCCGACGAGCACGACGACGAGCGCCGCGACCATGGCGGCGGGCACGATCGCGGCGGCCGTCCCGGCCCGAAGCAGCTGGCGCAGCCATGCGCCGACGAGGTCCATGCGGCGATGATAGGCACAGACCCGGCCCCCCACGGACGATCGATCGCGCGCACGCTGCGGATCGCGCTGCTCGGGCTCACGATCGTGCTCGCGATCATCGGCGCGGTCGGGATCGCGGCGCTCTACGACGCCCGCCAGCAGTACGAGGACCAGCTCTCGGCCTCGGCATCGCTCGAGGTCGCAAGCGCGAACCTCCTGGCGGCGACCGTCGCGCTGGAGGCCAACCTCGCGCGCCCGCGCTCGCGGACGTCCGCCCGCTTCGTCGCGCTCGCCGCCCGCGGCGTCGAGCGCACCGCCGGGCAGGTCATCCGGCTCGCGGCCGTGGACGGTCCGAGCAGGCGGCTCGCGGCTCGGGTCGTGCCCGCGCTGCGCGATGCGCGGGCGCTGGCCGTGCACCCGACGGCCGACGCGACCCGTGGCCGCGCCCGGCGCGACCTGCGCGCGGTACGCGCAGCGGTCGCCGCCCTCGCCCGGCGCCAGGCCGTGCGCCGCACCGAGGCGCGTGACCGCGCCGCACGCCGCTCCCGCATCGCAACCGTGGCGATCGCCGTCAGCGCCGGCCTTGCCCTCGTCGGCGTGCTCGCGTTCCTCACGCTGCTCATCCGCACGATGCACCGCCCGCTCGACGACCTCGTCACCGCGACCCGGCGGATGGCCTCGGGCGACCTCGGCGTCAGGGTCCAGGCGACGGGGCCGACGGAGCTCGAGGCGCTCGGCACGGCCTTCAACACGATGGGACAGGACCTCGCGGAGGCGAGCGCCCGCGTGGAGACCCAGCGCCAGCGCCTGGCGACGACGATGGAGAGCCTCGGCGACGGCCTCGTCATCGTCGACTCGGGGGAGCGCATCACGACGATGAACCCGCGCACGCGCGAGCTCGCCGCCGGGCTGCAGCCCGGCGGCGCGGCATACGGGCCGCACAGCCCGCTGCCCCGCCTGCAGGACGCGCTCGCCGGCGAGGTCACCGTGCAGCACGCCGGCAACGCGCTCGCGATCACCGCCGCCCGGCTGGCGGGCCCCGAGGGCGGTGTCGTCTGGACGCTGCGCGACATCACCGAGCGCGCCCGTCTGGAGCAGGCCAAGAGCGACTTCGTCGCGACCGCCTCCCACGAGCTGCGCAGCCCGCTGACCTCGATCAAGGGCTTCATCGAGCTGCTGGAGTCCACGAACAGCGAGAACCTCACCGAGCGCCAGCAGGAGTTCATCCGCATCGTCCTGCAGTCGACCGACCGGCTCGTCGACCTCGTCAACGACCTGCTCGACATCGCGCGCATCGAGTCCGGCCAGTTCGAGATCCACGCCCGCAGCGTCGACCTGCGCCCGATCGTCGAAGAGGTCGCCGTGCTCATGCAGCCGCGGCTGCTCGAGAAGCGCCAGCGCCTCGACCTCGAGATCGCCGAGCCGCGGCCGCCGGCGTTCGCCGACCCCACGCGGGTACGTCAGATCATCACGAACCTCGTGACGAACGCGCACCTCTACACCAGCGAGGAGGGGACGATCACGGTGCGCCTGGAGGGCGATCGCCAGGCGACCCGCATCACCGTGAGCGACAGCGGCCGCGGGATGTCGCCCGAGGACCTGCGGCGGATCTTCGACCGCTTCTACCGCGGCGCCTCGGACGAGCGCAAGAGCCCCGGCACCGGCCTCGGCCTGGCGATCGTCAAGTCGCTCGTCGACATGCACGGCGGCTCGGTCGACGTCGCCAGCGAGCCTGGCAGCGGCACGACGTTCGCCGTCTCGCTGCCGTCCGCGCCGGCGTTCGGCAACGGCGCGCCCGCCACCCCCGCGGCGCCGGCGCCACCGGTGCGCAGGCCCCGGCGCGTCCTGGTCGTCGACGACGAGCCCGCGCTCGCGGCGCTCGTCGCGCAGCAGCTGCAGCCACTCGGCGTGGAGTCCGTGCCGGTCCACTCGGGCGCGGAGGCGCTCGAACGGCTGCGCGGCGGCGAGCACTTCGACGCGATGACGCTCGACGTCCTCATGCCCGGGATGGACGGCCTCGCGGTGCTGCGCGCGGTCCGGGCCGACCCGCGGCTGCGCGACCTGCCGGTCATCTTCGTGTCGGTGTCCTCGACGCTGCCCGCGCTGGAGGGCCAGTGGTCGGTGAGCAAGCCGATCGACCGCCGCCACCTCACCGACGTGCTCGACGCGGCGCTGCAGGACCAGCGCTCGCGGGTGCTCGTGCTCGCGCCGGAGCGGGTGCGCGACGAGGTCGCGACGTCGCTGGCGTCGCTGGGCATCGACTACCGCTGGGTCACGAGCACCGAGGACGCGGTGCGCGCCGGATCGCAGGATCTCTTCGAGGTCGCACTCGTGCACACGACCCTCAGCAACGCCCCGGCGGTGCTGCAGGGAACGGCGCTGCGCGGGCGCCGCAGCGCGCGCTCGGTCATCGTGTTCTCGACCGACGGCGAGTGGCAGACCGACGGCCCCGCGGTCGGGATGCCGGTCTTCCCGCTGCCGCAGGCCGTCAACGCGCTTCGATCGACGCTTGGCGATGCAGGCGATACTCAGGGAAGATCAGCGCGGTGACGACCGCGACGGAGCAGCTGCTCGACCGGATCGCGCAGCTCGAGGCCGAGCTCGCGCAGCGAACGCGGGAGGCGGCCGACAAGGAGCAGCAGCTCGAGCGCTATGCGGCCGACCTGCGCGAGACGTTCAAGCAGGAGCGCGCGCGCTCGCACGAGCTGCGCCGGTCGTACATGCTCACCGTGCGGGCGCTGGCCAGTGCCGTCGAGGCACGCGACGCCTACACCGGCCGCCACGCCGAGCGCGTCGCCGCCTACGGCATGCTGATCGCGTCGGCCGCCTGGATGGAGCTCGGCGACGACCCGCAGATCGAGTTCGGCTTCCTCCTGCACGACGTCGGCAAGGTCGCCGTCCCGGACGCGATCCTCTTCAAGCCCGGCCCGCTCACGTCGGAGGAACGCGCCATCATGCAGCAGCATCCCGTGACCGGCTCGGAGATCGTCCGCGACATCGACTTCCTCGGCGCAGCCCGCGACGTCATCCGCTCCCACCACGAGCGTTGGGACGGCGGCGGCTATCCCGACCGCCTGGCGGGCACCGAGATCCCGCTCTCGGCGCGCGTGTTCGCGGTCGCCGACACGCTCGACGCACTCACGACCAACCGCCCCTACCGGCGCGCCTCGTCGTTCGCCAAGGCCCGCGCGATCATCGTGCGCGACAGCGGCACCCACTTCGACCCCGAGATCGTCGAGGCCTACGAATCACTCCCGGACGCCCTCCTCGAGACCATCCGGAGGGACATCGGATGAGCACCGTGCTGATCGTCGACGACGACCCGTTCATCCGCAAGCTCATCGTGACGACGCTCGAGGGCGTCTCGGCGTATGTCCTGCATGAGGCCGCCGACGGCGCGCAGGCAGTGCAGGCCGCCAGCCGCGAGGCGCCGCGGCTCGTCTTCCTCGATATCGACATGCCTGGGCTCGACGGCATCGAGGCGTGCCGGCAGATGCGCGCGGTGCCGGGGATGGCGGACGCGAAGATCGTCATGCTGACCGCGTCGGCGGAGGACTCCGCCCGCGATCGGGCGCAGGAGGCGGGCGCCGACTTCTTCCTCACGAAGCCGTTCAGCCCGCTCGAGCTGCTGCGGCTCGTCGCCGAGCTCGACGGCGGGCACTAGCTGCCGACCGGGCGGCGCAGCTCGGTGTCTGGGTTCTGCAGCGTCGCGTCGACACGCAGCGCGCGCGTGCGCAGCAGCTCGGGCAGGACCTCCTCGACGATCCCCGACGCGCGCTGGATCGCGGCCCACGCGTTCGTGGCCTGCAGCTCGATCCACGTGAGCTTCACCTCGCAAGCGTCCGTCTGCAGCGCGAGGTCGGCAGCCGGGAGCTGGTCGATCGGGCGGTCGCTCGCGGCGTCGGAGTGGATCCAGTCGTCGAACGTCCCCTTGGCGCGCATGCACCAGCGCATCTCGCCCGGCACGACGAAGTTGACCTCGAAGATGATCGGCGGGGCGCTCGCCATCGGCGGCCCGGACTATCCGCCGACCTGGCGACCCGCGTACCTGAACAGGCCGCCGGTGATCATCCACCTGCCGTTGATCTTCTGCAGATCGGCCTGCATGCCGAAGCCCACGACGCGGACCTTCGCCCTGTCGCCGGTGACCTTCGCGTCGCCGACCTCGCCGTCGACGAGGACATCGCGCTGCACCTTGGTCAGGGCCGCATGGAGCTTGGTGATGCCCTCGACGCAGCTCGTTGCCTTGATGTCCGGGAACCCGAGCGGGTTGTTGGCCAGCAGTGCGAGGATCTGCTTCTGCGCGGCGACGGTGAGCTGGTCGCAGACCTGCTTCCCGTCACCCTTCCCGAGTCCGCTGACCGCAGCGCTGACGGTCTCCTGCGCCTTGCCGGCGTCGTCGCCGCCACCGCAGCCGGCGGCGATCATCGCGGCCACGGCGAGCAGTGCGAGCGACAGGGAGCGCATGCTGCGGCGAGCCTAGCGCGCCGTCGCGAGGGACGCTGGGCCGACGTTCTACCCGCCTCACGGGGGTATCCCGTTCCCGGTACGTTCCTCGCCCGATGACCATCGACGAAGCCCTGCTCGCCCTCAACGACCGCCTCGGACAGGAGGTCACGGCGTGGGTGGAGATCGACCACGAGAAGCCGCTGCTGATCGCCACCGGGCTGCTCGACAACTGGAGCCGCGAGACCCTCGCCGACGTGCTGCCCAAGGAGGAGCCGATGCAGTTCGACCTGCGCGGGCACTACTCGATCGGCGACGCCCGCTTCGATCTCAGTGACGCTCCGGTCGAGTCCGTCGGCGATCACGTCGGCGGCGACGGGCTCGTCTTCCGGCTCGCGGGCGGTGCCCGCCTCGTAGTGACGTGGGTGCCGCTGCCCGAGCAGGACCTGGTCTAGGCGGCCGGGGTGGCCCCGCCGCCGCCGCGCACCGCGACGACGAACGCCACGATGCGCTCGGAGAGCGCGCGGCACTCCTCGTCGTCGAAGCTCTGCAGGCGCTCGGCGAGCGGGCCGAGCGATTCGGTGGCCGCGAGCAGGTACTTCGCCATCCCGCGCCGGAAGCTGCGCTCGACGCTCAGCAGCTCGTTCGGTCCCAGCGTGTCCGGCAGCTGCGGGAGCTGGTGCTCGGAGACGATGTCGACGCTCCAGGAGACATCCGGCGGCAGCTGCGCCTCGGCGTCGGCGGCGAGCTCGGCGAGCTCGGTCCGCAGCGCTCGGATCGGCTCGGTCTGCGCGTTGGCGAGCGCGCGGGTGTCCTTCATCTCGTCGTCCTCCATGACCGCCGCGCCGCCGACCGCCTCGGCCGCCTCGTTGAGCCACGCGAGGTGATGGCCCATGTGCGCGTCGAACGCGAAGAGTGCCGAGAGCCCGCCGCTGGCGTCGGCGAGCGTCAGGAGCGCGTGCTCAGACGGTACGCGGAAGCGCAGATGGGACACACCGCGACGGTAGCGAGACAGGGGCGTCGGCAGGGCGGGATCGGGGGTAGTAGGGCCTCGACCGTGCCCAAGCCACCCGTCCCTCCTGAGATCGACGAGTTCCTCGCGCAGCCGAACCCTTCGGTGATCGCCGTCCTCGAGCCCGACGGAAGCCCGAACACCGTCGCCACGTGGTACCTCTGGGAGAACGGCCGGGTCCTCGTGAACATGGATGAGGGCCGCAAGCGGCTCGAGTACCTGCGCCGCGACCCGCGGGTCTCGCTCACGGTCCTCGGCAAGGACGACTGGTACCACCACGTCAGCCTCCGCGGGCGCGTCGTGTCGCTCGAGGACGACAGCGACCTGTCGGACATCGACCGCCTCTCGCGGCACTACATGGGTCAGCCGTACTCGGACCGCGACCGCCGCCGCGTGAGCGCGTGGATCGAGGTGGAGCGCTGGCACGCCTGGGCGGTCGGGCGGCCCTGGCAACCGTCGAACGAGGACGCGGCGGACTAGCGCGGGCGGCCTAGAGCTCGTCGACCTTGCGGGTGGGCTTCGCGCGCAGCCTCCACCCGTCGCGGGGCAGCTCGTCCGCAAGCCTTGTGTGCCGGATCCGCCCGCAGCTGACGGTGACGTCGCCGTCGCCGTGCCACCGGACGCGATCGACCTCCATGCTGAGCGCCTCGCGGTCGCGGGAGCCGTAGTTGATGCGATCGCCGACGCGCGGAATCGCGGGCCAGTCCGGAGCCTCGCGCTCGAAGCGGTGGATGAGTTCGCCGTCGTCGATCGTGACTTCGAGCCATGTCGCCATCGCCCGATCGTTTCTGCTCCGGCGGCGCCTGTCCAGCCCCGGAGGCTACGGCGCGGCGTCGATCCCGAGCAGCGTGTCGTTGCCGCCCCTCGCACGCTCGAGCAGCGCCCCGAACGCGCGGAACCGGTACAGCGGCGGGACCCCGTACGCGGTGCGCGGCCGGCGGTCGCGCGCGCCGTAGAACCCGAATTGCTCCGCGAAGATCTCGGCACCCGGGACGCAGCGCTGCGAGCTGCCCACCGGCTGAGGAAAGCAGCTCGCCCACGCCGGGGACCGCGAGAACAGCACCCCGAAGGACGCACGCAGCTCGTCGTCGATCAGGCCGTTGTCGACGGCGTGACCGAGCTCGTGCATGAGCAGGTGGGCGGCGAGCGCATCGCGTGTCGTGCGCGAGCGCGGGCCGAGCGACACGAGGAACCGCGCCGACGACGAGCTGACGAAGGTCGTGATGTGATCGCCCTCGCTGAGCTCGTCCGTCGCGCCGCGGCGGAACGTGATGTAGGGCGCGAGGCGCGTCAGCGCGTCGCGTGCCGGCCGCGGCGCACGCGCGACGACGGCGACGATCCACGCCCGCTCGGGCGTGGTGAAGCCGACGAAGCGGGCCGCGTCGAGCACGAGCGCCGGCCCGGCGAGCGGGGCATCAGCGCGGGCGCTGGCCGACAGCCCGCCGGGCACGGCGAGGAGGACGCCGAGGACCAAGGCTCGCACGCGTATGGCACGACGCTAGGTGACCGCGGCCGTGAGAATGTTTCCCCACGGTTGCCCGTCGCTACGCTTTTGACGGTGCATCCGCCCGACCGGACGTTGGCCGACGAACGCGAGCCGTTCCGGCTTCTCGTCGAAAGTGTCAAGGACTACGCGATCCTGATGTTGGATCCCGACGGCCGGATCGTCAGTTGGAATTCCGGTGCGAAACGGATTAAGGGTTACTCCGCCGAAGAGGCGATCGGGCGCCACTTCTCGATCTTCTATACGCAGGAGGCCGTCGAGCAGGGGCATCCCGACCGCGAGCTGGAGATCGCGCGGCGCGACGGCCGCTATGAGGAGGAGGGCTGGCGCGTCCGCAACGACGGCTCGAGGTTCTGGGCCAACGTCGTGATCACGGCGCTCTGGGACGAGCACGGCGAGCTGCGCGGCTTCGGGAAGGTGACGCGCGACATGACCGAGCAGCGGCTCGCGCAGGAAGTCCAGCGCGAGGCGATGGAGACCATCGAGCGCGCGAGCCGCGCCAAGAGTGAATTTCTGTCGAGCATGAGCCACGAGCTGCGGACGCCGCTCAATGCGGTACTGGGCTTCGCGCAGCTGCTCGCACTCGACGACCTGCAGCCGCGCCAGCGCGACGCGGTCGACCAGATCGCCAAGGCGGGGACGCTGCTCCTCGGGCTCGTCGACGAGGTGCTCGACATCTCGCGCATCGAGGCCGACCGGATGACGGTGTCGCTCGAGCCCGTCCACGTCGGAGTCCTGATCCGCGAGTGCGTCGAGCTCGCCAAGCCGATCGCCGACGAGCACCGCGTGCAGGTCGTCGGGCCCCCGCGCCCCGAGAGCGACGTCTACGTGGTGGCCGATCAGCAGCGCCTCAAGCAGGTGGTGATGAACCTGCTCTCCAACGCGATCAAATACAACCGCGCCCGGGGCAGCGTCCGGCTCGCGGTCGGCGCCGACGGCGACGGCGTGCGGATCTCGGTCACCGACACCGGACCAGGGATCGACGCGGCCTCGCTCCACCGCCTGTTCATCCCGTTCGAGCGGCTGGTGGGAGACGACAGCGGAATCGCCGGCACCGGACTCGGCCTCGCGCTGTGCAAGCGCCTGGTCGACCTCATGAGCGGCACGATCACCGTCGATTCCACGCCCGGGAAGGGCTCGACCTTCCATGTCAGCCTGAAGCAGGCGGACGGCCCAGACCTCGACGCGGGCGGCGGAGCCAAGACCGAAGCACGGCCGACCGCGACGGTGCTCTACATCGAGGACAACCTCGCGAACCTCCACCTCGTCCAGCAGATCTTCCAGCGCGTGGGCAACGTCGAGATCATGTCGGCCGTGCAGGGCCGGCTCGGCCTCGAGCTGGCTCGCACCCATCGGCCGGATCTCATCCTGCTCGACCTCCACCTCCCGGACATTCCGGGAGAGGACGTGGCCAAGGCGCTGCGCGCGGACGAGGCCACGCGCGCGATCCCGATCGTGGTCCTGAGCGCGGACGCGTACTCGTCGAAGCGTCGCAGCCTGCTCGCGCTCGGCGTCGACGCGTACCTGACCAAGCCGTTCGACGTCAACGAGATGATGGCGCTGATCGGGCAGTTCGTGGACCGGTGACACGCGGCTCCGGCTTCAGCGTTGCCGCGCCGCCCGCACAGCGATGCCCGCCCTCCGTCCGCGAGGACGGTGAGAGGTGAGGCCCGTCTCCCGCGCCAGCTCGCCCACCCGCCATGTCTCGTGTTCGTGAGTCATTCGCGTCTCGGACGACGCTACGGCCTGACGTATGGTGAGGTTCAACGCTGTGGCGCCGCGCCGTCCGGCAAGCCTGTCGACTTTTCGTTCTATGTGAACGTGTTCGCGACACGGCCCGCGCTCAGCGCCCGTCCGCCCCTGCGGGCGACTTCGGGGCCCACCACCCCTCGGGCGCAGTGGGCGATACTGGTCCAAGCAGGCCCGATAGCAGGCAGATTCCGGCGCCGGCTGTCGCCCGACTGCCCAGATCGCTCGCGACCGGCTCCTCCCGAGACGCATCTAGCTGACTCCT
>DASWQM010000175.1:0-8772 GCA_036403675.1 Solirubrobacteraceae bacterium | reverse complement strand
CGCCACGATCATCACGCCCGCGAGCACGAGCGGCCCGACGGTCGCTGCGATCGAGAAGTGCGGCTTGTCGGGCGACCGCGGCTCGGTGGGGAGCTCCACCGGGCCCGGCGCCAGCTCCGCCGGCCTGCGGGGCGGGCGGTTGAAGGGGAGCGTGCCTGCCGGGCCGACCTGGCGCCGGACGTCGAGCGCGCGCGGGCGGTCGGCATCCTGCGGCGCCCGCACGGCGATCGCGAGGACGCCGACCTCGACGACGCTGCCGGGCTCGAGCGTGACGCGCTCGCCGACCGTCAGGCGCTCGCCGTCGACGAA
Organism: Solirubrobacteraceae bacterium; assembly: GCA_036403675.1. Lineage (GTDB taxonomy): Bacteria > Actinomycetota > Thermoleophilia > Solirubrobacterales > Solirubrobacteraceae > CADCVQ01. The sequence continues at coordinate 8,463 of DASWQM010000175.1, read as the reverse complement.
CGTCCCGTTGCTCGAGCCCACGTCGGTCAGCGTGCACACGCCCGCGGGCGCCACATGGATCTCGCAGTGGCGCGCGGACACCGTCGAGTGGTCGAGGACGATGTCCGCGCCCTGCCGCCCGACCGTGAACGTGCCCGGGCGCAGCCGGAACGACCGCCCCGCCTCCATGCCGGCGAGCACCGCGAGCTCGAGCTCGAGCTCCGGGCCCGTGGCCGGCACCGCGGGCGCGGCGCGGTCGCCGGCGACCGCGAGCAGCGCGCCGTCGTGCAGCCCCGCGTCCGTCAGGAGGCTCGACGCCGGCAGCTCGCGCTCACCGATCGCCACCGACCCCGTGTGGACAGGACCGAGCGCCGCCCGCAGAAGATCGTCCACGGTCGCGCCCGGACTGCGCAGCTCCACGTCGAGCTCGCGATCGATGCCACTGGACCGAACGACGAGGCGCACCGGTCACACCACCGTGCGGCGGAGGCGCAGGACGGCCGTCACTTCGCGGGCGCAAGCAGCGGAGCCTGCTTGAGCGTCCCGCGCCGCGTCGACGGCTTCGGCTTGGGCTTGGGCGCGGAGCGAGCGGCCGGTTGCGCCGGGGCCGGCGTCGGGGCGGGCCTCGGGCGGCGCGGGCGCGGACGCGGGCTGGGCCGCGGACGGTCAGGCAGAGGCGGTATGGCGACGAGCGGGGGCTGGGTGATGCGCGTCGCCGGCTCGGGTGCGTCGACCGCCGCGGGCGCGGGCGCCGCGGCGGCCGCCGACTGCGTGTCGCCACCCCGCGTGTAGACGACCACCGCAAGGACGACGCCGAGGGCGACGATGGAGGCAAGGATGATCGGGCGAAGCGTCATGGCGTTGCGTTCGACGCGAAACGATACCCGCGACGGCGCAGCTCCTGCAGCGCGTCGCGCAGCTGACGCTGAGCATTCTCCACGTCGACGCTCGACGTGTCGTAGGAGGAGGCCAGGCGGTCTTGCGCGGCGTTGGCGAGGGTTTGCAGCGCCCGCGCCTCGGCCAGCAGCGCCGCAGCGGCACGCCTGACGGCCGGCCGATCGGCGCTCCTCGGCTTCAACGCATCGATATCGGCGGCGGCGCGACTGGTCGCATCCGCAAGGGCACGCAGGCTCGCGGCTCGCCCGCTGAGATTCGTGTCGGAGAGCACCGTGCTGGTCCGTGCGAGCGCCAGCTGGGAGAGGGCCTCGTTGAGTCCGCGTGCGAGCTCGGGGTCCGGTCCCGGCGGCAGCGCCCGCGCGCCGACGAGGCGCGCGCTCCCCAGGATCCCGTCGCAGAGCCGTCCCGCGGCAGCGCCCCCGGCGGGACGCTCGCAGCCCACTGCCACGTCGCCTCGGTCGGTCGCCACGACAAGCACCGTCAGGCTGCCGGAATCCGTCAGCGCGCCGTCGTAGCGGCGTCCGACGGCCCCGCCAACGCGGACGGTCGTCGCCTTGGGCCTGTTCGCGAAACGGGTGACGACGTCGTCCGGCAGCCCGGCCGGGACCGCGCTGGGCTGCTGCAGCCTGCCGGCACGCACGGCTGCGGCCCGACCCGTCGCCCCGGCGGTCGACAGCGCCGCCGGCCGTTGGATGTCCAGCCCCAGCAGCGGTGTCGCCGCTGCCGCCGGCTGCGCGACCCAGGGCGGGCCGTACGTCACGTCGACGAGGCTGCCGTGCGCCACGCGCAGGCCCCCGGTGTCGCCGCCGGGTGAGTGCAGCAACGCCAGCAGCGGCAGCGCGAGGGCCACCGTGATGGCTCCGGCGAGCGACCAGAGCCACACGCGCTCGGCGCGCTCCTGCTCGCGGCGGGCCGCGGCGCCGCCGCCGCCCGGTGGCTCGATGCGGCGCGGGACGAGCCGCGTCGCGCCGCGCTCGGGCGGCGGAGGCGGCGGCGCGTCGTCGCTGACGGCGCCGAACACCGCGCGCCGCTCGCGTTCGGGCTCTGGCAGCGTCGAGATCGCGGCCCCGACCGCGTCGATGAACGCGGTCGCCGAGGGGAATCGCTCCCTGGGCTCCTTGGCCATGCCCCGGACGATGACGTCCTGCAGCGCGGCCGCGGCCGGCAGGCCCGCGACGGCGATCCTCGGGGGCGGCTCCTCGAGGTGCGCGTGCATGACGCCGGCGTCGGTCTCCTTCGGATAGGGCACCTCTCCGGTGAGGCACTCGAACGCCATCGCCGTGAACGAGTAGATGTCGCTGGCGGACGTCAGCGGCTCGGCGCGGATCTGCTCGGGGCTGGCGTACTGGACGGTCCCGACGAACCCGCCGGCCGCGGTCAGGCCACGCGTCTCGTGGCCCTTCGCGACGCCGAAGTCTCCGAGGTACGGATGCTCGTCGCGGGCGAGCAGGATGTTCTCGGGCTTGATGTCGCGATGGACGAGCCCGAGGCCGTGCGCCGCGTCGAGCGCGCCGGCGAGCGGACGCAGGATCCGCACCGTTCCCTCCGGGCTCAGCCCGGTGCCGTGGACGCGGTCGGCGAGCGTGCCGCCCTCGATGAGGCGCATCGCGATGTAGAGGTAGCCGGCGTCCTCGCCCGTGTCGTAGACCGGCACGATGTGCGGGTGCTCGAGCGTCGCCGCGTGATGCGCCTCGCGGCGGAAGCGCTCGCGGAAGGTGTGGTCGTGCGTCACGTCGCGGCTGAGGACCTTCAGCGCCACCGGCCGGCCCAGCGACAGCTGCTGCGCGCGGTAGACCACCGCCATCCCGCCGATTCCGAGCACCTCGTCGACGCGATAGCCCCCGAGGACCTCGCCGCTGCGCAGGAGCGTCGCCGGACTGACCATCTACACGCGCGGACAGCTCGTGGTGCGCCGCGGCGTCTTGCGCGCCAGGCAGCCCGCGGACACCTTGACGGCCCTCGTGCCCTCCGGCTTGCGCTCGAAGCGGTAGCGCTGATAGCGCGTCACGAAGCCCGGCGCCGTGAGCTGCAGCTCGACACGCGTCGACCTGCGCAGCGGCAGCGGTCGCGCGAGCGTGATCCTCAGCGACCCGCGCCGCGGGACCCGGCGCGCCACCTTCAACGGCCGCGCGCAGCCCTGCACGCAGAGCACCCGCAGGATCGCGCCGCGCCGCGCGCCGACCACGTCGCCGAGGCCGTTGAAGGTCCCGAGCGACCGGCCGCTCCCGGCTTGGGTGGCGAACAGCGGCTGGAACGGGCGCAGGCGCGTGCGCGCGCCGGACGGTGCGACGGGCTGTGGCGCCTCGTAGACCTCCAGGGCGGACACGGCAGCCGACTCACGGCCGCCCTGGTCGTAGGCGCGGACGAGCACGTGCTGCGTGCCGGCGCCGAGCGCCGCCGAGCTCAGCACGGCGCCGTATCCCGACGTCCCCTGGATCGGCGCGGGCGCCGTCACGGTCGTCGTGCCGACGGTGAACGTGACCCGCGCGACGCCGCGGTTGTCGGTCGCGTCGGCCGTCACGATGATCGGATCGCCACGCCGCACGCGCGCCGGGGCGCCGGTGATCTTCAGGACCGGCGCCTGCGCCGGGATCACCGTGTAGTCCAGGTAGTACACGTTCGTCGGGGCCATCCAGGTGACGCCCTCCGCGACCGGCGCGTAGTACTCGCGATAGGTGCCCGGCTGCGCCGGCGCTTTGAGGATCCACGTGAAGCTGCCGATCTTGCCCGGCGCCACCTCGGGCTGGTCGAGCGCGGTCAACCGGTTCGGCGCGAGCCAGTCGGCCGCGTTGTGGAACGGGCTCGTGCGGTCGTTCGGGTTGGACGCGCCAAGCCGCACCGGCACCGCCCCGACCGGGAACCAGCTCTTCGTCCCGGTGTTCGTGAAGCTCAGGAACTGCTCCGCGGTGTCGCCGGGCTCCAGCGTCATGTAGCAGCAGAACTTGTCGAGCTTCTGGGCGTACTCCGCGGTCTGCGCCGCGACGGGCGCGGCCACGACCCCGGCCGCCAGCGTCGCTGCTATCGCGCCTATGACCTTGCGCACCCCGGAAGGATACCCCTGGGAGCGCCCGCCTCAGGGCGTCGTCGTGGTGGGCGCGGGCGCCGTCGTCGTGGGCGGCGTGGCGGCGGGCGCCGGCGCACGCTGGACGTACACGAGGCGCCCGTCGGCGAGGCGGAAGACGTCCCCGACGCGCTCGCCGGCGCCGGTGACCGTCTTGCGGCTCAGGCGGACCGTCTTGAGCTTGTCGCCCTCCTTGACGATGAGCGTCTGCCCGCTCGAGTCGTTGCGCACGACGGTGACGTTCTTGCGCGTCAGCAGCTCGGTGAGGTTCACCGACTGCAGCGCCGCGAGCAGGAATGCCACGGCGAGGACGATGCCGAGGTCGAAGAGATTGACGAGCCCGTCGAGCGGGTCGCCCGCGCGATCGCCGCGCTGCCGTGCCCGTGGTGTGACGCGCGACGTCATCGCTGTTCCGGCTCGAGCGCCGCCGCGACGTATTCGAGGTCGGACAGGTCCTGGGCGTAGAGCCGGTCGCGGACGAGCGAGATCGCGAACGCGACGGCGCCGATGAGCAGCCCGATGACGGTCACGCTGAAGGCGACGCGGAGGTTCTGCGACAGCTGCGTGACGTCGCCCTTGGCGAGCCCGTCGAGCGCGGGCGAGAGCGGGATGAGCGTGCCCATGAGGCCCAGCGCCGGGCCGAAGCGCACGAGCAGGCGGCTGCGCTCGAGCTTGCGCAGCGAGTTGAGGTCGAAGTCGGCGAGCGCCTTCGCGCGCCGGTCGGCGGAGCCCGGCTCGCCGTGGTGGCCGACGAGCTCGGCGAGCGTGTCGGCCATCTGCGCGCTCGAGGCCAGCGGCATGAGCGCGCGCTGCGCGCTGCTCTGATCGCCGGCACCGAGCGCTGCCCGCGCGCTCGCCGACGCCTGCTGCACCTCGCCGAGGCGCCCGCCGCGGCGGCGGCGTGTCAGCTCGACGAAGAACGCGCCGAGATCGAAGAGGAGGAACGCCAGCGCGAGCGACGCCGCGATGAACACGGGGATCCGCAGCGCGTTGGCGATCTGGAAGAGGACCTCCTCGATGCCCGATGCGGCGATCATGCGGTGCGCAGTTTGACGCCTCGGCGCTCGCGAAGCGCTCCCATCGACACGACGAGCAGCGAGAGCAGCGCCGCCACGGGGATCGGCGTCGGATCGTCGCGCGGCCCGCCGCGTGTCGCCTGCTGGCCCTTCGGCCTGCCGGCGGGCCGCTCCGCGGGCGGCCGCGGGATCTGCTGCTGCGTGAGCGCCGGACCCTGGCCGGCGAGCAGGATGCCGGTCACGACGAGCCCGCTGGGGCGCGTGATCTCCGCCGGCGAGACGCGCCGCAGCGCGCGGTCCGCTGCCGCGGCCTGCCGCGCGGCGTCGCGCTTGCGCTGCACCGCGGCCCGCTCGCGGGCGTGCTGTGCCGCCCGCTCGCGCGCGAGCCTGCGAACCACCGCCTGCACGTCGGTCCCGGTCGCGCCGGGCGTGTTGCCGCCGCCGCTGCCGCCGGGCCCGCCGGCCCCGGCACCGGTTCCCGAGCCGGGCGCCAGGGGGTTGCCGGTCCCGCTCCCCGGCGAACCGTCCGGCGCGTTGGAGCCGCCCTTCGGGTTGCCGACGCGCACGTCGAGCGCGGCGACGCCGCCGCAGACCCCCGAGCAGGCCGACGTCGCGCCGTTCGTCCCGCGGGCCGCCACCTGGACCTGCATGTCGCCCTCGGTGTCGAAGGTGTGCGTGACGCGCGAACCCTCGGCTGTCGTGCCGTCGCCGAAGTCCCAGTGGTAGGTGATCTGCGCCCCCGCGGGCGGGAACTTCACGCTGGCGCTGAACGTCACGGGTTGACCGGGCTTGGTCTGCTTCGGGCTCGCGGTCGCCCTGACCGCCAGCAGCGTGCCGCCGTCGACCGTGATCTCCAGCGGCCCGGCGTCGGAGCTCGAGACGTTGTCGGCTCCGTTGGTCGCGCCCGCGCCGCGGACCGGGCGGAAGAAGCGGGTGGTCGAGCCCTCGTCGGTGACCAGCGCCGGGCCCTCGGGGAAGGGCGGGTTGAGGATGTCGGCGCGGTTGAGGACCGCGAGGCTGCCGTTCGCCCGGACGACGGAGACGAACCTGATCGAGCTGGCGTCGATGCCGGCGCGATCGAGCAGTCCACGGATCGACAGGCCCGCCAGCCGCAGCTTCTTGCCGGGGCTCCCCGCCCTCTCGCGCAGCGTGTACGTCGTCGGCGGGACGTCGGCCGCCGCGGCGATCTGGGCGCCCGACAGCGTGAGCGGCTGCGCGGTCTGCCGGCTGAAGACCGTCACGCCCGGGCCGCCGGCGAGCGCGGTCGCAGGGGCGATCGCGGCCGCGAGGCTCAGGGCCGCCGCGACGAGGGCGCAGCGCGCGGGCGGTGTCCGGATCCTCGCTGGCATGAGGTGCAGCGCACCAAGCTAGCGAATCATTCGTGTGCAAGAGCCCGCAATACGTCCAGTCTCGCCGGCGACCTTGCTCATGGTGTGTCGTCGGAGGCCACGCGGCCGTCGGCGAGGACGATGAGGCGGTCCGTCGGGGATTGCCCCTAGGGAATCGCCGATACGCAGCCGGCGGCTTCGGCGATCTCGCGGAACGTCGCCGCCGGATCGTCGGAGCCGAAGATCGCCGAGCCGGCGACGAACCACGTCGCCCCGGCCTCGGCGCATTCCCGCGCCGTTTCGGCGTTGACGCCCCCGTCCACCTCGATCGGGATGCCGTCGCCGAGCGTCTCGCGCACCCGCCGGATCTTGTCGAGCTGACTGCGGATGAAGGCCTGCCCGCCCCAGCCGGGGTTGACGGTCATGATGAGCGCGAGGTCGACGTCGACCTCGGCGTAGTAGTCCGGCGGCGTGCCCGGGCAGACGACGAGGCCCGCCTTGCAGCCCGCCTCGCGGATCGCCGACAGCGTGTACTCGATGTGCGGCGTCGCCTCGGCGTGAATCGTGATCCCGTCGGCGCCCGCCTTCGCGAACTCCTCCACCTGGCGCTCGGGCCGCTCGATCATGAGGTGCACGTCGAGGTATGCCTCGTCGGGCAGCGCGTCGCGAAGCGCCGCCACGACGATCGGCCCGAACGTGATCGGCGGGACGAAGTGGCCGTCCATGACGTCGCAATGGATGACCCGCGCCCCGGCGTTCATGACCTCGTGCACCTGTGCGACGAGCTGGGTGAAGTCAGCGGACAGGATCGAGGGGGCGACGTGGCGTTCGGTCAGTGGCATGGGCTCGGTTCAGATCTCCCGCAGCATCGAGGCTGCGCACGCGTTACAGGACATGATTGCCGTCTTGGACATCCGCACGATCGTCGAATGCTCGCCGCATTCCGGGCACAGCGAGCACAGCTCGAAGCGGTGCAGGCAGTACACGCAGCGATAGCGCCCAGCGAGGTTCGTCGGTCGCAGCCAGGGCTCCTTGCAATTGGGACAGATGAGGCCTGCCTCGCCGCTCACGACCGCATCCTGACGATGTAGAAGCCGTCTGTACGATCGCGATGAGGCAGCACGAGGCGCTCGGACTCTACCCGCAGGCCGGTCGCGGCGACCTGCTGCTCGTTCTCACGCGGTGACAGCGTGCACGTCGAGTAGACGAGCGTGCCGCCCGGACGCAGCGCCGCGACGCCCGCCCGCAGGATCGCGGCCTGCGTCTCGGCGAGGCGCTCGATCGCCTCGGGGGAGCTGCGCCAGCGCAGGTCGGGATGGCCCTGGAGCGTCCCGAGCCCGCTGCACGGCGGGTCGACGAGCACGCGATCGAAGGGCTCCGCGGCCGTGAAGCCGGCCGCGTCGGCGACCGTGACCGCGATGTTCGCGGCGCCTACGCGCTCGCAGGTGCGGCGGAGGGCGCCGGCGCGGCCGTCGTGGCGCTCGATCGCGACGATCTCGCCCGTGTTCTCCATGAGCGCCGCGAGGTGCGTCGTCTTGCCGCCCGGCGCCGCGCAGAGGTCGAGCACGCGCTCGCCGGGCTGCGGGTCGAGCGCGCGGCCGGCGAGCATCGACGCGCGCGACTGCGCGACGTAGGCGCCCTGGTGCCAGAGCTCGTGCGCGTGGGCGTCCAAGCGTCCCTCGATCACGAGCCCCTCCGGCAGCTCGTCGCCCGCCGGCGTGCTCGGGACCGGCAGCGCGGCGGCGAGCTCTGCGCGCGTCGTCACGAGCGTGTTGGCGCGCAGCGCGAGCTCGCCCGGCTCGTTGCCCGCGCGCAGCAGCGCGCGCGCGTCGTCGGCGCCGAAGCGCTCCCACCACAGCTCGACGAGCCACGGCGGGTAGGAGTGCGCGATCGCGGCGCCCGCAGGCGTGTCGTCGGCCGGCAGCGCTGGAAGCTCGCGCGTGGCGCGGCGCAGGACGGCGTTGACGAGCTTGTGCCCCCCGCTTGACCCCTTCGCGAGCTCGACGCTCTCCCCCACCACCGCGTGCGCGGCGACACCGTCGAGGAAGACGAGCTGGTAGAGCCCGAGCCGCAGCGCCGCGAGCGTCCGCGCGTCGAGCTCGCCGACCGGCCGCGCGAGCTGCTCGATGAGGTGGTCGAGCGTCAGCCGCCGCTGGACGGTCCCGAACGCGAGCTGCATCGC
>DASWQM010000174.1:0-4807 GCA_036403675.1 Solirubrobacteraceae bacterium | reverse complement strand
CGATTCGACACGACCGGTGTTCGTACGCGAAGCCCCGAGGCCCCTACCCGTTCCCCAGCAGCATCCCGATGATCCCGAGCGCGCCGCCGGTCTTCACGGTCAGGCGCAGCGCCGCCGCGGCGAGCGGGCTGAGGACGCGCTCGCGCTGCGCGCGGCTGATGCCGTCGCTCAACGCGGCCGTGAACTCGCCGTCGGAGACGCCCGGGGGGAACTTGCCGTCGAGCAGGCTGCGCACGAGCTCCTCGCGGCTGGTGTGGAGGCGACAGGCAGTACCGTCGAGGGCGGCGAGCGCGATGCGCTGCGTGCGGTCGACCGCCGGCCGCGCGCGCGCCGCGCACGGGTCGGCGACCGGCGTCGGGCCGTAGCTGCCTCCGCCGAGCAGGACGTACACGGCCACGAGCAGCGCCGCGGCGGTCGCGGCGGCCGGCAGCGCGACGGCGAGCGGAGCGCCCGAGGCCAGCGGGCTGCCGTTCGTCGCGGGCTCCCCACGCGGGCGGCGCGGGTCGCCGCGCGCAGCCCACGCGACGGCCGCCGCCGCCAGCAGCGCGATCAGCGCCGCCGCCAGGAACGAGCGGCTGAAGGCCTTCGTCGCCACGCGATTGAGCTCGTCGTCGAGCCCCGCGCGCAGGCGCACGACGGCCGGGCGGTCGGAGGCGAGCACGTGGACGTCGGCGAACGCGCGGTCGAGGTCGGGCAGCTCCTGCTTACCGGCCTGCCTGATCTGCCGGCTCAGCGCGCGCGCGAGCGCGATCTTCGGCGAGAGCGGCAGCGGCGCGTCGAGCACGCGCGCGAGCCCCGCGCGCTCGCCGGGCGCCCGGATCTCGTTGAGGTCGGCGGTGAAGATCGGCGTGAGGACGAGCAGCCCGATGACGATCCCCATGTGGCGGGCGCTGATCGTCCAGGCCGCCGGCCGGGCGACCGCGGCCGCCGCGGCAGCGCCGTCCTCGGGGCCGTGCTCGCCGACGGTCGCGGCGATCAGCGTCGCCAGCGCGAGGCCGAGGCCCAGGCCGATCGCGAGCTGCGGCACGAGCGTCCACGCCGCGTGGGCGCCCGGCAGCAGGCCGAGCGCGGCCAGGCCGCCGGCGACCAGCACGCAGCCGGCGAGCGCCGGCCCGACCCCCTCGTGCGCCCGCGCCCAGCGGCCCGCCACGAGCGCCGCGATCGGCATGACCGTCACGGTCAGCGCCGCCTCGCCGGGCGAGTGGCGCCAACCCTCGATGAGCATGATCACGAGGAGGAAGAGCGCCGCCGACAGCGCCGCGGAGGCGAGGCCCAGCGCGACGAGCGGCGCGAGCGCGGGCCGGTCCCCCCCGACCGGCAGCTCGGCGCTCGCCGCGGCCTCCGCGCGGTCGCGCGGCACGCCGCGCAGCGCCAGGATCGTCACGAGCGCGACCGGCGCCTGCAGCCCGAACATCGTCTGCCACGAGAACGCCTCGGTGAGGAAGCCGCCCAGCGCGGGCCCGACGGCGGCGCCGAGCACGCCCGCGGCCGCCCACAGCAGGATCGCCCGCGACCGCCCCGCCAGCAGCACGAGCAGCTCGAGCGCCGCGGCCACGACGGCCGCGCCGAAGATGCCCTGCGCCGTGCGCGCGGCGATCAGCACACCGAGCGACGGCGCGAGCGCGCACACCGCCGAGGCCGCCGCGAACAGCACGACCGACACGACGAAGACCGTGCGCGCGCGGCCGCGCGCGACGCGTGCCCCCGTGAGCGCCAGCAGCGCAAGCGCGAGGTTGAACGCGATCAGCACCCACGCGACCGCGTTGACCGTCGAGTCGAACTCGCGCAGGATCGCCGGCAGCGCGAGCGTGACGACCGACGAGTCGGCGAGCACGAGGCCGACGGCGAGCGCGAGCAGCAGCGACGCCGCGACGGAGCGCGATCGGGCCACGACTACCCCGGCTCGATCTCGAGGCCCTCGACGAGCGCCGGGCGGCCGTCGATCTCGTAGCGGACGTCGACGGAGTCGTTCTGGCGGTACGTGCCCACGCCCCAGGCGCCGAGGAACCAGCGCCAGAAGCCGAGCTTGCCCTCCTTGCGCAGCTCGCGCTCGAACAGGAGCCGACGGTCAGCAAGCTCGTAGTCGACGCCCTCCTCCTGGTGGACGCCGTTGACGTAGACGTCGAACGGCGCACGCACGGCCGGGGGCAGGGGGACGATCGATGGCACGGCGCCATTATGGTCACCATCGCCCGTCGCACGACCCGCGTTCGTCGCGCGCCGCAGGGGGCGCGCGGACGACCGCGAATCCCCGAGACAGCGCCACCGGACGGCGCATGTGCCCGCACCGTGCTGTAGGAAGGACCGATCCGATGACCGACGACCTGCCCTACCGCGTCCGCCGCTCCGACCGCGCCCGCCGCGTCCGGGTGAGCGTCGACGCCCACGGCGAAGTCGAGGTCGTCCTCCCCCGGCGCAGCCCGGAGCGCGCGGCGGCCGCGGCCGTCGTCGAGCTGCGGCCGTGGATCGAGCGCCGGCTCGCCGAGGCCAGCGCCGTGCGCGACGCGATCGCCGCCCGCGGCGCGGGGATCCCCTACCTCGGCGGCGAGCTGACGCTGCGTCCCGAGCCCGGGCGCTCACGCGTGCACCGCCGCGGCGACCTGCTGCTCGTCCCCGCCGACGACCGCGCGCCCGCCGCGATCGAGCGCTGGTACCGGCGCGCCGCCGAGCGCGAGATCGCCCCGCGCCTGGACGCCGCCGTCACGGCGCTCGGAACGCGCTACGCGAAGCTCACGATCCGCAACCAGCGCACGCGCTGGGGGTCGTGCTCGACGACCGGCGCCATGAGCTTCAACTGGCGGCTGCTGCTCGCGCCCGAGCCGGTGCTCGACTACGTCGTCTGGCACGAGGCCTGCCATCTGCGGGTCATGGACCACTCACCGGATTTCTGGGCGTTGGTGCGCGATCACTGCCCCGGCTACGAGATCCACCGGCGCTGGCTCAGGCGCCATGGGGCTACATTGGTGCTCTAGTGGGTCGCAAGGAGGGGAGAGGGCCGGTCCTTGGCGCGGTCGCGGGCGCCGCTGTGATCGTCGCCGTGGTGGTGGTCGTGCTCCTCACGGGCGCCAGCGCCTACACCGTCCACGCGCGCTTCGTCTCCGCCAGCCAGATCGTCACGGGCAACGCGGTGAAGGTCAGCGGCGTCTCCGTCGGGTCCGTCGGGAACATCAGCGTCACCGGCGACGGGCTCGCCGACGTCGAGCTGAAGATCAGCGACGACGGCTACTTCCCGCTGCGGCGCGGCACGCGGGCGATCATCCGCCAGACGTCGCTGTCGGGCGTCGCCAATCGCTACGTCGACCTCCAGCTCGGCGGCGCGCGCGGCGCCGACATCCCAGACGGCGGCACGCTGCGGACCGACAGCACCGAGGCTGCCGTCGACCTCGACCAGATCTTCAACACGTTCGACCCCAAGGCGCGGGCCGGCACGCAGAAGTCGATCGAGTTCCTGCGCGACTTCCAGGCCGGCAACGAGGACGAGGCGAACGCCGCGCTGCGCTACCTCAACCCGGCGCTGTCGTCGTCGAGCCGCCTGTTCGCCGAGCTCAACCGCAACACGCCCGACTTCCAGCGCTTCGTCGTCGAGAGCTCCAAGCTCGTCACCGACCTCTCGGCGCGCGACGACGTGCTCTCCTCCCTCGTGCGCAACCTCGCCACGACGACGTCGGCGCTGACCGCCAACGACAAGGCCCTCGCCGACGGCATCGGCCTGCTGCCGAACGTCATGCGCAAGGCGAACACGACGTTCGTCAACCTCCGCTCCTCGCTCGACGACCTCACGCCGCTCGTCGACGACGCCAAGCCGATCGTCCGGACGAAGCTGCGCCCGCTCATGGACCAGCTGCGGCCGTTCGCCCGCGACGCCCAGCCCGCCGTCCGCGACCTGTCGGCGACGGTCCGCCGCAGCGGTACCGACAACGACCTCGTCGAGCTCCTGCGCCGCCAGCCGGCGCTCGACCAGATCGCCACGCAGACCGCCCAGCGCAACGGCGCCGATCGCGCCGGCGCGCTGCCGGAGACGATCAAGGCGCTCGCCGGCGTCACGCCACAGCTCGCGTTCCTGCGCCCGTACTCGGTCGACCTCGTCGGCTGGTTCGACGACTTCTCCACGAGCGGCGCCTACGACGCGATGGGCAACTTCTCGCGCGCCGGGCTGGCGCTCAACGGCTTCTCGCTCGGCCCGCTGCTCAACGCCCTGCCGGTGCCGCCGCAGCTGCGCAACGCGCTGCTGAGCGCGGGCGTGAAGATCGGCCGCAACAACCGCTGCCCGGGATCGCTCGAGCGCACCGCGCCCGACGGCTCGAACCCGTACAAGCCGTCGCCGGACTTCAACTGCGACGCCTCCCAGACGCCGATCGGACCATGACAGCGCGTCACTGCTCGACCACGGCCGGCGGGATCCTCAGGAGCGGCTGCTCGCAATGAGGCGAGCGCTGCTCATCGGCCTGCTGCTGATCGCCGCGGGCGGCGCGACGTTCGCCGTCACCGTCACCGCCACCGGCTCCGCCGACCCGCAGACCTACACCGTCGTGCTCGACAACGCGTTCGGCCTCACGCCCGGCGTCGACCTGCGGTCCCCCGGCGTCAAGGTGGGCAAGGTGAGCCGGCTCGACGTCCAGCGCAAGACCGGCCGCGCGCTGGCGACGATCGAAGTAGACCGCCCGGACTTCGCCGGCTTCCGCAAGGACGTCTTCTGCGAGGTCAAGCCGCAGTCGCTCATCGGCGAGTACTACCTCGACTGCGCCCCCGGCCGCTCGAGCGAGCCGGCCCCGCGGACGATCCCGGTGCAGCAGACCGGCGCCTCGAT
>DASWQM010000173.1:0-6578 GCA_036403675.1 Solirubrobacteraceae bacterium | reverse complement strand
GCCGCCGTGCTCGCCGGCGCCGGCGCAGCGTGCAGCTCGATCGCGTCGCCGTACGCCGCGAGCACCTCGGCGGCGACGCGCGGCCAGGCGTAGCGACGGGCCGAGGCGCCCGCGCCGCGCGCGAGCGCGGCGCGGCGGCCGGGGTCGAGAGCGAGGTCGCGCAGCGCCTCCGCGAGGGCCGTCGCGTCGCCGCGCGGCACGAGCAGCCCGTTGGCGCCGTCGCGCACGACGTCGCGATAGCCCGCGATGTCGGAGGCGACGACCGGCGTGCCCGCCGCGAAGGCCTCGGTCAGCACCATGCCGAAGCTCTCGCCGCCGAGCGAGGGCGCGCAGAGGACGTCGGCGTGCTCGAGCACCGCGCTCTTCTGCTCGTCGTTGCACTTGCCCAGCGCGACGACGCCGCGGTCGTCGAGCATGAGCGGCCCGAGCTCCTCCGCCGTGACGCCGACGACGTGCAGCGTCACCGGCAGGTGCTCGCGCAGCGCCTCGAACGCGCGCAGGAGCACCGGCAGGCCCTTGCGCTCGACGGCCTGGCCGACGAAGGCGATCCGCAGCGGCTCGGAATCGCCGCCGGGCGCACGTTGGGCCGGCGGTTGCGCGGGCACGGCGACGCCGTTGGGGATGATCCGGTAGCTCCCGCCGTAGAAGCGCCGCCCGGTCCAGGCCGCCGCCTCGGAGACCGCGATGCGCACGTGCAGGCGGTTCAGCCGCCGCCGCGCGCCGACGAGGTTCGCGACGTTGTTCGAGAAGGCGTTCTCCGAGTAGCAATGGAACGTCCCGACGAGCGGCGCTTCGACGGTCATCAGCGAGTCCCAGCCGGGGATCGGCGCGACCGGCTCGTGGAGGTGCACGACGTCGTAGCCGCGCTCGAGCTCGCGCCGCAGGGTGATGACCGTCGCGGCCCCGTAGGCGAGATTCGACACCGCGCCGTTGGAGGCGAACCCGAACGTCCGGCCGAGCGGGACGAGGTAGTCGGGCAGCGGGCGGCACGACGGCCGTGCGCCGCGGTGCAGCCGCAGCGCGAGCCGATCGTCGGGATCGACCGGCGACAGTACGCGAACGTCATGACCGGCGACCAGGTGCTGCTCCGCCAGTGCCTCGATGTGTCGCGTCACTCCCCCGGGATACGTCCACGAGTACGGAGACACCAGCGCGATGCGCATCACGGAAGCCTACCGTCCGCGTCGAGACTCGGAGCGCCGCGCACGTAGGCGGTCGCGCACGCAAGGATGAAGACGCCGAAGATGAACAGCATCGGCCCGGAGTCGTTCGTGAGCGCGCCCGCGATCGACGCCGTGAGGCCGCCGACGAGCGCCGCCTTCCACGCCGGCGACCCGCGCAGCGGAGCGTAGATGCGCTCGCGGTGGCGCAGCGCGTAGGCGACCGCGAGCGCGGCGACGACGGTGAGCACCGGCATCGCGCCGAACGTGAAGACCTTGAAGGCGAGCGTGTAGCGGCGCACGACGACGTCCCACAGCGAGCCGGCGCTGTCGGCATGCAGGATCGTGCGCGTGAAGTGCCCGTTGCCGCCGGTCGCCAGCTCGAGCGCCGCGAGCGCGACCAGCGCCGCCGGCGGGACGAGCACCGCCACCGCCACGCGCCGGCGCGACGGCCGTCCCGGCAGCATCAGCAGCGTGGCGGCGGCGACCCCGGCGCCGACGGTGATCACGCCGCCGACGTCGGCGCCGAGCTGCGCGGCGCCCGTGAAGACACCGAGGACGAGTCCCGCTCCGGCGAAGACGGCCGCCGCGACCCGTGACCGGGGTCGCCCCCACAGCAGCGCGCCCAGCCCGACGAGCAGCAGCACCGCGAGCGTCGCCTCCAGCTCGTTGCCGAGGCCGTAGAAGCGCGATCCCGAGCGCGGGTTGACGCCCAGCAGCGACCGGATGATGAGCGGCGATCCGAGTGCGAGGTCGACCGCGTAGGAGACGAGCGTGACCGCCGCCGGCACGAGCGGGCCGCGTGGCCAGCGCACGAGCCGGTCGGTCAGCGCGCCGAGGCCGAAGCTCCCGGCGACGACGATCGCGATCTCCGCGAGCCGGACGGGCGCGAGCCAACCGGTCAGCAGGAGCATCGGCAGGACCCAGAGCATCGCCAGGGCGCCGATCCGCAGCGCCGCCCGGACGCCCCGGCGGTCGGACGCGAATCCGAGTGTGAGCGCCAGCGCCAGCCAGGCCGACAGCAGCACGCCGATCATCGGCGTGCGACGCCCACCGACCACGCGCAGCCGCGCCTCGACGGTCTTCAGGGCGGCCGCGTCGCGCGCGCCCTCGGCGTCGATCGGCTGCCCCTTGACGCCGTCGGGGACCGCGAGGCCGAGCCGGCGGAGCACCGTCACGGGAACGTCGATGCCCACGACGACTCCCGGCAGGTGCGTCGAGATCGAGGTCAGCTCGCCGTTGCCGCCGGGGAGACCGGCCGCGCCGGCGGGCAGCAGCTGGCCCGCGTCGGCGGGCGGCGGGGTCTTGACGACGAGCAGCAGGTCGCCCGGGCGGCGGTCGCGCAGCAGCGCATCGAGCGTGGCGTCGCCGCCCGCGGCGGCGGTCGGCAGGCCGGCGACGACGAAGCGGTGGCGGCGCAGCAGCCGCTTCACGCGGGCGGCGAGATCGGCCGGCCGGCCCAGCGAGACGCCCCCGATGTTGCCCGCCCGGTCGGCGGCGACGACGGCCTCGAGGTTGGCGAGCCCGCGCACGCCGGCGTAGCCGGCGCCGCCGGGAATCCCGCTGGCGAGCATGCCCGGGCTGATCTCCGCCAGCGCCGTCCGGGCGCGCGCGACGACCTTGCTCCATCCGAAGACGAAGCCGCTGCCGTCAGCGCCCGCGACGAGCTCCAGCGGCGGCGGGTCGCGCGGGTCGTAGACGGCGGCCGACGTGCGCGAGCCGGCCGACATGTCGAGCAACGCCTGCTCGGGCCAGTAGCTGCCCTGCGTGGCGCTGACGAGCCCGAGCGCGAGCTGCGGCCGCGCGGCGAGGCGGTCGATGACGGGCCGCGGGTTGTCGTGACCGCCCTCGGGCAGGAAGGCCAGGACGGCCCGCGGCTGCTGGGCGCGGGCGGGGGCCGCCGCGCCGAGGGCGAGCAGCAGCACCGCGACGGCTGCCAGCAGCCTCGGGACATTGCGCTGGATGGCCATCGCGGCGCTCTATCCTGTCTCATCGTGGCGACGCGTCATTTCGTGAAGTACACCTTCCTGAAGCTCGACCCCGGCTGGCGCCGGTTGGACGACGACGTGCGCGAGACGCACAAGCGCGAGTTCGCCGCCGCCTGCGCCGACTTCGCCGACGGTCACCTGCTGCGGGCGTTCTCGACGGTCGGGACGCGCGGCGACACCGACCTCATGCTGCTCGCGCAGGCGCAGAACCTCGACCGCATCCACGAGTTCCACGTCGTGCTGGCGCAGAGCGGGCTCATGAAGTGGGCCGACGTGCCGTACTCCTACCTCGCGATGACGAAGCCGTCGGAGTACTCCGACGAGTCACGCCTGGAGGTGCGCCCGGCGCACGCGAAGTACCTCTTCGTCTATCCGTTCGTGAAGACGCGGGCGTGGTACGTGCTCGACCCGCAGGAGCGCTACCGGATCATGCAGGAGCACATCAAGCTCGGTCGCGAGTATCCGGAGATCGACCTGAACACCTCGTACTCCTTCGGCCTCGACGACCAGGAGTTCGTCGTCGCCTTCGAGAGCGACGACCCGGCCTCGTTCCTCGACCTCGTCCAGCGCCTGCGCACGACCGAGTCCTCGCTCTACACGCTGCGCGACACGCCGACCTTCACCTGCATCAACACGTCGGTCGAGCGGGCGCTGTCCGCGCTCGACGGCGTGCCGATCGCCACGGAGCTCGCCTGATGACCGAGCGACCGGACGAGGTCCGCGACATCACCGTCATCGGCGCAGGCCCGGTCGGCCTCTCGACGGCGTTCTGGGCCGGCATGCGCGAGGCGTCGTCGCGGATCGTCGACTCGCTGCCGCAGATCGGCGGCCAGCTGACCGCGCTGTACCCGGAGAAGTGGATCTTCGACGTGCCCGGCCACCCGAAGATCCTCGCGAAGGACCTCGTCGAGTCGCTGCGCCGCCAGGCGCTCGAGCAGTTCGACGTGCCGGTGCACCTCGAGACCACCGTCGAGACGATCGACTGGGAGGACGACATCGTCGTCCTGCGCACGAACAACCCGCAGCTCCCGGAGCTGCGCAGCCGGGCGGTCATCATCTCCGGAGGGCACGGCGCCTTCGAGCCCAAGAAGCTGCCCGGCTACGACATGGCGCCGTGGGAGGGCCGCGGCGTGCACTACCTCGTCGGCTCGAAGTCGGAGTTCGCCGGCAAGAAGGTCCTCATCATCGGCGGCGGCGACTCGGCCTGCGACTGGGTCATCAACCTCGTGCACACCGCCGAGTCGGTGGCGCTCTGCCACCGCCGGGAGGGCTTCCGCGCCCACGAGCTGACCGTGAAGCAGATCATGGACGCCGCCGA
Organism: Solirubrobacteraceae bacterium; assembly: GCA_036403675.1. Lineage (GTDB taxonomy): Bacteria > Actinomycetota > Thermoleophilia > Solirubrobacterales > Solirubrobacteraceae > CADCVQ01. The sequence continues at coordinate 2,112 of DASWQM010000173.1, read as the reverse complement.
AGCCGGTCACGTCGACCTGCACGTCCCGTTCCAGGTCCGCGAGGTCACCGGCAACGGCACGATCGAGCGCGTGCGGCTCTTCCACTCCGAGGACGAGTCGCACGAGATCGAGCTCGAGGTCGACGCGATCCTCCTCCAGCTCGGCTTCAAGACGGCGCTCGGCCCGCTGAAGGACTGGGGCCTGGAGATCTCCAAGGGCGCGATCGTCGTCGACCCGGTCATGAAGACGAACCTGCCGGGCGTCTGGGCCTGCGGTGACATCACGACGTTCGAGGGCAAGCTCAAGCTCATCGCGACGGGCTTCGCGGAGTCCGCTATCGCGGTGGCGCAGGCGGTCCACTCCTTCCGGCCGGAGATGAAGATCCAGCCGAAGTACTCGACGAACACGGGCGTCCCCGGCGCGACCGAGGGACAGCCCTAACGTCCTACGCCGCTCGTTCGGCCGGGATCACGGCCGCGATCTCCCGCGCCAGGTGCTCGGCGTCGTGTGCGACGCTCGCAAAGCGCCCCGAGCCCCACGTGTGCAGCCACGGCAGGCCGAGGACGTAGAGGCCGTGCGTCGGGCCCACGACGCCGCGAAGGTGGTCGGGGTAACCGGTGTCGTCGAGGAAGGGCACCTCGATCCAGGACCAGTTGGGTTTGAAGCCGGTGCACCACACGACCGCGCTCACGCCGGCCGCGGCGAGATCGAGCGGGGCCGGCGGGCCGTCCGGCGGCTCCCAGACCGGCTCGTACACCGACGGGCCCTCCGCGGTCTCGACGCCGTTGTTCTCGATCCAGCGATCGATGCTCGCGTTGATGCGGTTGTACGTCTCGTCGGCGTCGTCGAGGCGCTGTCGGACGTCGTCGGCGAAGCTCGCGACGCCGTCCTCGACGGCGTCCAGCTGGCCGTGCAGCCCCATGCCCTCCAGGGCGAAGGCGCGCAGATCGAGGTCGCGCCCTCCGTCGCGGCCGGTCACGTAGTGGTTGGCCTCCTTGCGCGCGTCGTTGCCCTCCGGGTGCTCCTCGATCGGCACGGCGTACTGGCCCATCTCCTCCAGCCACGTGACGACGTCGCGCCCGCGGTACCTGCGCGCGCAGCGCGGAGCGCCGCCGAGGCAGAGATGCACCTGCCGGCCGGCCAGATGGAGGTCCTCGGCGATCTGGGCGCCTGACTGGCCGGTGCCCACGACGAGCACCGCCCCGTCGGGCAGGGACTGCGGCTTGCGGTAGGCGTTGGAGTGCACCTGGACGATGCCCTCCGGCATCCCCTCCTGCGCCGCCGGCGGCGCCCACGGCTTGTGGTAGCCGCCGACCGCCAGGACCACCTGGTCGGCGGACAGCGTCCCGGCCGTCGTCTCCAGCTCGAAGCCGATCGGCGCGCCGCGCAGGCGCGTGACCGCGACGCCCTCGTAGAGCGGCGGGTCGAGCGACCGCAGGAAGCCGTCGAGGTAGTCGAGGATCTCGTCCTTGACCATGAACCCCTCCGGCTCGTCGCCGTCGTAGGGGTGACCCGGGAGGCGGCACTGGAAGTTCGGCGTGACGAGCGAGAAGGCGTCCCAGCGCTCGTCCTGCCAGGCGCAGAACGCGCGCGAGCGCTCGATCACGGCGTGCTCGAGGCCGCGGGCGGTCAGGTGCCAGCTCATCGACAGGCCGGCCTGCCCGCCGCCGACGATCGCGATCGGGACGCGCTCGGGAAGGCGGCTCACGCGCGCATCTCGGACAGCTGCACGCCGTCGAGCGCGACGACGTGCACGTGCTCGTCACGGGAGTAGCGGGAGGCCGCCCGTGCGATCGCCTCCTGCTGCTCGGCGGCGGCGGCGCACACGAACCCGTAGCGCTGCCGGACACGCTCGCCGGCGGCCGCGAGGGCGCGCGCGCTGCGTTGCACGAACTCGCTCACCGGCAGGCGCATCCCGAGCGACAGGTGCTCGTGGATGACCGTCGAGGGCGAGGAGCAGCGCTGGCGCGCGCCGTCGGGCCAGCGGATCGTGAAGTCGACGGCCGGCATCAGGCGACCTGCTCCAGCGGCTCGGCCGCGCGGTAGGTGTCAGGGCGCAGGTCCATGATCGGCGACAGCGCCTTGCGCGCGCGGGCGAGCGTGGCGTCGAGGTCGAACGTGGCCACGGCGAG
>DASWQM010000172.1:0-20051 GCA_036403675.1 Solirubrobacteraceae bacterium | reverse complement strand
GTCCACGCGGCGAAGGCGGCGAGCAGGCCGATGGCGACCCAGCCGGCGGCGCCGACCCGCGCGGGCAGCACGCCGGCCAGCGCGCCGAGCAGCACGAGCCACCACACCGCCACCGCGACCTCGCTGCGGACGACCGTGTCGTAGCCGCCGTTGCGCAGCGCGAGGTAGGCGACAAGGGTGAACGCCAGCGTCCACGCGGCGAGCGCGGGCGGGTCGCGAGGCAGCGCGAGGCCGCGGGGCAGCGTCCAGAGGGCTGGCCGCGGGTTGGCGTGGGACTCCATCACGACGCTTGTACGCGCGAGGCGCCGCGGTGCTGACAATCGCGGGTGTCAGCGGGCGGCAGGGTGCGCCGTATATGGAGGTCATGCGCGCTTGTGCCCACGTCCTGTCGCTCGTCCTGCTGCTGGCGGCGCCGGCCGCGCCGGCCGCGGCCGCTCCCCCGCACACGAACACGCCTCCCGGGAACTCGGCCATCGACGAGTACCTCGAGACGGTTCCGAGTGCGAGCGGCGACGCCCGTCCACGCCCGCCCGGCGCGCACGGCGCCCCCACCACCCTGACCCCGGCGCAGCGCGCGGAGCTGCGCGCGCGCGGCACCGAGGGCGAGATCCTCTCCCGCGTCGTCGACGCGACGAGTCCCCCGGAGACCGCTCCGGCGTCTGCGCCGGCGCATGCCCCAGCGACCGCGCGCGCGCCCGTGACCCCGCACGCGGCAAGCGCCGGACGGTCTCCGGTAGCTGCGACGCTCGCCGCCGCCACCGGCAGCGACGACGGCAGCTCGCTCGGGCCGCTCCTCCCGGCGATCCTCGTGATGAGCCTGCTCGGGGTCATCGCGCTCGTGGCGATCGGCCGGTCGCGGCGCCGCGAGCGGACGTGAAGCAAGCCGTCGCCGTCGCGGTGAGCCTGCTCGCCGCGCTGCTGGCGGCAACCGGCGTGCAGGCCGCCCCGGGCCTCATGCTCGGCTTCCTCGACAGCGCGTACCTCGGAGCCGACGGCGACGCGTGGCTGCAGCGCAGCGCGGACTCCGCCGCCGACATCGTCCGCATCGACGGCGGCTGGGCGGCTCCCGACACGCCCGTGCGGCCGCCCGGCTTCGACGCCCGCGACCCCGCCGACCCCGCGTACGACTTCGCACGCCTGGACGCCGGCATCCGCGGCGCCGCCGCGCGCGGGCTGCGGATCCTCCTGTCCGTGGGCGGCGCGCCGCGCTGGGCCGAGGGACCCGGTCGCGACCCAGCCGCCCGGGCCGGCACGTGGCTGCCGGATCCGCACGCCCTCGACGAGTACGGCGTGGCGCTCGCCCGCCGCTACTCGGGCACGTTCCCGGACCCGCTGCGGCCGGGGCTCACGCTGCCGCGCGTGGAGGCGTTCCAGCTGTGGAACGAGCCCAACCTCTCCACGTACCTGACCCCGCAGTGGCGCGGCGGCAGGCCCGTGGCCCCCGCCCACTACCGCAGCATGCTCAACGCGTTCTACCGCGGCGTGAAGTCCGTCCGCCGGGACGCGCTCGTCGTCACCGCCGGGACGGCGCCGTTCGGCGACCCGATGGCCGGCGGCGATCGCATGATGCCCGCCCGCTTCGTGCGCGAGCTGCTCTGCCTGCGCCCTGACCTGCGGCGCACGCGGTGCGGCTCGCCGGCGCACTTCGACGTGCTCGCGCATCACCCCTACTCCGTCGGCTCGCCGCACCACCGCGCGCTCAACCCGGACGACGTCTCGATCCCCGACCTCGGCAAGCTCACGCGGCTGCTGCGCGCCGCCGAGCGAAACGGCGGGGCGCTCCCGCGTCGCCATCACCGCCTGTGGGTCACCGAGGTGGCCTACGACTCGCGCGGACCGGACCCCGACGGCGTGCCGCTCGCCCTCCACGCGCGCTTCCTCGAGGAGTCGCTGTACCTGCTGTGGCGCCAGGGCGTCGACACGATCACGTGGTTTCAGATCCGCGACCAGCCGCCGGACCCCAGCTATGCCGCCACCAACCAGTCGGGCGTCTACTTCCTCGACGGCCAGGCGAAGCCCGCCCAGCGCGCGTTCCGCTTCCCGTTCGTCGTCGAGCCCGCGGGCGGCGGGCGGCAGCGCGTCTGGGGACGCGCGCCCGCCGACGGGACGCTGCGCATCGAGCGGCGGACAGGAGCCGGCTGGCGGCTCGTACGGGCCCTGCCGGTGAGCAGGCACGCGACGTTCGTCGCGCTCATGGGGCGCACCCCCGGCGCGACGCTGCGTGCCCGCGTGGGCGGCGATACGAGCCTCGTGTGGCGTGCGCGCTGAGCGGCCCGCGACTTCACGCCGGTTCAATCCGGGCTTGAACTGTTTTTCACCTACCGTTCACCGGGCGCACCCGAAACAGCTAATTCACACCACACGCATTCCCCCCCAATAGCTTTGCCTGGCTGGGCCAGCGCCCAGGTGATGCTCTTCAGGGTTAAGGGGGACGAACCTTTTATGGCGTACCCAGATGTAACGGGTGTGAATTCTCCTATTGGTGAATTGCACGCGCATGACGGCGCGCGTCCAGCGGTCGTGCAGCCCGCGCCCGACGCCCTGCGCCGGTGGCGCCGGCCGACGCTCCCACGCATCGCCCTCGGCAAGGCCATCCACGAGAAGACGCCGCTCGATGAGGTGGCCCGGCGCGACAGGATCTTCCGCCGCTCGCTCGCCTTCGCCGACGTCGTCGCCGCGGCCCTCGCACTTGGCACCTGCGCGCTGGTGTTCGACGATCTGGGCCTCGAGGCGCAGGCCGCGCTCGCCCTGCCACTCGTCGTCGTCGCCGGAAAGCTCCAGGGGATCTACGACCGCGACGACCTGCTCATCAACAAGACGACGATCGACCAGGCGCCGCAGCTCTTCCAGCTCGCCACGCTGTACTCGCTGCTGGTCTTCGTGCTGCAGGACGCGTTCGTCGCGGGCGCATTCGGCCCGACCCACGTGCTCGTCCTGTGGTCGGCGCTGTTCGTCCTCCTCGTGCTCGCCCGCCGGCTGAGCCGCGGGTTCGCCCGCACCATTACGCCTGTGGAGCGCTGCCTGTTCGTCGGCAGCGAGAGCTCGTACGAGCGACTGCGCGTCAAGCTCGCCAGCGTCGCCGGGCGCGGCGAGCTCGTCGGCCGGATGTCGCTCGGAGACGCGGCCAACGACGAGATCGTCCCCGCTGCGGCGACGACGATGCACCGGCTCATCGAGGACCTTCGCGTGCACCGCGTGGTCATCGAGCCGACCGACGCGCGCCCGCAGGCGACGCTGGACTTCATCCGCGAGGCGAAGGCCACCGGCGCGCGGGTGAGCGTGCTGCCGCGCATCCTCGAGGTCGTCGGCTCGGCGATGGAGATGGACGACCTCAACGGCCTGACGCTGCTCGGTCTGCGCCGCTTCGGCCTGTCGCGCTCGTCGCTCACCCTGAAGCGCTCGTTCGACCTCGTCGTCGGCGGCCTCGGGATGGTGCTGATCGCGCCGCTGCTGGCGTTCGTGGCGCTCACGATCCGCATCGACAGCCCGGGTCCGGTCATCTATCGCCAGACGCGCGTCGGTCGCCACGGCCGTCACTTCACGATCTGGAAGTTCCGCACGATGGTCGACGGCGCCGACGCGCTGAAGCCGACCCTGCTGGGACTCAACGAGTCCGACGGGCTGTTCAAGATCGCCGAGGATCCGCGCGTCACACGCGTCGGGGGGATCCTGCGGCGGTTCTCCCTCGACGAGCTGCCGCAGCTCGTCAACGTCCTGCGCGGCGAGATGAGCCTGGTCGGCCCGCGACCGCTCGTCACCGACGAGGACGCGCGCATCACCGGCCTGGACCGCCGCCGCCTGCAGCTCACGCCGGGCATGACCGGCCACTGGCAGATCCTCGGCTCGGCGCGGGTGCCGCTCGCGGAGATGATCAAGCTCGACTACCTCTACGTGTCCGGCTGGTCGCTGTGGTCGGACCTGAAGATCCTCATGCGCACGCTGCCCTACGTCCTCGCACGTAGGGGGATGTGACGCGCGCCCAATCGTCTCCCCGCATCGATGCCGCACCCGTACCTCCACTCCTCATCTCTCGCCCCTGAAAGGACCGTCCTACATGAATCTCGTCAGGAAGTCTCTCTATCTCGCGGTGCTCCTGAGCGCCGTAACGACGTCGGTCGCGTTCGCGACCACGATCAACGGGACCGGCGGCAACGACACGCTCATCGGCACGAACAACAACGACACGATCAGTGCCAGAGGCGGCAACGACCTCGTCTGGGGCCTGGGGCGCGATGACACCATCAGCGGCGATGACGGCAACGACGTCCTCAATGGCGACGGGAAGTGCATGCCGAGCGGCGGGGTCAACTACTGCACGGCCGATCCAAACTCGGACGGCAAGGACCTGATCGCCGGCGGCGGCGGAAACGACACGCTGAACGGCCAGGGCAACTCCGACGGCCTCTCGGGCGGCGCCGGCGACGACACGCTGAACGGGCAAGGCGGCACCGACGGCCTCTCCGGCGACACCGGCAACGACACGATCGACGGCGGCCCCGACAGCGATGGCATCGCTGGTGGTGACGGTAACGACCGTCTCACCGGCGGCGGCGGCAGGGATGGCATCGCCGGCGGCGATGGCAACGACGTCATCAACGCCAACGACAAAGAGACCGACGCGATCTCTTGCGGCGGAGGCATCGACATCGTCAACGCCGACCCCGCCGACTCCGTCACCAGGGACTGTGAGACCGTAAACCGCATCCCGTAATCGCGCCGTAACGATCACGCCGGACGCGCGGCCCGCGCGCCCTCCGGACTCGGAGGGCGCGCCCCGCCGACCGTGGAGGCCGCTTCCATGATCCTCATCAAGACCGTCTGCCTCATCATCGTCCTGACGTGCGCCGCGGCCGCGGTCGCGCTTGCCACGCCGATCGTCGGCACGCCCGGTGCGGATCGCATCAGCGGCGGCGCCGGAGACGACACGATCAACGCGCTCGGTGGCAACGATCACATCGCCGGGCGAGGAGGTAATGACACCATCGCGGCTGGCGAGGGTGCGGACGACGTATCGGGTGGCGCGGGCGCCGACGCTATCTTCGGCGGCCCCGGCGCCGATCGGCTGTCCGGCGGCTCGGGAGACGACAGCATCATCGGCGAGCCCGGCGCGGATCGCATCAGCGGCGGGGCCGGCAACGACACCATCAACGCCCGTGACCATGGCAAGGACACCGTCACGTGCGGCCCCGGCCGCGACCGCGTACGCGCTGACAAGACCGACTCGGTCGCGCGCGACTGCGAGTCGGTTTCGCGCCGGTAGCGGCGCGTCACCACGCGGTATACGAGGCGTGACGGGCGTGTGAATGGCGCCCACGCCCAACGCTCAACACTCCGCGGAACGCGTCAGCTTCGACCCCGCCGGTGCGTACAAGAGAACGTCTGCATCCCGAGTGTGAAAGGACGTTCGCCCCAATGACTCTCTTCAGGAAGTCGCTCTGTCTTGCGGTGCTCGTCTGCGCTGTGACGGCATCGGTCGCGCTCGCAGCGACGATCCGCGGAACCGAAGGTCCCGACACCATCATGGGGACGCCCGCCCGAGACACGATCAACGCTCTGGCCGGCGACGACACGGTGTGGGGCCTGAGGGGGGACGACATCATCAACGCCGGTGACGGCAACGACACGGTCAACGGCGACGGCACGTGCGGCCCGGGCGCCGGTGGTAGCGGCACGTACTGCGACTCCTCCCCAACCGCGGGGGTCGGCAACGACCTCATCACCGGCGGCAAGGGCAACGACATTCTGCGTGGCCAGGGCGGATACGACGGCATCGCCGGCGAGGCTGGAGACGACACGATAGACGGCGGCCCCTCCTCCGACGCCCTCTCCGGCGGCGACGGCAAGGACACCATCACCGGCGGATCCGGCATGGACGCGGTCTCGGGCGGCGGCGGCGACGACACGATCTACGTCAACGATCGCAACCCCTACGACGTGGTCTCCTGCGGCGGCGGCAGGGACACGGTCCACCGTGACGGCGGCGACATCATCGCCAGCGACTGCGAGGTCGTGGTCGGACCCTAGCGGAGAGAAGCGCCGGTGACGCGGCGCCGCCCATGAAACGGCGGCGTCGCGCCAGCGCCGCACCACCGAAATGCACGGTCACGCTTCGGTGATCTCTACAAGTGAAAGGACGTTCACCCATGACCCCCTTCAGGAAGTCGCTCTGTCTTGCGGTGCTCCTCTGCGCCGCGATGGCATCAGTCGCGCTCGCGGCCACCCTCACCGGAACCGACCGCCCCGACACGATCATCGGCACGAACAGCCGTGACACGATCAACGCAAAGAACGGTGACGACACGATCTGGGGGCTGAAGGGCAACGACACCATCACCGCCGGCGACGGGAACGACACGGTCTACGGCGACGGTGCCTGCCCAGCCGGCACGCGTAGCAAGGTCGGCAACAGCACCCTCGACGACTACTGCGAGGCGAACCCAGGCGAAGAGGACGGCAACGACACCATCTCCGGCGGCGCCGGCGACGACACGCTGCGTGGCCAGGGCGGCAACGACGTCATCACCGGCGGCCCCGGCAACGACATCCTGGTCGGCGGCACCGGCAACGACGTCCTGACCGGCGGCCCCGGCAGGGACACCGTCTCCGGTGGCGACGGAAACGACACGATCAACGTCAAGGACGGAGAGGTCGACACCGTCTCCTGCGGCCGCGGCACCGACACCGTCCACGCCGACGCCAACGACAAGGTCGCACGCGACTGCGAAAACGTAGGTCCCTAGTGAAGAGACACGCGCGGCGCCGCCTCGCCAACTCGGCAGGGCGGCGGCGCGCCGAACCCGTGTCAGCTCCGGCCACCTCGACCGTAAGTCTGCGCGACGGCCGCCTCAGCGCCGCCGACGGATCTCCGGCGCATGACAAACGGAAGGAACTCATGAAGCTCGCCAAGCCCATCAGCCTCGCGGCAGTCATCTTCGCCGTCCTCACGAGTGCCGCCCTGGCGGCCACCATCACCGGCACCGGCGGCCCGGACTCGCTCGTCGGCACGAAGAGCGACGACAGCATCTCCGCGCGCGGCGGCAACGATCGCGTCTTCGGGCTCCGCGGCGCCGACGAGATCGACGGCGGCGCGGGGCAGGACACGCTGTACGGCGACGGGACGTGCACGACGGGCGCGAAGAGCCCCGACTACTGCGACCCCTCGGAGACGAGCGGCGACGGCGACGACGAGATCAGCGGCGGACCTGGCAACGACCAGATCACGGGCGGCGGCGGCGCTGACGACATCTCCGGCGGCGCCGGTGACGACGCGATCTCCGGCGGCAGCGGCGGCGACCACATGGTCGGCGGCCGGGGCGCAGACAAGATCATCGGCGGGAAGGGCAACGATCGGATCGACGTGAGGGGCGACGGGAAGGACAGCGTCTCGTGCGGCCCCGGCACCGACAAGGTCACCGCCGGGCCCGAGGACACCGTCGAGAAGGACTGCGAGTCGGTTGTCGTGCGCTGACGCCGCGCGTTGCCGGCTACGGATCGAGCAGGGTGCCGCGGCGGCGGGCATGGGCGCAGGCCAGGCTGAGGACGGCCGCCGCACACGGCAGGCCGACGACGGCGAAGAGCGCGATCGTCACGAGCTCCCGGCCCACCGGCGCCCTCAGCGCGGCGCCGGTGAGCGAGGCGCGCAGCAGGTCCAGACCCGAGGTGAGCGGCTGCACGTCGCTCGCCCACCCGATCCATCCGGGCAGCTGCGTCGACGGGAAGTAGACGCCACCGGCGAGCGCGAGCGCCGCCGCGAGCCAGCCGCTCCCGGGGCCGATCTGCTTGAACACCACGCCGGCGGCGAGCAGGAGCGTGCCGAGCGGCGCGAGCGCAAGTGCCGTCAGCGCGGCGAGCGGCGCGGCGAGCAGCGCCCCCGGCCAGTCGACCGCAAGCCCGAACAGCCCGGCGGCCACGACGAGGATCACGAACCCGCTGACGAGCGCGAGCGAGAGCGGGAACACGAGCGTCGCCACGAGACACGCCGGAGCGCCCAGCGGCGACAGGGCGAGCCGCTCGAAGGTGCCCGACAGCATCTCCTCGCGCAGCGCCGCCGCGGGCGCGACGAGGCAGGCGCGCAGCATCGGCGTCAGCGCCAGGCCGACCGCCGCGAACTCGAAGTACGCACCGGAGGTGGGAAAGCGACGGCTCGACACGAGCTGGGCGACCTCGTAGAACAGCGCGACCGCGAGGACCGGTGCGACGAGCTCGAGGAACGGACGCTGGCGATAGCTGTGAAACACGCGGGCGTCGCGCTGGACGATCGCCCACGCGCCGCGCAGCGTCTCGCTCATAGGTCATCCTCGACGCGGCCGCCCGTCAGCACGACCGCGCGGTCCGCCGGCAGGTCGGGCTCCACGCCGGCCGGCGCCGCCCAGAGCGCGCTGCCGTCCCGCGTGGTCAACTCCCGCAGCGCGCCCGCGAGCAGCTGCGTCGCGTCGGCATCGAGGCTCGACGTCGGCTCGTCGAGCAGGACGATGTCGGGCTCGTGCAGGAAGGCGATCGCCAGGCGCAGCCGCTGGCGCTGCCCCAGCGACAGGCGATCCCCGCGCCGCCCGGCCAGCGGGCCGAGCGCGAAGCGGTCCATCGCCGCCGTGACGAGCGCGCGCCGCCGCGGCCCGCTGACGAGCGCGAGACCGGCCGCCAGCTCGAGGTTCGCCTGCACGTCCAGGCGCGCGTACAGCCCGCGGTCACCGGCCGCGGCCAGCCCGACCCGGCGCAGGTACGCGCGCCGGTCGGCGGCGGCGTCGAGCGTTTCCAGCCATACGCGTCCGGCATCGGGCTCGAGCGCGCCGCCGAGGATGCGGATGAGCGTCGTCTTCCCAGCCCCGTTGGGGCCGGTCAGTGCTGTGACCGTGCCGGCCGCGAGCCCCAGATCGAGGCCCCGCAGGACAGGCCGGCCCTGCCACGCGAACGAAATCCCCGCCGCCAGCAGCGACGGTAACATTACGGTTACAACACCGTTCGTCCTTACGGCGGGATCGACCATCTCGAGGTTGTCCTACCATAATGGCGACGGCGCCCGCCGGCCGTCATTTCACAGACTCGCAACGCGCGAGGCACGTCAGCGATGAAGGCTGACGCCAATGGCACCTGAGCCTCGCCCGAGCCGCGCCCGCGTCGCGGCGACGCTCTGCATCGCCGGTGCGATCGCAGTCGGATTTGGCGGCACCGTGCTCGTCGCCGGCGCGCAAACCGCGGCGATCGCCGAGCCCTCGACGGCCACCGTGCCGGCTGACCCGACGCCGGCCCCCGACCCTCCAGCCAACGCCGGCACGACGTCGACGACGTCGACGATCCCGGACACGACGACGACGACCCCCGGCACCACGACGACCGTGCCCCCAAGCGGCGGCGGAGAGCCGGCCGCGGGCCCAGCCAGCCCGACCGGCGGCGAGCCCGCGCACCGCGGTCCTGCGGACGCCGCCGCGCCGAGCGCGAGCAGCGCGGTCGAGCCGCTCCCCGGGGAACCGCAGGCGCCAGCGCTCCTCGGGCCGCCCCGGGCCGGATCGCCCCCGACGCCACTGCCGCTCGGTCAGTTCGCCGGTCCGGCCGCGCCCGCGGCGATCGCACGCGAGTGCCGGCGCACCGTCGCGCGGCAGGCCGCCGACCGGAAGCGAGCCCGGTCCTCGGCGCGCAACACCAGGCGCGCCGTCGTGCGCTGCGAAACCGCCGCCGCGGCCGCGGCGAACACGATCCTGTCCAAGCGCGGTGACACCCCGCGGCGCGCGCTGCGTGACAAGCACGGAGTGCCGACGACCGCCAATCCATCGGTGTCGCTCGCGGTGCCGGGGGCGGTGCCGGTCGGGGTGCCGGACTTCTTCATCGAGAAGTTCCGGATCCCGCCGTTCCTGCTGCCGATCTACCAGGCGGCCGGGACCGAGTTCGGCGTGCGCTGGGAGGTCCTCGCCGCGATCAACGAGATCGAGACCGACTACGGCCGCAACCTCGACGTCTCGTCGGCGGGCGCGCTCGGCTGGATGCAGTTCCTGCCGCAGACGTGGGCGCTGTACGGGACCGATGCCAACCGGGACGGGCGCAGCGACCCGTTCAACCCGGTCGATGCGATCTTCGCGGCAGCGCGCTACCTCAAGGCCGCGGGCGCCGATCAGGACCTGCGCAAGGCGATCTTCGCCTACAACCACGCCGACTGGTACGTGGAGTCGGTGCTCATGCGCGCGCGGCTCATCGCCGGGCTGCCGGCGGATCTCGTGGGATCGCTGAGCGGTCTCACGCAGGGACGCTTCCCGGTCGTCGCCAGGGCCCGCTACGCCGACGACGTCGCCGAGCGCCGGGCGGCGGCGCGCGCGGCCGCGCGGACCAACGCGGCGGCGCCGGCCGCATCCGAGCCCAGACGGCGCGGGATCGACATCTTCGCCGCGGCGGGCGCGCCCGTGATCGCGGTGCAGGACGCGGCGATCACCGCCGTCGGCGAATCCAGGCGACTCGGGCGCTACGTCCAGCTGCGCGACGTCTACGGGAACACCTACACCTACGCGCAGCTCGAGCACGTCGCGGCGCGCGTGCCGGTGCCGAAGGCCGCGACCCAACGCACCGCCTCGATCGCCGGCGGGCTGCAGCTCCCGGCCGATCCCGCCCCGGCGCGCGCGGCATCGGCCGGCTCGCAGGCACCCGCCGCCGCCGCGACCGCGGTCGAGGTGTTCAAGCAGCGGCTGTTCGCCCATCCGGCGCGCCCGCGGGCGCTGGCCAACGGCGGCGCGACGCAGATCTTCGAGTCCGGGTCCGCGCTGCCCGCCGGCCGCAGCCTCGACGCCTACATCGCCGGCCCCTACGCGCTCGACACGCGCGACGTCGTGCTCAAGCCCCTGGCCGCGGGCCGCCGCGTCATCGCAGGGACGATCCTCGGACGCATCGGCACGACGACGAAGGCGATCGCGCCGAGGCTGCACTTCGAGATCCGCCCCGCCGGCCGCGGCGCGCCGCGGATCGACCCCAAGCCGATCCTCGACGGCTGGAAGCTGCTGGAGTCGACCGCGATCTACCGCGCGCGCGGCCAGAACCCGCTCACCGCCCCGGGCGCCTCGATCGGTCAGATCATGCTCATGAGCAAGGAGGCGCTCGTCCAGCGCGTCCTCGCCAATCCCCGCATCGAGCTCTACCCCTGCGGGCGGCGCGACATCGAGGCGGGGATGATCGACCGCCGCGTCCTGGCGACGCTCGAGTTCCTCGCCGCCAGCGGCCTCAAGCCCACCGTCACCTCGCTGACCTGCGGCCACGGCTACTACACCGCCGGCGGCAACGTCTCCGAGCACTCCTCCGGCAACGCCGTGGACATCGGCAAGGTCAACGACATCCCGATCCTCGGCCACCAGGGCGACAGCTCGATCGCCGACATCACGATCCGGCGCCTGCTGACCCTCCAGGGCATCACCAAGCCCCACCAGATCATCAGCCTCATGACCTACGCCGGCACCGACAACACCCTCGCCCTCCGCGACCACGCCGACCACATCCACGTCGGCTTCCAGCCCCGGTACGAGCCCGGCACGCCGCAGGCACGGCAGTACGACGCGATGCTCAGACCCAACCAGTGGATCAAGCTCATCGACCGCCTCGGCCACATCGACAACCCCACGATCGACCCGAGGCCGTCCACGTACGCCATCCCAGTGCCGGCGACGCCCGCGTCGCTGGCGCACAGAGGCGAGTAGAGGCGTGGGCCACCGGCGGCGAAAAAGTTACATTACGGTAACAACTGAGGCACGATTTGGCCATTCTGCATCGCCGAATTGTCGTAGAATCGTGTCGTCGTCATCGGATTGACGCTGTTAACACGGGGGACACACGTGAGCATCTCATCACCGCCCGAGTATGCGCTGCTGCTCGACGCCATCACGCCGGCGTGGGATACGCCGCGCAACCGGGTGGGCTGGGATGACGCCACGTGGGACCGGGTGCTGCGCCTCGCGGCATGGCACCGGCTCTCACCCATGCTGTACCGCCACCTGAGCCGCCGGCGCGTGGCGCCCAGCCGGGTGGTCGACGCGCTCGAGGAGGCGTACTTCTCCAACGCGGCGCGCAACCTGTTCATCGGCGCCTCGCTGCGCCGCGTGCTCGAGGCGCTCGCGGATGCGAAGGTCCCGGCGATGCCGCTGAAGGGCGCGGCGCTGTTCGAGTCCGACTACCCCGAGCCGGCGCTCCGGGAGATGCTCGACCTCGACATCCTCGTGCCGTCGGAGCGGCTCGACGCCGCCAACACAGCGCTCGCGGCCATCGGCTATCGCCCGCTCAGCTCGCCCCGCAGCGAGCGCGAGACGCACGCGTGGATGCGCGTCAACCACCACCACGACCCGGCGCTCGTGGACGACCACCAGATCGCGGCGGTCGAGCTGCACCACCACGTCGCGATGGCCGAGGAGCGCAAGCACTTCGACATCGCAGGCATGTGGGAGCGAGCCCGGCCGACCGCCGGACCGCCGCCGCACCTGCTGCCGAGCAGGGAGGACCTGCTGCTGCACGTGTGCCTGCACTTCACGCGCAGCCGCCTGGGCGGCAGCTACCGCCATGGCGGCAGCGGCGGAGCGCTCGCCCAGCTGTCCGACATCGCGTGGATCATCGGTGCGCCGGGCGCCCGCGAGCTGGACTGGGACGCGCTGATCGCGGCTGCCCGCCTGTATCGCATCGACGCTCGCGTGTTCCTCGCGCTCTTCGCCGCGCACGAGCTCGGCGTCGCCGGTGCCCGGCAGGCGCTGCGCGAGATGTGCCCGCCCGGGTTCGACCCGCGCCTGGGCCGCCGCCTCGTCGCGCTGCGCGTCCTGCGCGGCTCGCGGGGCTTTCCCGTGCGGCGACTGAGCTGGATGATCGCGCCGAGCCGCGACGTGCTCGCGAAGGGCTGGCGCGGCGACCCCCATGACCCGCTCTCGCTCGTGCGCGCGTACGTGCGCCGCGCCCGGGCGCAGGCGCCGCTTGCTCGCGCTGCACTCAAGAACCCGTGGTCGGTCGTCCAGGACTACCGCCTCAACGACGAGGTCGCCGCGCTCGAGCAGACGCGGGCGCGACGCGAGCTGCGCGCGCAGGAACGCACCGACGCGAACAGCGAGAGCGCTCGGTGAACGTGCTCGACCGCCATCCGCAGCGCAGCGAGGGGATCCTGTCTCAGGAGGCGCACGGCCAGACGGTGCTCCTGCGCCTGGACGACGGCAGCTACTACGCTCTCGACGAGGTCGGCGCCCGCGTCTGGGAGCTCTGCGACGGCCGGCGGTCGCTCGGCGACGTCGTCGCCATGCTGTGCGCCGAGTTCGAGGCTCCCGAGCAGACCGTTCGCGACGACGTGCTCGACTTCGTGAGCCAGCTCCGTGGCGAACGGCTTCTTGTCGACGCTGCCTAGCCGCGCGCGCGCCCTCGGCGAGCTGCACGGCATGCGCGAGGTCCTGCTGTTCGCCTACATCGCAGCGTTCGCGTCGAGCGTGCCGCTGCTCATGCGCCTGCCCCTACCGCGGCTCGCGGCGCTGCTGAACCGGCCCCCGGCGCGGCGGCGGCCGTCGGCGGCGGCGGCGCAGCGGCTCGAGGCGCTGGTCGCGCTCGCGCCGCGCGTCGGGCATCCCGTCGTGCGCGCGGGCTGCCTCACGCGCGGCGTGACGCTGTTCTGGTTCCTGCGCCGCGCCGGCATCGACGTCGAGCTGTGCTTCGGCCTGGACCCCGCGGACGGCGACGCCGCCGACGGGCACTGCTGGCTCGTGCGCGACGGCCGGCCGTTCCTGGAGCGGGCTGATCCCAGGTGGCGCTTCGCGGAGATCTTCCGGATGCCGGCGGCGCGCACGTGAGCCCACCGGGGACGCTCGTCCCGGCGCGGTCCTACGACATGCACGGCATCGCGTTGCTCGTGAGCTGCGACGTGCCGGCCGTCCTGGACGCCGTCGACCAGCGGCTGCATGCCTTCCGCCGTTCGCGCAGGCGCGCCGCCCCGCCCGACCTGCGCGCCGAGTTCCTCCGCGCGGGCGAGCACGAGCACGTGCTCGCGCCGACCGGCCCGAGCCGGCCCGTCTACGAGACGCCTCACGGCCAGCTGTTCTACTTCGACGAGAGCGACGTCCTCTACGGCGACCTGGCCGGCGTTCGCCTGAGCTGCATGGCACGCGACGGGATCGCGCGGATCGAGGCGCCCACCTTCAGCGGCTACGAGCTCTACCTCGCGACGCACCCGCTCCTGACGATCAGCCTCATGGAGCTGCTCGAGCGCCGCGGTCGCTACAGCCTCCACGCGGCGTGCCTGGCGCGCGACGGGCACGGCGTCCTGCTCGCCGGTCCCACGGGCGCCGGCAAGTCGACGCTCGCGTTCGCGCTGGCCCGCGCCGGGATGGCATTCCTCTCCGACGACGTCGTGTTCCTCGACCACCATGTGGCCGGAGGCGTACGGGTGCTCGGCTTCGCCGACGCGTTGGGCGTGACGGACGCCGGCACGGCGCTGTTCGGCGAGCTCGCGCTCGGCGAGCCCCTGCTCGACGGCTTTCCCAAGCGCCTCGTGCGCGTCGAGGAGGCCCTTCCCGGCGCGCCGTTGCTCATGTCCTGCCGGCCGCGCGCGCTCGTCTTCCCGAGCGTGGCGCCGGATGAGCCCAGCATGCTGACGGACTTGGATCCGCGCGAGGCGTGGCTGCGCCTGGTCCCCGACGTCCTGCTCACGCAGCCGGCCGGGACCAAGTCTCATCTCGCGGCGCTCGGCGCGCTGCTCTCGCAGGTGAGCACCCACGAGCTGCGGTCGGGCGTCGACCTCGACGGCGCGGCAGAGCTCGTGATCCAGACGCTCACGGCGCACTGACGGACGTTCACACGACGCCCGGGCGGGTCGCGTAGCCTGACCGCATGGCCACCGCACTGTTCGTCTGCCTGCACAACGCCGGGCGGTCGCAGATGAGCGCCGCGCTGTTCGAGCGCGCGGCGGAGGGGCGCCACCAGGCGCTGTCGGCGGGCAGCATCGCCGACCCTGCGGGAAACGTGCATCCGCCGGTGGTCGAGGTCATGCGCGAGCTCGGCATCGACCTCTCCGACCGGCGCCCGCAGCGGCTCACGACGGAGATGGCCGAGCAGGCCGACGTCGTCGTCACGATGGGCTGCGGCGACACCTGCCCCTACATTCCCGGCACGCGCCACGTCGACTGGGAACTCGAGGATCCCAAGGGGCGCCCGCCCGACGAGGTGCGCGCCACGCGCGATGACATCGACCGGCGCGTGCGGCACCTCGTCGCCGAGCTCGACGCCGAGGATCAGAACAGCCAGGCCGCGAGCTCGTCCAGCGCGCCCGGGATGACGTAGTAGTACGCCCACAGGCCCTGGCGCTCGGGGTCGACGAGGCCGGCCTCGCGCAGCTTCTTGAGGTGGTGGCTCAGCGTCGGCTGGGAGACGTCGAACAGCGGCACGAGCTCGCAGACGCAGACCTTTCCGGCGTGCTTGCGCAGCACGTCGACGAGCTGCAGGCGGATCGGGTCGCCGAGCGCCTTGGCGACCTCCGCGAGGCGCAACGCCTGCTCGCGCTCGACGTCCGGGTAGACGACCGGCTCGCAGCACGGCTCGCCCTTCGGGCGCTTGATCTTCGGGGCCAGCTCGAGATCCACGGGCATGGACGCAGGATACTGCCGCGCTAGCGCGACATTTATCTATCTAGTTGCCTGAGCCTGTACGCCATCAGGGCCATCAGCGCTCCCCTGATGCCCGCGTGCTTCTCGGGCGGTGAACACGCTCGAGAGGTCGGGCACCGCCGCATCGCGGGACCCGAGCGCCGGGAGGCCGAACCGGTGCTCGATCGTGGCCAGGACAGACGTCGTGTCGTGCTCGGTGTGATCGACGACGAAGTCGTCGTGCAGGCGGGGCGCCAGGACGAGCGCCGGGACACGGGTGCCGGGCCCCCAGGCATCGTGCGGGCCGTTGTCGTTGCCCTGTCCCGGCGGCGGGACGTGGTCCCACGAGCCGCCGAACTCGTCGTAGGTCACGACGACCATCGTGTCCTTCGCGCAGCGGCTCGTGTTGATCGCCTGCAGCAGGTCGACGACGTGGCCGCTGCCGCGGGTCACGCTCGTGTAGCCGGGATGCTCGTTCTCGGCGCCGATCGGCTTGACGAAGCTGACCGCCTTGAGGTTGCAGGTGCGCGTCGAGGCCTTGGCCTGGGCGACGAACTCCTCCTCGTCGCGCAGGTGCTTGGCGCGGGCGGCGGTTCCCGGCGCGTAGTCGGCGAAGTAGTTGAACGGCTGGTGGTGGAACTGGAACAGCGTGTTCGGGCAGTTCGGGAAGCTCGCGCCGGCGATCGTGCTCGGGTCCGAGCACGCCGTCGGCCCGTGTCCGTTGGTCCAGCCGGGCGCGTCGACGTCGCCGTTTGCATTCGACCAGCCGCCCGCGTACCAGGCCCAGTCGACGCCCGCGGCGCTCAGCTCGTCGCCGATCGTCGTGCCGTGCTGCGGCGGGAGGCGCCGCGCCGCGGCCGTGCCCGGGGCGAACGGCTGATAGGCCGGCTGCATCGTGTTGACCGCGTAGTCGCCGCACTGGACGCCCGCGGGTGTGGGCGGCCGGCCGGCCGGCGGGCACGACGCGGTGAGCCCCGGGTCCTTGACGGCGCTGCCCAGCGGCGACGCGTAGAGCGGGTAGTTCGCCGGCATGCCGTTGGCGTCCACGACGGCGTGCAGGTCGGTGGGAGCGCCGGGGAAGGTCGGGGTGGCGCCGGCGATGAGCCACTGGTGGTTGAGGAACGAGCCGCCGAACGCGCCCTGGAAGAAGTTGTCCGCGATCGCGTAGCCGGGGTGGTCCTTGCCGTGGAGGTATCCGTAGATCGGCAGCTGGGTCGTGTCGTAGGTGCCCATCGTCAGGCCGATCGCGTCGCTGCCCGTGACGTAGCGGTCCTGACGGCCGCCGTCGAGCTGATACTGCTCCTGGTAGTAGCGGTGCACGAGGTCGCGCGTGCATCCGCCGGGCGCGCCGCCCGGGGTGCCGTTCGGACAGGTCGTCGCCGTGGGCGGGATGAAGGCGTCGATGCCGAACGGCGAGTTGGCGAAGTGGCTGTCGATGCCGTTGGCGAGGTCGCTGCAGGTGACGCTCAAGGGCGGGGACGTCAGGCTCGGATCGTTCTGCTTGAGGCATCCGAACGGCGCCCCGGCCTGGTTGACCTGGGTCGTGTGCGCCGGATCGGCGGAGGCGAGGCCGTTGACGCCCTCCCAGCCGCCGTAGAGGTTGTCGAAGCTGTGGTTCTCCTGGTAGATGACCACGATGTGGTCGACCTTGGCGAGCTTCTCGGCGCCGCGGTGGGCGGCGCTCGAGGCGATCGCGGGGCTGGCGGCCAGGGCGAGTCCGCCGGCCGCGACGGCTGCGGCGAGCACGTTCCGCCGGGCGGTCAGCAGGTCGCGACAGCGCACGTTGGGTCCCTCCTCGGTCGAGTTGGGCGCCAGTGTGGTCAGCGGCGCTGCGGATGGTGTTACCGACCGGTTAAGGGTGTGTGATTGGCAGCGAGGCCCTTGGAGCCGCGCGGGAGAATCCAGCGCGCGATCCGCCGCGCGTGGGAGACCCAGGCTTCGGTGTCGGTAACGACGAGCAGCACGAGCAGCGCGTTCTGCCAGAAGAAGAGGTTGAGCGTGAACCAGTTGAGGACGTGGAAGGACACCACGACGGCGATCCAGACGCGGCGCACGCGCGGCATGATCAGGCACAGCGGCGCGAGGAGCTCGAAGATCGTCGTGACCAGGAAGCCGGCCTTCAGGGCGGGCACGACCGTCGGGTGGCCAAGCAGCCACAGGCCGAAGCCCGAGCCATCGCGATCGAGGGAGTGCAGCGAGGCGATCCAGGCCGGGAGGCTGTCGCCGAGGAAGACGTCGGGCGCCGCGAACGCGAGCCGGTGAGCCGCGATCCCCGCGTAGGGAAGCAGCAGGAACGTGGCCATCGCCAGCAGGGCAGCCGAATAGAGCCCCGGCGGCGAGCACGGCGCCCGCCGGCGCGGCCATGCGAACCCGTCCGCGGACGGGAACAGCACGAGGACGTACGTGCAGACGAGCAGGCCGAGCTCCTCGTGGTTGTCGAACGTGAAGCCTCGGAGCAGCGCCTGGTGGACGGTCAGCAGGAGCGCCGTCGCGAGCGCGATCGACCGGTAGGGGCGCACCCCGAGCGCCGCCAACACGAGCAGCCCGACGAGTACGGCCTTGAAGGCGCCGAGCGCCCCGGGCTCCAGCAGCCGCCGCCAAGCCTCGTCGGGCACGAGCCCGAACACGCCCAGTGGATGGTTCATCGTCGGCGGGAGCTCGGCGAGGAACGACAGCGGATCCGGTACGACGACCGCGATCCACATGAGGAAGACCGCGGCGCGGACCACGCCGAGCGTCGCGGGCTTGACGTCCTGGTGCAACACGCCGTCCCGGCTCACCGCAGCTCCACCGTCCAGAGCAGCTGCCGCGGGAGCTTCCTCCCCGAGCGGATCGTCACCGTGCGCTGCGATACGAGCACGCTCGCGACGGGATCCTCCGGATGCTCGCGGTCGTAGCGTCCCGCGAGGGCGCGCAAGGTCTGCTCGTGCTCCCGCCACGCGGCACCTGCCCGTGGACCTTCATCGAGTGCCCTCACGCGCTCGACCTGGCGCCGCAGCGCCTCCATCAGCCGGTCCGCGCTCTCGGGCCCAAGGAACCGGCCGGGCACCACGGCGACCTTCGCGCCGCTGCGCAGCACCGCGTCGTACTCGTACACCGTCACGTCCCCGTGGCGAACCGTCGCGTACATGTGCCAGCCGACGAATGGGAAGCTGCGGGCGTCGAGTGCGAGCTGCCCGGCGAGCGTGAGGATCAGCATCGCGCCGAGTGCTGCCAGCCGCGGCCGCGCCAGCCCACGGAACGTCCGCCGCACGGCGGGATGGAGCGCGACCGGCACGAGCACGGCAACGATGAGAGCGCCTTCGAGCGCTGTGCGAACCGCGGTCACGTCCGGCCCCAGACGCGCCAGATCCCGGCGGCCCGCTCGCGCAGCCCGCCGGGATCGGATCGCAACTCAGGTCCGCTTGCGTCGTGGTCGACGTACGCGCCGCCTAGAACGCTTGCTTCATCCGCTTGAGGCGGTAGCTGCCCCTCGAGTTGCGCTTGCACGTGAACCCCTTGGTCTGGTACTTGCTCTCGTACTTGCGCGTGCAGCTCCTGCCCGCCGCCAGGCACGTGCTCTTGCCGGCGATCTTGACGGCGACGCCACAGGACCCGCGTGCGCCGGCCGCCTTGGCGGCCGGCGACGCCGAAGCCGCCGCACCCGCCGCGGGAGCGGCGAATGCGACGGCGAGGGCGACGAGCACTGCGGTCTTCCGCCGGGGCGCGCGGCCCTGCTCGGTCGTCCGGCTCACGATCAGAACGTGTATCGCGTCAGGCGGCGCAGTAGCCCGAGACGTCGGAGGACCGGCTTGCGGTAAGCGCGCTTGGTGTCGTTGTTCATGTGGGTTTGGCCCCTTTTTGGTGTGAAGTGTTCGGGCGGGGCCGGCGCATCCCGGGATCGCCGTGATGCGCCGGCCCGGGACTTCCTACCGGCAGTCCTTCTGATTTCCGGCGAGATCCTTCGCGATGAACGACCACCTGGTCGACAGATTCTGGTCGGACTTCGTCGCGGTCAGGACGAGCGAGCTGCGCGACGGGCTCGTAAACGGCGTGAATGCGACGTCGCCGTTCGTGATCCTGATGTCGCTGATCCCGCCCGTCAACGCCGGGTTGGGCGGCGTCGCGGGACCCGGCTGGAAGGGCGGGAACACGGCGGGGGCGGGATCACCCGCATCCACACCGGTACCTCCGTCCTGGGCCGTGACCTGCTGCTGCTTCGGCGGGGCTGTGACTGTTGCGCTCACGGCGCAACTCGGCGCCGTGTTGTCCACCACGGCGCCAACCTCGTAGGCACCGATGTCACACTGCGAGTCCGTACGCGCGAAGTAGCGCTGGTCGGCGGTGGTTGGGCACAACGAGTTCGTGCCCGCGTTGATCAGTGGGCTTCCGGGCTGCGGCGCTGCCGTTGCCGTCGGGCCCCCGTTGCCGGTCGTAACGAGCCCGAGCATCGGGTTTCCATTCGGAATGCCACACGTGGTGTCGCTGGCCCAGCTCGTCGTGGAC
>DASWQM010000171.1:0-19545 GCA_036403675.1 Solirubrobacteraceae bacterium | reverse complement strand
AGGCGAACGTCGTGCCGCCGAAGAACAGCGGGATCACCGGGAGGTCGTCCGCCAGTAGCCGCAACTCGGCCTGGACGGCGCGGCGCCGCGCCGCGACCGTGCTCGCCCGCTCGACCCCGTCGGCGAGCTGCTCGAAGCGCGCGCTGCGGTAGCCGCCGTCGTTCAGCGGCGCATCGGCCGGGTTCCCGAAGACCGCGCGCAGGAACGCCGGGTCGTACGACGCCAGCGCGGGCGATCCGACGACGGCAGCGTCGAACGTGGCGGTCGCCAGCGCCCGGTTCAGCGCAGCGGGCGAGAGCGCCGCCAAGCGCGCCGGCGCGCCGGCGGCGCGAAGCGCACGCACGACCCTGGCCGCGGCCTCCAGACGCACGGGATCGCTGCGCGAGGCGGCGACCGCGAACGTGCCGACGCCCTGCTCGGAGAACGCCACGCGCGCAGCCGCGGCGTCGAAGCGGCCAAGCACGGTCGTCCCGGCCCACGGCGACCGCGGATGCAGCACGCCGCGGCTGGCTCGAAGCTGCCTGCCGGCTCCGCGGCCCGAGGCCGCGATCTGTCCGAGGTCCAGCGCGCGCGCGACGGCACGGCGAGCCTGGAGGCGGTCGAACGGCGGTCGGGTGAGATTGAGCTCGAGCACCGTCCCGGTGTAGGAGTCAGCGCGGCCGAGGCGCGCGGAGGGCGGCTGCTCCAGGCGCGTCCCGGCGGGTGCGACCACCGGTGCGGCGTCGAGCGAACCGCCGCGCAGCCCTGCGGCGATCTGCTGCTGATCGCCGATGATCGGAACGTCGATGCGGTTGACCGCGGGACGGCCGCGAACGTAGCCGCGGTTGGCTTCGAAGCGATAGCTGCGCCCGGCGACGTGGCGCACGAGCCGGTAGGGACCGCTGCCGACCGGCACGCCGGCGGGGGCCAGGCGCCCCGGCGCAAGCCGCTCCCAGAGATGCCGGGGAAGGATCGGCACGTCCGCCAGCGGCTGGTCCTCGAAGCCCAGCGCCGCGTCGCGCAGGGTGAAGACGACGGTCAGCGGGCCGCTCGCCGTCACGCCCGCCAGCTCACGGAGCTGCGGCGTGAAGCGCGGATGGACGTGCGTCTTCATGTAGCGGAACGTGAACACCACGTCGTCGGCCGTGAGCGGTCGTCCATCGTGCCAGCGGGCGCCGCGGCGCAGGGTCACCTCGATCTGCCGGCCGCCCGCGCGGCGCCGGATCGAGCGTGCGAGCCACGGGCGCGCGACGCCGGCCGCGTCGCGCCAGCTCAGCGTGTCGTACACGAGCGTCATGAGCGCATAGCCGTTCGTGAACGTGTACGGCGTGAGACTCCCATCCTCGCTGGGGAAGGCGACCCGCAGGACCGCACGATCCTGGCCGTATGCGGGGACGCTGACCACGGCGGGCGCCGCCAGCGCCAGCGCGAGGATCGTCAGCCGCCGCCAGCGCATGGCCGGGGACCATAGCCTCGGAAGACGAGCCCCCACGCCGGTTGCACCCGGGAGGTCGAGCGTCGATGCCACCGCGGTAACCGGCGGCGGCAGGGCGACCGCGAGGTAGGCTCGCCGGCCGTGTCAACCAGCTCGTCCAGTGAGTCCACGCGTGCGACGCCGCGTATCGAGCGGTGGCTCACGGTGCTCATCGCGGTCGCCGTGTGGTCGATCCTTCCGCCCTACGCCGGGCCGCTGCTCGGGCTCGAGCTCGACGTCTCGGCAACCGTCGAAGTGATCGATCATCTCGTTCCCGGGCTGCTCGCCGTGGCCGCTGCGAGCGCAGCGCTCGTGCTCGTCCGCCGCGGGCGATCGGACAGCCTGCCGGCGTTCGCGGCGCTCGCCTTGTGCGCGCTCGCGGGCCTGTTTCAGACGGTCAGCCACATCGCGCTCGTGCGCGACGCCGGCGATCCGCTGGCGCCCGTGGACGCGGTCGTCCTGCACGCCAGTCCGGGACCGGTCCTGCTGGCGCTGTCGCTGTGGCTGCTGCTGCGGCCGCTGCCACCGGGGACATGAGCGCCGGCCGCGTGCTCTTCGTCGGATGCGGCCCCGGCGCTCCCGATCTGCTGACGCTGCGCGCCGTGCGTGCGATCGCGGAGGCGGACGTGATCGTGTGGAACCCGATGCTGCTCGACGAGCCGGTGATCGCCGAGCACGCGCGGCCCGACGCGGAGCTCGTGGTCTGGCCGCCCGCGACGCAGGCCGACATCCTCGCCGCCTACGACCGTGCCGTGACGGAGGGTCTGCTGGTCGTGCGGCTCAAGGGCGGCGATCCGACGCTGTTCGGAGAGCTGCGCGAGGACCTCCGAGCCGTCCGCGACCGCGGGCTGCAGTACGAGATCGTGCCCGGGGTCAGCGCGGTGACGGCCGGCGCGGCGGCGTTGCGCCGCGAGATCGCCGGCCGTGGCGCGCCGCTGCTGCTCACCCACGCGGTCGACGGCGCCGCCGACGATGCTCCGGGTGTCGTCGGCGTGCTCGGCGCCGGGCGCGACCCGGAGGCGCTCGCGCGCAGGCTGGAGGCACGCGGATGGCCGGCATCGACGCCCTGCGCCGTGCTCGTCGGCGTCTCGCGGCGCGGCGAGATCGTCGTCACGTGCCGGCTCGACGAGCTCGCGGAGTGCATCGCGGACCACGGCTCGCGCGCGCTCGTGACCGTGCTCGTGGGGCCGGCGCCGAGCGGCGCCTGACCCCGCTCCACGGACGCCCGTCCGCGCCGTACGGCACTAGACGTGAAAGCACTAGATGTGCGCCACACATTGGTGTATGTTCGCTCGTGACCGTTTTTCTGGCGATCGCTTCTTTGAAAGGAGCTTCCGTGTCCCCTCAGCCAAGGCTGGCTGGTCTGCGTCGTCGGAGCGTCACCGCTGCGTCTGTGGTGATCGCTGCAATCGTCGTACCGGTCGCCATCGCCTACGCCTGCAACCCGCAGGCCCACGTGTCGCTCGACAAGAGCGCCTACCAGCCCGGTGCGGCGATCACGGTCAACGGCTCGTTCTTCACGCCCAAGTCCGCGGTCACCGTCAGCGGCCCCGGTGGATCGGTTCCGGTGACCACGTCTTCGGGTGGCGGCTTCACGACGACGATCGTGGCGCCGTCGACGCCGGGCAACTACACGATCACGGCATCCAAGCCGACCGGTGGCTTCGCGCCGGCGTCCTTCGGCGTCGTCGCACCGGCACCGGCACCGGCCGCGGCGTCCGCCGAGCCGGCGGCAACCGCCACGCCTGAGCCCGCGGCGCAGACCGCGCCCGCGCGCCAGCCGAGCTTCACGACGCCGAGCGTGGCTCGCAGCCAGGGGACCGCCACGGCCGCTCCGCGTCCGACCAGCTCGCGCTCGACGGCCCCCGCCCGCAGCCAATCGGGCCGCAGCACAGCCTCGACCCGCAGCACCGCGGGCTCGCGCAGCGGGACGACGAGCGCCGCCGGCCAGCGCGTGTTCGCCGGTTCCACGCCGGCGGCGGCCCCGGCCAGGTCGTTTGCGAGCAGCACCCCGGCCGCGCGCCCGCAGCGCTCCGGGGCCACACCGCGTCCGGCCGCGTCGGCTCCGGCGCAGCAAGGCGCGCTGAGCGACCTGTTCAGCAGCTACGAGCCGGGCCGCACGCCGTCGCTGACAAGCCAGGCCTCCGGCGCTCCGGCCGGTGGCGCGGGCTCGGGTCTGGGCTTCGGCATCGGCCTGCTGGCGTTCGGCCTGTTCTCGCTCGTCGCGGGGCTGACGGCGGCCGAGGTGCGCCGGCGCCGCCCGGCCTGACAGGCCGCGAGCACACTCGTCCGACCAAAGCGGGGCCGGCGGATCGCCGGCCCCGCGCCGCGCGCGGGGTCGGCCTCGAGAGGCCATCAGACCTGAAAGTGGTTGAACCGGTCTTTAGGGCTTGTAGATGAAAGGTACATCTAGGTCTATGGCCGAGAAAAGTACGGCTGTTGCAGGGCCTTTACTAGATGTTCAACGCATCTATTGCTTTCTGCACATAGTTGGGCGTAGGTTCTGGCTCATGACGAGACGAAACGGAGTTCGTTGGGGTCATCTGGCGAGTGCGGGGCTCGTGGCGCTGGTGGCCACCGCCCCCGGCGCCGTGGCCAACGCGCAGGCACCCGGGATGCCGCGCACGTACAGCATCCAGCGCGTCGACAGCCCGCAGCCCCGGGCCGGCGGATCGTTCGGCTGGGGGATCTCGAGCGCCGACCTGACCGGCGACGGCAAGCTCGACCTGCTCGTCGCCCAGTCGCAGGACGCCAGCAGCAGCCAGGTGTTCGTGTTCAACGGCGCCACCGGTGCGCACATCGACACGATCACGCCGCCGGAGCTCAACCCCGACACCAACCCCGATCCCGCCCTCTCCTTCGTCTACGTCGAGACGATGCCGGACATCGGCAGCTGCCCCGGCGGCGACGGCCCCGACGCCGACAAGATCTGCGACGCCGCGGCGGTCGGCCCGGATGACGGCATCCCCGAGATCCTCGCCGGCTCGCGCGGCCTGCGCGTCAACGCCGCCAACAGCGCGACGCCGCCGACCACCGCCGACGCCCAGATCGGCCGCGGCTACGTCATCGACGGCGCGACCCGCGCGGTGCTCAAGCGCATCGACATGCCGCCGGCCGACCGGGCGACGCAGCAGGCGCTCGGGGTCAGCCCGCAGTTCGGGCGCGTCATGGCCTCGCCGCAGGCGATGCCTCCCTGCGCCGGGTCGGTCGCCGAGAACGACAACGCCGGCGTCGGCCCCTGTCCCGACCTTCCGCTGTCGAGCCGGATCGGCGACCTCAACGGCGACGGCCTGCCCGACGTCGTCATCACGGCGCGCAACTTCGTCGAGACGAGCGCCGAGGCCCCGGACCCGACCGCGGCCGCCGCCGGATCGCAATGCCAGAACGCGACGACCGCTCCCACCCCGCCCGTCCGCTGCATCTCCGGCAAGGCCTGGACGTACAGCGGCGCGGCGATCGCCGGCAGCGACCCGCGGGTCATCCTCCAGACGCCGTTGCAGACGATCCAGAACCCGCTCGCGCAGGCGCCGCCCGGCGGCCAGGAGTTCGGCGGCAACCTCTACCGCATCGGCGACGTCAACAGCCAGGCGACCGCCGACTGCTCGACGCCGGGCCGGATCGCCGCGTCGTGCGCGCCGGAGTTCGTCATCCCGGCGCGCAACCTGAGCTACCCGCTCACGGGCCCGTTCGGGCCGGAGTTCAACGGCGTGGGCGCCGCCTTCCTCTTCGACGGCAACACGGGCGCGAACATCACGACACCCGGCGGGACGGCGATCACGAGCCCGGAGCCGCAGAAGCTCTCGCAGTTCAGCGGCTCCTTCAACGGCGGCCGCCCGGTCGGCGACCTCGGAGCGTCGACTGCACCGGACATCCTGCTGCCGGCGGCGCTGCAGAACGCGCAGCTCACCGACGACGGCAAGCTGTGGGCGTTCAACGCCGTCGGCGGCGGAGGCGGCGCCACCGGCAGCTGGCAGTTCGCCGGCATCACCGATCCGACACCGCAGCTCGGTGGCAACTTCGGCGGCGCGTTCACCGGCGTCGGCAACCTCGTCGACGGGCTCTCCAGCCCGGCCAACGAGGTGCTCGTCGCCGGCTTCCATTTCGATCCGTTCACGGAGGCGACCGACGAGCCGGCGGACCTGCATTTCATGAACGTCCAGACCGGCCGTGACCTCATGGCGATCCCCGACCCCGACAACGCCCGCGGCGACGGGTTCGGCGTCGGGCTCACGCCCATGGGCGACCTCAACGGCGACGGCTTCCTGGACTTCGCGGCGTCCGCGTACCTCTCCAACATCACGACCGGCGGCGACGGGCGCGCGTTCATCTTCCGCAGCGACAATTCGCCGCTGCCGCCGCCTCCCGCCGGGCCCCCGCCGGCGAAGACGGCCCCCACCGCGGCTGCGGGCAGCGGGGCGCCGCCGCTCCAGCCCGGCCGCTGCGCGAACCGGATGCTCGGCACCAACGCGGCCGACATGCTCGTCGGAACGCTCGCGGGCGACGAGATCTTCGCGTTCGCGGGCAAGGACGACATCAAGGGCTTCCAGGGTGAGGACTGCGTCGACGGGGGAACGGGCGACGACACCATCGACGGCGGCGCCGACAACGACAAGCTCGTAGGCGGCTCCGGCAACGACCGGCTGCGCGGAGACGACGGCCGCGACAGTCTGTTCGGGGGAGCGGGCAAGGACGTTCTCGACGGCGGCGACGGCCGCGACAGCCTCGCGGGCGGCAGCGGGAACGACCGCCTCGTCGGGGGGCCCGGCGCCGACCGCCTGTTCGGCGAGGGCGGCAACGACCGGATCATCGCCGGCGGCGGCCGAAACGTCATCGACGGCGGGGCGGGCAACGACTCGATCGACGCGCGCAACGGCACTGTCGACACGATCCGCTGCGGGAAGGGACGCGACAGCGTCCGCGCCGATCGCAGCGACCGGCTCAGCGCGTGCGAGCGCGTGTCCTACGGCAAGACGAAGGGGAAGCGATGAACAAGCTCGCGACAGCCGAGCCACAGGCGTCCTCGTCGCCGGCGCCGGCGCCACGGCGGGGCCGCCTCTCCTCGGCGGGGGCGCTCCCGACCGCCGTCGTCGCGCTCGCGCTCGTCGCCGCGGGCGTGGGGGCGCTCGTGATCTCCTCCTCGTTCGACACCCCGCACCGGGCGCGCGCCCTCGGCGCCAACCTCGCGATCAACGACGGCGCGTCCAACCCGCTCGATCTCAGCTCGAACAACTCCCCGACGCTCGTGCGCAATCCGGTCGACGCGAACAACCTCGTGGCAGCCAACCGGATCGACTCACCGTCGTATTCGTGCGCCCTGCGCGTCTCCTTCGACGGCGGCGGCCGCTGGGCGCAGACCGCGATCCCCGCGCCCGCGGGCGAGGCGCCCAAGTGCTACGCGCCCGACGCGGCGTTCTCGGCCAACGGGACGCTCTACGTCTCGTACGTGACCCTGAAGGGTCGCGCCAACGCTCCCAACGCCGTCTGGATCAGCCGCTCGACGGATGGCGGCAAGACGCTGTCTGCGCCCGTCGAGACGCCGCTCGGGCCGCGGGCCTTCCAGGTGCGCATCACGGCCGACCCGCGCTCTGACCGGCGGATCTTCCTGACCTGGCTGAAGGCCTCCGAGCTCGGGCTCTACGCCTTCTCGACGACCGGCAACCCGATCATGGCGATCCGCTCGGACGACGGCGGCTCGAACTGGACCGAGCCGACGCGGGTCAGCAGCGCGGCGCGCCAGCGCGTCGTCGCTCCGTCGCCCGCGGCCGGCGCGGACGGCGAGCTGAACGTCCTCTACCTCGACCTCGGCGACGACGTGCTCGACTACGCCGGCGGCCATCGTGGCCGCGGCGGTCCGCCGTACGACGGCTCATGGCAGCTCGTGCTCGCGCGCTCGACGGACAACGGCGCGACGTGGAAGGAGTCCGTCGTCGACAAGTCCGTCGTGCCGACCGAGCGCTTCATCGTGTTCACCCCGCCGTTCCCGTCGCTGGCGGTCGACCAGCGCAGCGGCCGCGTCTACGCCGCCTTCCAGGACGGCCGGCTGGGAGACCCGGACGTATGGCTGTGGTCGCTCGGGCGTGGCTCGAGCAGCTGGACCGGCCCTGTGCGCGTCAACGACACGCCGCGCCGCGACAAGACGGCGCAGTACCTGCCGAAGCTGTCGATCGCTCCGGACGGTCGCGTCGACGTCATGTACTTCGACCGCCGCGCCGATCGCACGAACGTGCTCAACGAGGTCTCCTTCCAGGCGTCGTTCGACGAGGGCAAGACGTTCCTGCCGCGCGTGCGCCTCTCCGACCGCGCGTTCAGCTCGCGGATCGGCTTCGGGCTCGAGCGCGGGATGCCGGATCTCGGCAGCAGGCTCGGCCTCGTCTCGACCGACGCCCGCGCCTACGGCGTGTGGACGGACACGCGCGGCGGCAGCGTCCGGACGGCGAAGCAGGACCTCGCGCGCGGGATCGTCGCGTTCAACGACCCGCCGCGCCTGTCCTCGGCCGCGAAGGCGGCGCTCGTGCTCGCCGGAATCGCGCTCATGCTCGCAGGGATCGGCGTCGGCGTACTGGCACTGTCGCGCCGCCGGCGCCCGTCCTGAGCGACGCCGGGCTGGACCGGTTGGTGATCGGCCGCCGGGTGGCCGCTTGCCCTCGGTCGATAGGTGCGCTAAACACATAGCCCCCTGAATGCCCGGACGACGCCTGCAGCCTGGAATACCGCCCCGGCTTCCGAAGGACCTGCGCACCGCCTGGCTGCTCCTGCTGCTGCGCGCCGAGCCGAGCTACGGATATGTGCTGCGCCGCAAGCTCGGCGCGCGCGGCCTGGAGATCGAGCCGGGCACCCTCTATCGAAGCCTCAGGGATCTCGAGGGCGACGGCCTGATCACCTCGCGCTGGATGGATCCCGCCGCGGGGCCGCGAGCGCGGGTCTACACGATCACGCCTGCGGGCGAGCGCAACCTGCACGTGCTCGCGGCAGCCATCGAGACCGCGCGCGACACGCAGATGGCGTTCCTGACGGCCTACGCCGACGCCGTCCACGGCCGCAAGCCTTCGGGGCCGGCGCCCTGGCGCCGGACCCGCTGATCGCGCAGTTCGCTTTCCCAGCGTCGATCCGCTCTGAACGCGCTGGAGAAGGGCGGCTTGCGCTACGACGCCGGGATCGTTGGGGCCTTGAAGCGCCCCTCCAGCAATGGGATCGCTTCGGAGTACGCACCCAGGTCGGCGCAGCTCGTTGCGCCGTTGCGCGTCAGGGTGGAAGGCAGGCACGTGAGCTGCATCCAGATCGATCCGCCGCCCTTCATGTCTGCGAATCTGCCGGTGCCATCGATGATCCTGAATCTGCCGTCGAGCGCGATGCCACCGGTGGTCGTCAGCGGACCGCCCCTCAGCACGAGCTGCGTCTCAGAGCTCGGCTCGTAGTGCCCCCTGTAGCTCTCCGTGATCTGGTCGGTCGCCTGGCCGTCCTCGCAGACGAAGCTGGTGATGGTCCCCCTGATCGTGCCGCGGTCACCAGGCATCGCCTCGGTCACAGTGCCCGTGACGAAGCTGCGGATCGGGGCGGGATCTCGGAGCCCCGGAAAACTCGGGGTGAGGGCCAGGCCGACGTCGTTGTAGGGCGCCGGCCCGGCGTCGCACCGGATCGTCGAGGTCCTGAAGCTCTCGCCTTCGGTGAGAGGTATCTCCAACGGATCGGTCGTAACGAGCGTCGGATTGCCCGTAGGGGTACCGAACTGCGTCCCGGCGAACGTTTGCTGCTGGATCGATATGTGGCCTTTGGCCCCTTCGTGTCCAGCGGAGCTCGCGCTTGCCGGCGAGATCGCAACGAGCGCGCCCATAACCGTCAATGCGAAGCATGTGGCTCTTCTCGGCATCCTGTACGCCTCCTCTTCGTCCTACGGACATCGGCGACCAATTGCGCCTGACCCCTCGTTCCCAACCGCCCGACCACTGAACCGGCTTTTTTGGGCGATCGAGCTGGCGGCCGGGCCGGCGGCCGAAGCTCCGTCGCACCGATAATCGAGCGACCCCCTCAAAGGGAGCTGCCGAGCGCGTGCAGCTCGCCTTCGCGCGACGCATCAGGCGTCGACTGCAGGGCCGGTCAGAGCAGGACCTACCAGCAGAACAGTGCGCCTAACTGTGCGAGCCAGCCGCGATTGTCGCCGGTGTGAATAACTCGTGCTGCTCGACGAGCAGTACACCCTGCGGGGCAGCTTCCGCGATCCGACGTCGCAACTGACGTGGCCGGAGCGAGACGACCCGAAACGCGCCGGGGGCGCGGCGTCTCGGCCGCGCCCCCGGGCACTTTCGCCTGTGCGTCGCGGTCAGCGCGACGTGACCGACACTTCGCGGTCGGCCGCTTCGCCGTGCTCCCCGTTGCCGAGAAGCTCCCAGGCACGTGCCTCGGCGAGCATCTCGCGGAGCGCGACCTCGACCTCGTCGACCTCGACCTGCTCGCGCCGGAGGAGGGACGGCTCGAGCGGGCCGGGCGTGGCCTCGATGACCGCGGCGCCGCTGCTGCCGCGCCGCCGCCTGGCCACGATTGCCGCCGCACACCCGGCGAGCATGAGCGCGCCGCCGATCGCCAGCCACGCGACCTCGGCCGGCGCGCTGCCGGTCGCCGTCGAGGTGGCCTGCGGGACGCTTCCGGCCGACGGACGCGTCACCTCGGGGATGACCGTCGGAGTGACGGCCGGGGTGCTCACGCGGCGAACTGCCGGCGTGTGCTTCGGCGCCGCCCGGTGCGGACGCGGCGAGGCATGACGCGGCTGAGCAACCGGTGTCACGACCCGCTGCGGCTGAGCAGCCGGCGTCACGGCATGCTGCGGCTGAGCGACCACGACCCGCTGCGTCTGGACGGCCGGCGCCGTGGCGCCCACCCCAGCCTGGCTCTTGGCCGTCGTGGTCGCCGGCGCCGATGCCGGCGTCCTCGCGGCCGCCTGCTCCGCCGGCGCCTTCGATGCCGGCTTGGTGGCAGGCCGCGCCGGCGACGACTGCGTCACCGACGCCGGCTTGGCGCCAAGCGGTGCCTCGTTCGTGCTGGTCCGCGCCGGCGGGACCGCCGTCGCGGGGTTGCTCGGGTCCCCCATGGCGTGCGGGCACAGCATGCCGTTCTGCATCGCCGGCATGTCCTCTGCCGACGCCGCGGTCGCCGGCAGCAGCACAGCGCCGCAGGCCAACACCCCCGCTGTCAGGAGCCGGGCTTCACGACCGCAGCGCCGCCGTGCGCCGCGGTCCAACCTCTCCGTCATAGCTCTCCCTTCGTCAGTGCCTGGGGCACGGTGTCATCGCCCTCGCCGGACCGGGCTCTCGACCGCAACCACGCGGTCGACGTCGCCTCGGATCCGCAGGGAATTGAGCAGCCCGGCGACCTCCGCCTGGCCGCGGTGTGTGAGGAGCATGAGCCCCGTCATCCGTCCCACCGCGGGACCGAGCAGGGCCGCATCCATCCTGCGCGAGGCCCTCGCGGTGTAGACGATGTTCGCCGGCAGCCCTCGCCGCCGCGACTCGCGGACGATTCCCCGGGACGTCGCGACCGCATCGGCGCCGCCGATGCGCTGTGGCTTGGGCAGCCCTGTCAGCACGCCGTCTCCCACCCAGCGCGACGAGCCGATGACGAGCGTGTTCTTGATCGTCAGCGACGACAGCGCGGCGGCGGTCGAGGCCGGGACCGCATTGGCGCTGGCGAACAGCACCGGCAGGCGGCGGTTGGCCGCCAGCGCGGCGACTGCGGCGGCATCCGGGCTGCTCGGGTTCACGATCACGGCCCCGTCGAAGGCGCGCACGCCCGCCGCCTTCTCGGCGTCGGTGCGGCGATCCATCGCCGTCGCGATCCGCGCCGCGGTGTCGGCCGCGTCGTTGCCCGCAATGCGCACGATCTGGTTCTGCGCGATCCCGGTCGCCGCGAGGTCGGCGGTCACCTGATCAGACAGCGATCCGGCCCCGCCGATGACGTAGGCCCCGATCGGCGCCAGCCGCGTAAGCTCGGCCTTGACGCCGTCCGACAGCCCGCCGGTTGGCGCGAGCAGCACCGGTCCGAGGTTGGCCCGTGCGAGCACTCCGGCCGCCAGGGCACCGGCGACGTCGTGCTCGTTGACGATCACCACGCGGGTCGCGGGCGCCGTCGCGAAGGTTCCCGCCAGCGTCGCCTCGGCTCCCGCCGGGTACGTCAGCCGCGAGAGCTTCACGGCGAGGTCGGACGCATCCGTGCGCGTGACCCGCTGGACCGGCACGTTGCGCGACGCCTTGAGGTTCACCTGGGCGAGGTAGATGCCCATCGTGTCGGTCTCGACGTTGCCGTCGCGCGAGTCCATCCAGCCGACGAGGATCTTGTTGTTGCCCAGCGGAATCGACTTGGGCCCGTAGTCCCAGTACGCGCCGAAGCGGTAGTCGAAGCCGACGTCGTTGTTCATCGAGCGGTCGGTGATGCGCCGCTCGGCACCGAAGCTCAAGCCCTCGTTGCCCGACGAGCGCAGGTACGTGTCGCCAAGGCGGGCCTCGGCGCACGGTGCATGCGTATGCGTGCACCCGCGGTACCAATGGCGGCGGTCCTGCCAGACGACGTCCACCCGCCCGTTGGGCGCGACGGAGACGGTCGGATGGCGGGTCTGGGTGATCTCGAACTGCACCGGCGAGTCCAGGTTGAGGCGCACCGGCGACGACCACGTCTTCGCGTCGTCCGTCGAGCGCTGGAAGTACACGTCCATGTCGGGATGGATGAAGTGGTCGGCGGCGCGCGCCGTGCCCGGCACGATCGGCGGCTCCCCGTTGCCGTACACGAGGTAGACGTCGCCGTTGCGCGGGTTGGATGCCAGGCGCGGGAAGGTCGACGCGGTGAAGCGCTGGCCGGTCACGAACGGCGGGACCAGCGGGCCCGTGTAGACGAAGCCGCGCACGCCGACAACGGTCGTGCGCGTCCAGCTGGCGCCGAGATCGGTCGTGCGGCCGACCACGAGCGTGCCCTCCGGGACGAACTTCGTCGGATCCGACGGGTCCTTGCCGCGCGTGCGCCAGGCGACGTAGACGGCGCCGTCGTGTCCGACCGTCGGACCCGAATGCTCGATCGAGTTGTCGCTGGGCACGTTGGCGATGCTCGGCGGGGTCCAGCTCGCACCGCCGTCGCCGGAGCTCGTGAAGACGGTGTCCTCCCCCTGCACGCCGTCGTGGTTGTCGTTGCCGCTCCCGCTCGCGGCGATGTAGATCCGGTCGGTGCTGCTCGAGCTGCCGGGCGAGACTGCGAGCTTGGGCATGATGTAGTCCGGGCCCGCGTCGGGGTCGTCGCCTCCGGGCAGGACCACGGTGCCGGTGTTGAACCTTCGCCCACCGTCGGTCGACTTGGCGAGCAGGACCGACTTGCCCGAACCGCTGCCGTCGGGGCGCCCGGTTCCGGTCGCGAACGTGACGTACACGTTGTTGCCGCTGCCGAACGCGATGCCGCCGTCGAGCTGGTTGGCGAGGTGGTTGCCGATCGTGCACGGCGGATCGGCGAAGCCAGCAGGGGCCTTCAGGGCCGTCCGCCGCCAGGTCGTGCCTGCGTCGGTGGAGACGGCCACCTCGCAGTTGAGCGAGACCCAGTCGGCGTACACCGCGACGATGTGGCGCGAGTTCTTCGGGTTCGCTGCCAGGCCGAGCGCGTCGCGTCCGTAGATGACGTCGGACGACGGCCGCAGCGGCGTGTTGGCGCTGACGCGGATGTCGGCGCCGGCCGGCGCGGGAGCGCCGGCCGCAAGCGCCGCGGCGATCGCCAGCGCGGCAGCGCCCATGCGCCTGCGGCGAAGAGTCGAGTTGGCGAGTCCATGCCTGTGCATGCGTGAGGTACCTCGTGGAGTCATGTGTGGTGGTGCGCGGTCAGCGCCGCATCGGCGGGCCTCGTCGAGGCCCGCCGGCAGATCGATCGTGGGTTCGGGTTTCCGGCTACGCCAGGGGGCGTGCGGGTGCGCGATGAGCGGCGTGCCGCCGCCCACCCGTGATGAGCGCCAGGCCGCCACCGGCCAGCGCGAGCATGAGCAGCACCATGCCGGCTCCCACCGGGAGCGACGGCAGCGTCGGGCCGCTCGGGCCAGCCGGCGCCGGGGCGGCGGATGAGGCCGAGCCACCCTTGATCTTCAGCGGCGCGCGGCCGGGCGTGCCCGCGGCGGGCCTGCCGTCGACGCCTGTCTGCGTCGCGAGGATCACGTACTGGCCGGCCTGAACGCTCGGTGCCTTGAAGGTGCCGGTGAGCTTGCCGTTGGACTGCGGGCGGCCCTCCCAGAGCACGCGGCCGTTGCGTCCGTTGAAGCGCAATGTGACGGTGGACGCGTTGGCATTGCTGTTGAAGTTGCGGCCATACGCGGTCACGTCGCTACCCGCGGCCACCGCTCCGTGGTCCAGCTTGAGCGTGGCGAGATTCGCGCACGCGAACGCCGTGGCGACCACGGCGAGCGGGATGGCGAGAGCTGCGGTGATCATCCCTGCGCCGACCCTACGTCGATGAAGCACGATCCGTCCTCCTCCTCCTGAAGATCAATCCTTGAAATCGCCGGAGCCGATGAGATCCGCCCTCCTCGCCGGTGCCGCCGAACGTCAGCTACGTGTAAGATACCTATAGCTGCTTTACACGTGAATGTAAAGTGCCGATCCCTCGTCGGAGTCCTACGGCGAGGCCACAGCCGGCGACGAGCAGCATGATGCCGACGAGCCTCAGCGCCGTGCGCAGGTTGCCGGAGCCCGCGGTGCCGGCAACGTCGGCCCGCGCGCTGCGGAGATCCTGCTTGTGCGACGCGTCGGTCCCGGCTCGCGTGTCGGCCCACACAGCCGTCGCGCCGCCGTTGTCGGACACCAGCGCGAGACGGCTGCCAAGGTCCGGCAGCCCTTGCTCGCTGCCCGCTCCGATCCGTGCGTCGAACGACTCGCTCGTGAGCTGCACCCGGGCGCCGAAGGTGGCACCGCCGTCATCGGAGGACTGCAGCGAGACCTCGTTGCGGAGGTTCGAGCCGTCGGTTGCGCGACGGTCGTAGTACGCGACGTCGACGCGCCCGTCCGGTGCGACCGCGATCTTCGGCAGGTACTGCCACGTCCCGTCCCGCGACGGGGTGTCGTTGACCCGCTTCGGCGCCGACCAGGTAGCGCTTCCCGGCGCGAGCGACCAGACGTAGACGTCGGGCGTCCCCAGACGTCCGTCCTCGAACGCGACGTACAGGCGCCCGCGTCCGCGATCGATGGCGAGCGACGGGAACGGCGGCAGGAACGCGATGAAGCGCCGGGTCGGCACCACGCGATGGTCGACGACCGACTCCTGCCAGGTCGCGCCGCGGTCCAGCGAGCGCCCGAGCACGAGCGAGAAGCGCCCGTCGTACGGCGGCCCGCCGTCGCCGTGGTGCGCCCCCTCGTAGTCGAGCCGGTCCCCGCCGGCGTCGAGGAAGAGCACGTAGAGCTCGCCCTTGCTCCCGACCTCGGCCGACGGCGCCAGCACGCGGCCACGCGACGGGCTGTTGACGCGCACCGGCCGGCTCCACGTCGCGCCGCCGTCGTCCGAGCGGCTGGCGACGACGGGGTTGCCCGGATCGGTGAACTTCAGCAGCCCCACGTCGCGCGCCTGCACCCACGTCGCGTACAGCCGCCGGCCGTCGCGCGGATCGGCCGTGATCCGGACCTGGAAGGCGAGCGGACCGCTGATCCGGTGCGGTGGCTGCAGCGTCCTGCCGCCGTCCTTCGAGGAGGCGAGCCAGACGGCGCGCGGGCGGTTGCCGACGCCCTGCAGCGTCACGTAGGAGACGTGCAGCGTGCCATCGGAGCCGAAGGTCGCGTCGGGTGCGAAGCAGGTGCGCCCGCCGCCCTTGGGGATCGGCACGCGCGTGCGCGTCCAGCGCCGGCCGCCGTCGAACGACGCATGCACGGCGCAGGAGAAGTCGGGCGAGTCGATCCGGCTCGTCGCGACGAGGTTCTGCGGGTTGCGCGGATTGCGGACGAGCGTCGGCGAGTTGTGCGCCGTGATGTCGCCGAGATCGCCGGCACCGGCGTTGACGGGACGGTCGGCCCCGTCGACGCGTGCGGACGCGTCGCCGCTCACGAGTTGCGCCGCGAGGATCGACACCGCGCCGACGAGGATCAGCGCGGCGATCGCGATGCGGCGCATCAATCTTCCACCGTCCGCGGAAAGAGCGCGATCAGCACGTCGGAGGTGTGGACCATGAGCGCGGGCCCCTTCGGGGTCGC
This sequence comes from Solirubrobacteraceae bacterium, assembly GCA_036403675.1. Taxonomy (GTDB): domain Bacteria; phylum Actinomycetota; class Thermoleophilia; order Solirubrobacterales; family Solirubrobacteraceae; genus CADCVQ01. The sequence continues at coordinate 3,906 of DASWQM010000171.1, read as the reverse complement.
CTCCCATTGCGCGTGGCGGAAGCCCGCGCTCGGGATCGCGAACGCGCCGAAGGTCCGCTCGTCGCTTCCGACATACCAGACGAAGTCCGTCTCGCCGGGCGGCGCGTCGTCTTTCGGCTCGGCCTTCTGGAGCGCGCCGCTGAACATCGCGATCAGCGGCGCTCCGGGCCGCGCGGAGCGGACCGTCACCGTCCAGTGGTCGCCCAAGCGGCCCTGCAGGCCGGCGACGACTCCATCGTGGTCAAGGCTCGCGCTCATCGATGCTCTCCGTGCCATGCGCCGGCGTCCCCCGGCCGACCGGACCGCTGCTTCGCCGTGGCTGGCTTCGGCCGAGGATAGGTGAGTCACGCACTGTCGCGATGCAGTCGACTGCGGGGACGCGGGGGCGCTCGTGACGCGGAGGGAAATGTCGGCCTTGACATCGGTATGTGTGTGCGCCATATATGTCCGAGCCGCTTCCTCCCGCGGACCTCTGGCGTTCTTGTCATGTGGCGCCAGAGCGTGTGGCCGCGGCTCGTGGCGCCACCGCGTCACGGGCCGCGCGCTGCTCGCCGCTCCCGAGGCCCGGCGCCTCGAGTGGCGGCCGTACCTATAGTTCCGCCGCCTCTAGCTATGTCGTTCGTTGGGAGGACTGTGACCGCACGCCAATACACCGTCACCGCGCTTGCGGCCATGCTCGCAACCGCTGCCGTCGCCGTCCCGGCGCGGGCCGCGAGCACGGACGCGCAGACGTATGCCAAGCGCTGCCAGAACCAGAGCAAGCAGCCGGCTGCCGGCACCAAGGCCACCCCGTTCAGTACCTGTGTCACGGCGATGGGCCGTCTGGCGCGCGCGCAGAGCCGGTCGCCGCGGATGGCGTGCGCGGCCGCGAGTCGCACGCGCGCCGGCGGCGCGCGGACGTCGCCCTTCGACAAGTGCGTCGCCGCGGGGACCGCGCTCGTCAAGCACGGCAACGGCGTCGACCGCGCATACGTCGAGCAGATGATCCCCCACCACGTGGCGGCCGTCGAGATGGCCCGGATGGCACTGACTCAGACGCAGACGCCGTACGTGCAGTCGCTCGCCCAGAGCATCATCAGCTCACAGAACGCGGAGATCGCGCGCATGCGCAGCATCGCCGCCCGGCTGCGGGCCGCCGGAATGAAGGCGGTGATCCTCGGGCTGACGAAGGCGCAGATGGGGATGGACCACGACATGTCGCACCTCGTCGGGGCCAGCCCCTTCGACGTGGCCTTCGTCGACATGATGATCCCTCACCACCAGGGCGCGATCACGATGTCGCAGGTCGTCTTCGCCAAGGGCGTGAGCGCCGACGTCAGGCAGCTCGCCGAGCAGATCACCAACGCGCAACGCCAGGAGATCCGCCAGATGCGCGACTTCCGCGCCTCCGTCACCGGTTCGCCGGAGTCGGTTGCCGGCGAGGGCGAGCAGCTGCACACCCACCCCGGCAACGAGGAGCCGCACCCGCACTGATGCGGCTACCGGCGCATACCCACCAGCCTCGTGCCGATTTCGGGCAGCCGGCCGGCGGCGATGTCGTCCTCCTCGGTCGCGCGAACGCCGGGCGGGAGGTTCCAGCGGTAGAGGTACGGGCCGCGCGTGGGCGGTCCCAGCTCGAACCACGTCTCCAGCGCTGCGCGCATCGTGCTCAGGGGGTGACAGTGGTGGCGCAGAAACGCGATGACGTCGGCCGGCGTGCGCTCTTCGTCTCCGGCGCTCCGACGCTGCGCAACCCACCAGCGCGCGGCGGTGTCGTCGAAGAGGTCGACGTCGAACTCGTCCAGCACGAGCGTGCCCCCCGGACGCACGAGCTCGGCGAGCCGGCGACACGACTGCGCGAGCGGCTCGACGTGGTGCAGCGCGACGACGGCAACCGCGGCATCGAAGCTCGCCGGCAGGTCGTCGACGTCGTGCAGCGCGACGCGGCGGACGTTGGGAGCGTCGGAATGAGGATCGACCGGCACCACCTCGTAGCCGGCGGACGCCACGGCCTTTGCGAGCTCGCCGTCTCCGGCCCCGACCTCAAGCACCCGTGCCGGCGACGCCGGTAGCTCGGCCAGAACGAAGTTCTTCACGTCGGGGTCGAGCACGGCGAGTGAGTGTAGGCGACGCTATATGAGCCATCCACTTGCAAAATGCATATAGCTTTGGATACGTTCGCGCAACAGGGAGCACGGAGGCCGTCGTACGCGACGTCTGTCGTGACCGGCGCTGATTTCGAGGAGGAGCCACACATGCGCGATCGCGAGATCGTCGAAGATCTGCTGGCGGCATTGGACGGCCGCTCGATGACACGGCGCCAGCTCGTTGGCCGCGTCGGACTCGGCGTCGGCGTTCTGAGCGCCGGTGGTGTGCTGGCGGCATGCGGTGACAACAAGAAGAGCACCGGCACGGTGAAGAAGGGCGGCGCGATGACGATCGGCGCCGACGAGGACGGCTACGTGCTGAGCGGGGAGGGGGCCAACGTCGGCCAGTACCCGCTGAACGCCAACATCTTCGAGGGCCTCGTCCGCATGGATCCCAACTACGGGATCGTGCCGGCGCTGGCGACGAGCTGGGGCCTGCGCGGCGGGGACACCTGGCGGTTCACCCTGCGCCGCGGGGTGAAGATGCACGACGGGCGGCCGTTCACCGCGAAGTCGGTGAAGTACAGCTTCGATCGCATCGCCGCCCAGGGCGGCGGGACCCCCGGGTTCGCCAAGGACGGCACGAAGATCGTCGACGAGTACACCGTCGACGTCACGCCGAGCTTCCCCAACCTGCGCCTCGTCGAGCAGATCGTCCACCCGGAGAACTACATCGTCGCGGATGGGACCGATCCGGTGAAGCAGCCGACCGGCACCGGGCCGTTTCGGTTCGGCAGCTACAAGCGCCAGCAGCAGCTCGTCGTCAACCGCTTCGCGGGCTACTGGGGAGCGCCGGCCGTCCTGGACCGGATCACGTTCAAGTTCCTGCCCGACAACAACGCCCGCCGCCTGGCGCTCGAGGCTGGCGACGTGGCCCTCATCCTGCTCGTGCCCAACGAGGCGGCTGCCGACCTCAAGAACAAGGGCTTCTCGGTCTACGTCTCGCCCGCCGGGGCCTACGAGGCGATGTACCAGAACATCGGCGGCAGGAAGGGTCACACGCTCCTGCAGGACAGCGACGTGCGCCACGCGATCGAGTATGCGATCGACCGCGACGCGCTCATCGCAGGCGTGTTCAACGGGCAGGCCGTCGCCGAGCAGACGATGGTGCCGTCGCGCGTGCTCGGCGACCACGCCACGAAGATCAAGGGCTACACGCACGATCCCGCCAAGGCGATGCAGCTGCTCGACGGCGCCGGCTGGAAGGTCACGGGGGACGGCGTCCGCGCGAAGGGCGGCAAGCGCATCGAGCTCGATCTCGTCGCCGGGTTCCCCTCAGCCGCCGAGCACACGGGCGTCCCGGAGTTCGTCCAGGACCAGCTCAAGCGCGTCGGCATCGGGGTCAAGATCGTCAAGACCCCCGACAGCGCCGCCTACACGGCTCGGACCAAGTCACTGGAGGGCGACCTGTGGCTGGAGCGCGGAAACCAGAACGACGCCAACCCGTCGTTCCTGCCGGCGTTGCTGTTCTCGGAGAAGGGCCTCTTCGGGCCCGGCGACTACCAGAAGATGTTCGCTCCAGGCGGCAGGTTCGAGACGATCATCAACAAGGCCCTGTCGGCACCCGACGAGGACCGGGTGAAGTCGCTCACCGCCGATGCGATGCACGTGCTCATCGACCAAGACGCGATCGTCGTGCCGCTCGCAGGCGTCGGCCAGATCTCCGCGGCGAACGACAAGGTCAAGGGCTTCGTTCCGCAGCCGTCGCGCCTCCAGGTGCGCTACGACCGCCTGGGCCTGGCCACATGACCTTCTGAGCCGGCTATGACGTATGTCCTCC
>DASWQM010000170.1:0-7975 GCA_036403675.1 Solirubrobacteraceae bacterium | reverse complement strand
TCCCCGCCCTTGTGGTGCTGGCGTTCGCGCCCGCCGCTGCGCAGGCGCGCGTGTCCTGCGGCGCCGAGCAGACCGCGACGACGACCGCGAACGGCCCGCAGGTGAGCGACGCGATCTTCTGCCTGACCAACGAGGTGCGCGCCAGCTACGGGCTGCCCGCGTTCCGCCGCGATGCCCGGCTCGACGCATCCGCGCGCCTGCACAGCCAGGACATGGCCACGCGCAGCTACTTCGAGCACGTGACGCCCGAGGGACTGACGCCGAGCGCCCGCGCGGCCGCGCAGGGCTACCCCGCGGGCGCCGGCGAGAACATCGCCTACGGGTATCAGACCGCGACGGCGGCGATGGTCGCCTGGATGGCGAGCCCCGGTCACTGCAAGAACATCCTCAGCTCGGCCCGCGACGTCGGGATCGGGACGTTCGGCGAGGACCCGTCGTACTACACGATGGCCCTCGGCGACTACGCCTTCGCGACGAGCAGCCAGCCACGCGACGGCTGCCCCTACGCCCTCGACCTCGCCACCCTCAGCGTGCCCGACCAGCTCGTGCCGTCGCCGACGACGACCTCGGTGCCGGCCACGGACGCCCCGGAGATCACGGCGATCGCCCGGCTCAGGATCAGCGGGCTCGCCCTCTCCCCCACGCGGCTGCGGCCCGGCGGCCTCGGCAGCGTCGTCTACGAGCTCTCCGCGCCCGCGACCGTGACGTTCCGTGTCCAGCGCTTCGTCGGCGGCCGGCGCGCCGGCCGCCACTTCCGGATGCTCGCCGGCAGCGTCACCGACGCGGGCGGCGACGGCGCGAACGCGTTCGCATTCCGCGGTCGCCTGCGCGGCCGGCCGCTTGCTCCCGGCCGCTACCGCCTGCGCGCCGTCGCGACGGACGACGCCGGCAGCGCCTCGCCGGTGCGACTCGCCCGCTTCTTCGTCGTCCCCTGAACGCCTCTCATCGTCGTCTCAGCCGGCGCGCGTAGCGTCACGCCGTCCGCGAGCGAAGGAGTCGCCCGACGTGCTGAAGCCGCTGCTGACGGGACTCGGCGCGTTCGCCGTCGTAGGCCTGCTCATGCTCGGTGGCTGGGCGCTCACGAGCGCCACCCCGGAGGTGCCGGAGCGGCAGGCTCCGGCGGCCGCCGGTCACGCCGAGCCCGGGCCCGGCGCCGCGCGCGGTCGCGCCGGTGGACAGCCGCGACAGGCGGGTGCGGGGGCGCAGCCCGTCGCGCGGAGGCAGGAGGACGCGGTCCGCGACGAGGCGGCAGCGCCCGCACGTGACCTCGCCGGGCGGGCCCGCCAGCGCATCCCCCAAGCCCACGCTGCCGGGCCCGCCGCTGCTTCGTCGCACAGCAGCGACCCGCCCGTCCAGCCGCTGCGGCGCGACGCCGACCAGGCTGGCGAGGAGCGCGCACGTGCCGATGCTGCGCAGCAGCTGGCCGAGCGCCGGCGCGCCGAGCGCCTTCGGCGCGACGAGATCGCCCGCCAGGCGGATGCGGCGAAGCGCGCGGAGGAGGCCGCGCAGGCGACCGAGCGCGCCCGGGAGCAGAGCGGCGCCGACGACCCACCCGGGAGCGAGTAGTGGATGTGGCCTTCCGGACGCGCCCGCTGGCCTCAGCGCCTCAGCCGCCGTCGCGCACGCGCTCGCGCACGAGCGCGTCGAGCTGCGCGCCGGTGAGCACGGCGCCCGAGGCGACGTAGAGGTAGGCCAGCACGATGACGACCGTCGCCAGCGCGCCGAAGATCGAGCCGTAGTCGGCGAGCGACGTGAGGTAGACGCCGAGCACGAGCGACGTGCCCGCCCAGGCCGTGACGACGACGATCGAGCCGAACGTGACCCACTGCGCGGGCTGGCGGTCGGCCGGCGCGTAGGCGACGAGCAGCGTGACGACCGCGAAGAGCAGCGACAGCGCGACGGGCCAGCGCAGCCACAGGATCCAGCCGCTGGTGATCCCGATCCCGCGCAGGGCCTCGTCGCCGAGCACGACGCAGGCGGCGGCCGCCAGCAGCAGGACCGTGACGGCGGCGCCGAGCAGGAGCGAGACGCGCATGCGCTCGGCCATTGAGCGTTCACGGCGGCTGGAGTAGATGCGATCGAAGCCGCCCATGATCGTGCGCATCGTGGACGAGATCCTCCACACGGCGAGCGCCGCGCCGGCCGTCATCCAGAAGACCTGCTGCTGGCCGAGCGCGCGCCGCACCGTCTCGTCGACGACCTGGAACGCCGCCGGCGACATCGACCCGCGCACCGTCGGCGCCCACTCGCTCGTCCACTGCTCGCCCAGGCCGAGGCCGCCGAGCAGGCCGAGCCCGAAGAGCACGAGCGGGATGATCGCGAAGAGCACGTGGAAGGCGATCGAGCTCGCGAACACGAGGAGGTCGTGCGCCCGGTAGCTGCGCGCGACCTCGCGCACGGCCTCCCGCAGCGTCACGGCATGCAACTCCTCGGCGATCCGTCGCACGCGCTGCATGCCGGTGAACTACCCGGCAGCCTCGCGCGCGAGCGTGGGCGGGGCGCGGTCAGCTCAGGCGGTGCAGCAGCTCGAGCTGGCGCGCGCCGTCCCGGCGCGCGCCTCGCCGACGACCCGCGCCGCGCCGCCGGTCGTGTCCGCGGCCCGGATCGCGAAGCCGTCCATCGCCGACGCGGCGAACGGCGGGACGTCGGTGGGCGCTCGCGCGTCGACGGCCAGCACGCGACCGAGCGCGTCGTCGAGGTAGACCTCCTCGGAGCGGAGCCGCCGCGCGCACTGAGGACGGCCGTGCGCGCTTCCTCGATCGAGACCGCCATGTGGCTGGGCTGCTCGGCGCTACCGGCGCAGCCGGATCGTTCCGTGGCCGACGTGCTGCGGCTCGACCGTTGCCGGCTCGTCCTCGTCCTCGGCCGCAGCGGGCGGCGGCGGACCCGAGCGGTCCAGCAGGCGGATCGCTCCATGTCCGACCGGTCCCGGCGCATCGGCGTCGATCGCAGCGAGGATGTCGATACGCGCCGCCGCGGTCGCAGCGTCGATGGCTGTTGCGGTGTCGTCAGGCATACGCCCTCCCCGGGCACGAAGCGAGATTGGCGGGAACTGCCTACGCAATGCATAGGTGATAGCTCCCATGGAACTGTAGAGCACCCCGCCCGGAGCCGCCAGCGCTCTTCTGCGTCACGAGATCGTCGTACTCCACGGCCCGATCGTCACGAGATCGCCGCACGCCGGTCGGCGACCGCCTCCGCTGAGACGTACGACGCCGGCCGGCGAAGCCGCCGCCGCCGCGTGACAGCCCACCTACGCACTGCGCGGCGTGAACCGCACGACGTACGGGAAGTCGCCGAAGCTCACCTCGACGTAGTAGCGCCCGCGGATCGTGAGCTCGCGACGGCCACTGCGCGCCGCGGTCTGGAAGAGCTTGACCGCGCCGGTCGTGTCGCCCTGGTTGCGAGTGAGCGCCACGCTGAACGGGGTCTGCGAGCTGAAGTCGAGCTTGGGGTCCTCGGGCGCGTACTGCTGGAAGCGCACGCGGTAGCGCCCGTTGAAGTCGTACGGGCCGTGCGTCGCCGGCGACGCCTCGCCGCGGATGACGATCTCGCCCGTTGCCGGCGGGCGGCGCGCGAGCGCCGGGACGGCCGCCGTCGTCGCGGTCGTGGCGGTGCTCGAAGAGCCGCCGCCGCTGCCGCAGCCGGCGAACGCCGCACAGGCAATGAGTAGGAAAAAAAGACAGACCGTTCTATACGGCACGGCGCAGCACTCTATTCTCGTACATGGGTAATACCTAGCCACGGATCACGGAGGCGATGGTGACGGTCATGGATCGAGGGGACTTTCTCAGGCTCGGAGCCGGTGGACTCATCGCTGCGGCGGCCACCGGGCTTGCGGCTCCGACAGCAATCGCGCAGCTGCCCGCTCCGACGCCACAGGAGGACGACATCGCGTTCCTGTCGTTCGCGACCGTCGCCGAGCGGACCAGCCGCGACTTCTACCGTGCGGCGTACAAGCAGGCCGGCACGGGGCTGACGGCGGCGCAGCGGCGCCACATCAACCGGGTCGCATCGGCCAAGCGCGCGCACATCGTCGAGATCAACGCCGCGCTGGGCGGCGACGCGCCGCGGTCCTCGGACTTCGTCACGGTCCTGCCGAAGGGCGCCGTGAAGACCGCCGCCCGCATCCTCAGGCTCGGCGAGCAGCTCGAGACCCTGCTCGTCCGCGTCTACATCAACGGCGTCGGGTTCACGTCGGATCCCGCCACGCGACTGTTCCTGGGCCGGCTGCTGGCCTACGACGCCGAGCTGCTCGCCTGGCTGCGCGGCGCCGGCGGTCACGCCTCCCCCGCAGGCCTGCTGAGCCCGATCGACCTCGAGCCCGCCGCCGCCGCCCTCGATGCCTTCCTTTCGACCCCGGACTTCCCGGACTGACTCGAGCAAGGAGCGACCGATGAAGAACCTCACCTCGCGCGCCCGCCGCTTTCGTACGGCGCTCGCGATCCTGCTGGCCGTCGGGCTCGCCGCCCCGGCGGCCGCGAGCGCGCTGAACGTCTTCGCGGCCTCCTCGCTGCGCGACGTCTTCACGCAGATCGACCCGAGCCCGACCTACAACTTCGCCGCCTCCAACACGCTGCAGCTGCAGATCGAGCGGGGAGGCGACGCCGACGTCTTCGCGGCCGCGAGCCCGCAGGAGCCGCAGGTGCTCTTCAAGAGCGGAAAGTGCACCCGTCCGGTCACGTTCGCGACCAACAAGCTCGTGCTGCTGGTCCCGAAGGGCAACCCGGGCAACATCAAGTCCGTGTATGCGCTGCGCGCGGGCGGCAAGAACCTCGCGGTCGGCGCCAAGGGCGTCCCGATCGGCGACTACACGCGCGCGCTGCTGCGGCGGCTCGGGCTGTCGCGGATCCTGACGAACAACACCGTCAGCCAGGAGTCGAGCGTCGCAAACGTCGTGTCGAAGGTCGCGCTGGGGTCGGCGGACGCGGGCTTTGCGTACGTCACGGATGGCAGGATCGCCAGCGACAAGGTGCAGTCGATCCGCCTGCCGCGCTATGCGCAGCCGCCGGTGCGCTACCAGCTGTGCACCGTCAAGCCCAGCGCCGAGGCGACGGCGTTCATCAACAAGGTGCGCTCCGATCGTGGCCGCGGGCTGCTCCGGGCCGCCGGCTTCGGCCTGCCGCCGAAGGGCTAGATAGGCCAGATCGGTGGCCGTCGAGATCCCGGAGATGAGCAGGCGGGCGCCGGCCGCCGTCCCGCACGGTGGCGGCGCCCGCGCGGGCAGGGCCGGACTGGCGGCCATGATGGCGCTGTGCGTCGGGGTCGCGCTGACGTTCCTGGCGCTTCCGATCGTGGCGCTGTTCGCCGAGGTGCCGCTCGGCAGCGTGCCCGATCTGCTCGGCGATCCCGTCGTGCGGCGGGCGCTCGAGGTCACCGCGCGGACGAACGCGGTCGCCAACGGGCTCATCCTCGCGTTCGGCACGCCGCTGGCGTACGTGCTCGCCACGAGGCGATTTCGCGGCCGCGCGCTCGTCGTGACGCTCGTCGAGCTGCCGCTGGTCCTGCCGCCCGCGGTGGCCGGGATCGGGTTGCTGGCCGCGTTCGGCGCCAACGGGCTGTTCGGCGACGACCTCTCCAAGGCCGGCATCTTCCTCCCGTTCTCCGAGTGGGCGGTCGTGCTGGCGGTGACGTTCGTGGCGTCGCCGTTCTACATTCGCCAGGCGATCGCGGCGTTCGAGGGCGTCGATCCGACGCTCACCGCCGCGGCGCGCACGCTCGGAGCCGGGCCGGTGCGGACGTTCTGGCGCGTCTCGCTGCCGCTTGCCGCAGCGGCGCTCGTCGCTGGCTGGGTGCTGGCCTTCGCCCGGGGTGTCGGCGAGTTCGGGGCCACGATCGTGTTCGCCGGCAACGTCCAGGGCAAGACGCAGACCCTGACGCTCGCCGTCTACGAGCAGCTCGATGCGAACTTCGACGTCGCGCTCGCCATCGGGATCCTGCTCGTCGTGCTCAGTGCCGCAGTCCTGCTCACCTACAAGCTCATCGTCTCGTGGAGAGACTCGACCTAGCCATCGTCAGCGCCCTTCGCACGTTCGAGCTCGACGTCGAGCTGAGCATCGGACGCGAGACGCTGGCGCTCGTGGGCCCGTCGGGGGCGGGCAAGACGACGGTCCTGCGGGCGATCGCCGGCCTGCGCAGGCCCGATCGCGGTCGCATCGCGCTCGGCGACCGCGCCTGGTTTGACGCGAAGGCGCGCGTCGACCTGCCGCCCGAGCGGCGCTCGGTGGGCCTCGTCTTCCAGGAGTACGCGCTCTTCCCGCATCTCACGGTGCGTGCGAACGTCGCCTTCGGCGGCGCCACCCGCGTCGACGAGCTGCTGGAGCGCTTCGGCATCGGCCGCCTCGCGGATGTGAAGCCGGCGCACCTGTCGGGCGGCGAGCGCCAGCGCGTCGCGCTCGCGCGGGCGCTCGCGCGCGACCCCGCGGTGCTGCTGCTCGACGAGCCACTGGCGGCGCTGGATGCGCACACCCGCGCCGTCGTCCGCGGCGAGCTGCAGGACCTGCTCGACGAGCTCGGGCTGCCGTCGCTGCTCGTGACGCACGACTTCAGCGATGCCGCGGCGCTCGCCGACCGGATCGGGGTGGTCATCGACGGGCGCCTGCGCCAGCTCGGCAGCGCCGACGAGCTCATCGAGCGCCCCGCGGACGCGTTCGTCGTGAGCCTCACGGGCGGCAACCTGCTGACCGGGACCGCGCGCTCGCTGCGTGGCGGCGGCAGCGAGGTCGCCCTCGACGCCGGCGGCGTCGTGTGCTCCGACGAGCGTGCCGACGGCCGCGTGAGCGTCGCCGTCTACCCGTGGGAGATCACCGTGCGGCCAGGCAACGGCGCCACCGGCGCGCCGAACGAGATCGTGGCCCCGATCGCGTCGCTGACGCCCACCGGAGGCCGCGTACGCGTGCGCATGGGGCCGCTGACCGCCGAATGCGCCAGCGACGACGTGGAGCGCGTCGGCCTGCGCCGCGGCGAGCCGGCGACCGCCTCCTTCGCACCCGCCGACGCGCGGCTCATCGCGATCAGCGCGTGAAGCGACCGCCGCTGGCGCGGCAGCAGCAGCGGCCTATGCGCGCATTGCATAGGTCCAATTGACACGGATCCTAGACTCCAGAAAAAAGGCATCTAGGTAAGGAGATTCGATGGAAGCCCATGCAGACGCGGGCGGGCTCCAGTCGTTGCTCATGAGTCGCTCGCTCACCGACGCCGAGCTGCTCGAGGCCACCGACGCAACCCCCGACTACGCGATCCTGCCCGATGCGAACGTCCTGAAGATCGGCGGACAGAGCCTCATCGACCGCGGCCGCACGGCGGTGTACCCGCTCGTCGAGGAGCTCGTGCAGGCCAGGCGCCAGCACCAGCTCATGATCGGCACGGGCGCCGGCACCCGCGCACGGCATCTCTACGCGCTCGCGGCCGAGTTCGGCCTGCCGACGGGCGTGCTGACCGACATCGGCAGCGCTGTCGCCGGACAGAACGCGCAGATCCTCGGCTACCTCCTGGCGCGCCACGGCATCCCGGTCGTGACGGGCACCGGCTTCGGCGCGCTGCCGCTGTACCTCGCCGAGTGCGGCGCGGCGATCTTCCCCGGCATGCCGCCATACGACATGTGGCAGCACGTGCCGAGCGAGGGCGTCGTCCCGCCGTACCGCACGGACGCCGGCTGCTGGCTCGTCGCCGAGGTCTTCGGCGCCCGCAGCATGACGTTCGTCAAAGACGAGGACGGGCTCTACACGGCCAATCCCAAGACCGACCCGGACGCGAAGCTCATCGAGTCGATCACGGTCGACGAGCTCATCGAGATGAACCTTCCGGATCTCATCATCGAGCGCCCGCTGCTCGAGCTCATGCGCAACGCGCGCCACGCCAAGACGGTCCAGGTCATCAACGGCCTGAAGCCCGAGCTCATCTCGCGCGCGCTCGCCGGCGAGCACGTCGGAACGATGATCACCGCGGCGTAAGCGCGCCGCGCCCCCCGACCTTC
>DASWQM010000169.1:0-10597 GCA_036403675.1 Solirubrobacteraceae bacterium | reverse complement strand
CGTCGCTCACTGCGGGCACCGCGGAGCGGCGGAGCGGCGGAGCGGCGGGAGGCGGGCGACCGCCGGCCGTTGGACGCTGCCTCAGCCGCCGTTCTGCGCGGCACGCAGCGTGCGACGCGCGTTCGTGAGCCCGAGGCGTCCGAGCAGCTCGTCGGCCAGCGAGATGTAGTCGGCGCCGAGGTCGGGCCGGTGGTCGAGGATCGAGACCGCGCGCTCGGACGCCTCCGCGTAGGCGATCGACTGGCGGATCGTCGAGGTCAGGAGCTTGCGCCCGACGTGGCTGCGCAGCGTGTCGTAGGCGTCACGGCTGTGGCGGGTGCGCATGTCGGCGATGTTGAAGACGACGCCGAGCCAGCCGAGGTCGGGGTTCAGGCCGTCGCGCGCGAGCTCGATGACCTCCAGCGCCTGCTCGACGCCCTGCAGCGCGAAGTACTGCGCCTCGGTCGTCAGCAGCGCGTGGTCGGCGGCGACGAGCGCGTTGACCGTCAACAGGCCGAGCGTCGGCGGGCAGTCGAGAAGGATGAAGTCGTAGCTGTCGCGCAACGGCCGCAGCGCGCGCTTGAGCGTCAGCTCACGGCCCATCTTCCCGGCGAGCGCCAGCTCGGCCTCGGCCAGCGACAGGTTCGCAGGGAGGACGTCGTCGTGGACGGCCTCGGTCGCGGAGGCGCGACCGCTGAGGACGTCGGCGATCGTCGGCCGCGCCTCGGGATCGACGTCGAAGTAGTCCGACAGGTTGCCCTGCGGATCGAGATCGACGGCGAGGACGTCGAACCCGATGCGGCGGAACACGTCGGTCAGCGTTCGTACCGACGTCGTCTTGCCGGTGCCGCCCTTCTGCGAGAGGACTGCGATCGTCGTTGCGCCCAAGGGCGCTGATGCTACTCGGCCGCCAGCTCGAGGGCACCGGCTCCGGCGACCGCCGAGGTGCGGTCCGCGAAGCGCAGGCGGTAGCGCCCGATGACGATCTCGTCGCCGTCGCTGAGCTCCTGCGATACGACGCGCTCACCGTTGACGAAGACGCCGTTGAGGCTGCGGTCGTCGAGCACCCGTACCGAGTCGGCCTCGGCGACGAGCACGGCGTGGCGACGCGAGACGGTCGGATCCTCGAAGCGCAGGTCCGCGGACAGGCTGCGGCCGATGCGCATGCTGTCGTTCGCCATCGCGACCGTGCGCACGGTGCCTGAATCGTGGAAGACGAGATAGCGTCCGGGCTCGTCGATCGCCTCGTGCGCGGCGTCGATCAGTGCGTCGCCGGTTTCCGTGCGGGGGTCGGGATCGGTCCGCTTGAAGCGCGCCGAACCACCGAACAGCGAGGCGCGCGTGAAGCTCGCGCCGTCGCAGCCGGGGCAGGCCGGGAGCAGGTCCGCGGTGGTCATCGTTATGACGTGGCCGCAGATGTCGCAGCGGAACGAGCCGGTTCCGGCGAGAGTTCCCGACGTGAGTGACTCCATCTCCCGACACTCCCTTTCGCCCGTGTTAGAAGGGTGGTCCTCTGCCCGTTTCTGAGCGCAGCACAGCATGCGTCTGAAGGACAGCGGTCTCCCCATGGTGGCCGCTCCCCTAAACGCTCCCTCAAGACGACGTGCAGGAGAGCACCCGCGGGTGCCGAAGCAGGCGCCATGGCGCGGGCCGTCGCAGCGATCGACGAGAAGGATCTCGAGCGCGCGCTCCTGCGCAAGAGCGTCGGGACGCTCGCCGGCGGGCGCGATCGCTGCGCCGACTGCGGACGCACGCCGCTCATCGGCGAGACCCTGCATCACTACGCGCCGGACGTGACCGTCTGCGAGCTCTGCCGGTCGCTGCGCCGCGGCGCGCCCGAGCGCAGCGAGCGCGTGCGCCATAGCGAGCACGGCCAGACGGTCCGCATCCACCGCCTCGACGCCACACCGCGCGCAGGGTCGCCCGAGTAGATTCCCGGGGCGATGGAGCCCGTCACGCTGACGACGACGATCGCGCGGCCGCGCGAGGAGGTCTTCGAGTACCTCGCCGACGTGGCCAACCACTCGGAGTTCACCGATCACTGCCTCACCGACTGGCACCTCACGCGCGAGGAGTCCTACGGCACCGGCGCCGGGGCGCGGTTCCGGATCAAGTCACGTTTGGACCGGTTTTCGTACGGCGACATGACGCTCGCCGAGGTGCAGCCGCCGGAGCGGATCGTCGCCACCGGCCGTGCCGGCCGCTTCAATCGCACGCGCACGCGGACCGAATGGCGCCTCGAGGAGGCGGGTACCGGCAAGACCGCCGTGACGTTCGTCACCCAGTCCGAGCCCGCGACGCTCTCCGACCGCCTCATGGAGCGGTTCCTGCGGGTTCCGGCCGCCACGAAGCGCTGCCATCGCCGGGCGCTCGACCGGCTGCGCTCGATCCTCGAGACGGGCGAGCAGCGCGGCGCGCGCACGACCGTCTCGGGCGGAGCACGGAAGCCCGCAACCGGCTTCAGGCTGTAGATTTCCCGCCGCCCGTGCCGCGCCTGCGCCGCCCGCTCGCCCTCCTCGCCGCACTGCTCGCCAGCAGCGGTCTCGCCGCATGCGGCAACCATCCCGACGAGCAAGCGCGCGTCGTGCACCTCGCGAACGAGGGCCTCTACCTCAGGCTCGGCGAGCTGACGTACCAGGTCCAGATCTCCCGCCAGCTCAACCCCGACGACATCGAGGACCGCTACTACCTCAAGGGGGTTCCGGCCGCCCAGCGCCAGCTCAAGCCCAACGAGGTGTGGTTCGGCGTCTTCATGCGCGTGGAAAACGCGACCGGCACGGCGCTGGCGCCGTCCGGCGACATCAAGATCGTCGATACGCAGGAGGCGCAGTACAGGCCGCTCACGCTCGACGCCACGAACGACTTCGCCTACCGCCCGTCGGACGCGATCCCTCCGAACGACGTGCTGCCGGTGCCGGACTCGCCGGCCTACGACTCGCCGATCCGCGGCTCGCTCCTGCTCTTCAAGCTCACGCTGACGACGCTCGGCAACCGCCCGCTGGAGCTCGAGATCCAGGGCAACCGCGGGGCGCCGCAGACGGGGGTCATCGACCTGGACGTGTAGTTCACCGGCGCCGGCACCGCCGGGCGCCCATGACCCGACGCACGCCCTCAACGGGTCGCCCTCAGTCCTGCGATGAGCACCTGCTTGGCGACCGGTGCCGCCGTGTCACCGCCGGCGCCCGCCTCGACGAGCAGCACCCCCACCGCGATGCGCGGCGCGGCGGCCGGCGCGTAGGCCGAGAACCAGGCGTCGGTGTCCTTCGGGTTGTTCGGCAGCGCCGGCGGGCAGTCGGGGACCTCGGGGCTCGGGATGCATTCGGGCTGCTTCGTCGAGCGCAGCTCGGCGGTGCCGGTCTTGCCCGCGACGCGCACGCCGGAGATCTTCGCCGCCGTGCCCGTACCCTCGTTGACGACCGCCTCCATGAAGCGGCCGACCTGGCGCGCCGTCGCGGCGTCGATCGCCTGCTTGCGGCGCGTGCGGCCGCCGCGTTCGAGCGTGAGCTGGGGCCGCCGCCCGCGGGCGGCGATCGTCGCCGCGACCCACGCCATCTGCAGCGCGGTCGCCTGCACCCGCCCCTGCCCGATCGCCGACGACGCCACCGCGAGGCCGTCCCCGATCTCGTTCGCCGGCGGGATCGTGCTCGTGGCGGCGCCGGGAATGCCGAGGTCGGTGTTGAACCCGAACGCCTCCGCCGCCTTCACGAGCCGCTCCGCACCGAGCTGCTCGCCGAGCGGCGCGAAGACCGAGTTGCAGGAATGGGCGAAGGAGATGCGCAGCGACCCGCCGCAGGACTCGCCGTTGGCGTTCTCGATGTCGCGGCCCTCGATCGTCGTCGAGGTCTGCACCGGGAACGTCGACCTCGGCCCGGCGACGCGGGCCTGCAGCACGCCGGTGAGCGTGATGATCTTGAACGTCGACCCGGGCGGCTGCAGGCCGGAGAACGCGATCCCCGAGAGCGCGAGGATCTCGCCGGTCCGCGGGCGGACGGCGGCGACGCCGCCGACGTAGTCGCCCTTGGCGTCGACCGCCGCGCGCTGGACGTCGGGGTCGATCGACGTCCGCATCGCAGGCGCCGGGCGCGGGAGGCTGCTGGCGATCGTCCGCCGGCCGGCCTGCAGCAGGCCGCCGGGTCGTCCGGCGAGGCGGTCGTCGAACACGCGTTCCAGCCCCGTGATCCCGACGCGGGCGTCGTCGGGGAACCCCCGCGCGCGCAGGTCGGCGACGCGCTCGACGGGCGCCGGCCCCAGCACCCCGACGATCGAGCTCGCGAGCTCCCCGAGCGGCGACGTCCGCTCCGGGCCCTGCGCCAGCGGCGTGCCGTCGCGGGCGAGGATGTCGGCGCGCCGCGGCAGCTGCATGCTGCGCCGCAGGATCTCGCCGCGCACGACGCCGGGGAACGTCAGGTGCCTGGCCCAGTTGATGCGCGCGTCGTCGCCCTCGCCGGCGATCGGCAGGCGCAGCGTCGCCTGCACGTCGCCGAAGGCGCGCGTCGCCACGGTCATCGGAACGCTGACGACCCCCTCCTGCGGTGTCTCCGCCTTCCCCGGCCGCAGCGCGGTCATCGTCGCCGTGGTGGCCGCCGCGCGGTAGGCGGCGGTGAAGGAGCGCAGCGGCGTCCTGCGGACGTCCGCGGGGGCGATCTCGGCGCGCATCGCCGCAAAGTCGTTGCGCGCCCAAGCCGACACGAAGCGGTCGGCGCGCGCCTGCGCGGCCGGTGGCCCGCCCGAGATCAGCAGCGCCGCGGCTGCCGCCGCGCCTCCGGCCACCAGGGCTGCGAAGATCACGCCTCGGGAAGGAGGGGACCTGCGCGAGCGTGACCTAGCGAGCAGCATGCGGACGAACTATGGCCTGCCGGCGGACGGCACCGCAGCCACGTCTGCACCGTGACGGCGATCGACGTCATCATCATCGTCTTCGCCGCGCTGTTCGCGGTCGTCGGCTTCGCGCGCGGGTTCCTCATCGGCGCGCTGTCGCTGGCGGGATTCGTCGCCGGCGCGTACCTCGGCACGAGGTTCGGGCCACATCTTCTGCGCGAAGGCAACCAGTCGCCGTTCGCCCCGCTCTTCGGGCTCCTCGGCGCGCTCATCGGCGGCACGCTCATCTCCGCGGGCGCCGAGAACATCGCGGGCGCGATGCGCACGGCGCTCGTCTCGCCGGCGGCGCGTGCGGTCGACGGGTTGCTGGGTAGCGTGCTGGCGATCGCGCTCGCGCTCGGCATCGCCTGGCTGCTGAGCGTCATCGTGCTGCAGACGCCCGGCATCCGCAACCACCGCCGCGCGATCCAGCGCTCGGCGATCCTCAAGGAGCTCAACCGGATCCTGCCGGCCGATCAGGTCCTCAAGGCGCTCGCGCGCTTCGACCCGTTCCCGCGGATCACCGGGCCCGACGCCAACGTCCCACCGCCGCGGTCCGCGATCGCGCGCGATCCCGACGTGCAGAAGGCCGGCGACTCCGTCGTGCAGATCCTCGGCAACTCGTGCGGCCTCGGCGTCTCGGGCTCGGGCTGGGTCGCGGCGCCCGGGATCGTCGTGACGAACGCCCACGTCGTCGCCGGGGAGCAGCAGGGCGACACGGTCGTACAGCCGCGCGCCGGCGGGGTGCGCTACTCGGCGACCGCGATCGCGTTCGACTCGCACAACGACGTCGCGGTGCTGCGCGTGTCGGCGCTCCCGGCGCCGCCGCTCCAGTTCGCGCGCACCGTGACGGTCGGCGAGCCCGGGGCGGTCGAGGGCTACCCGCTCAGCGGGCCGTTCGACATCCGGCCGGCGCGGATCGGGAGCACGGAGACCGTCCTGACGCAGGACGCCTACGGGCGGCGGCTCGTCCGCCGCACGATCACGTCCTTCCGTGGCAACGTCCAGCCCGGCAACTCCGGCGGCCCGATCGTCGATGCCGCCGGCCGCGTCTCGGCCACGGTCTTCGCGAAGTCGACCAGCCCCGGGCCCGCGGGCGGCTTCGCGATCCCCAACGACATCGTCCGCGCGACCGTGCGCGACGCCTCGGGCCCGGTCGGCACCGGTCCCTGCGCACGCTGAGCCTGTGGCGCCGCCGTGGCCGGTGGCGGCGATGGCGCTACCCTCCGGCCGATGCCCAAGACACTCGTCATCGCCGAGAAGCCGTCCGTCGGCCGCGACCTCGCGCGCGTGCTGCCGGGGCCGTTCGCCAAGCACGAGGGCTACCTCGAGGGGCCCGAGCATGTGCTCAGCTGGGCGGTGGGGCATCTCGTCCAGCTCGCCGAGCCCGACGAGTACGACGCGAAGTTCAAGAAGTGGCGGATGGCCGACCTGCCGATCATCCCGGACAAGTTCAAGCTCGTCGTGCGCGACGAGCGCTCCAAGAAGCAGATGTCGGTCGTCACCCAGCTGCTGCGCCGCGACGACGTCGAGCAGGTCATCAACGCCTGCGACGCCGGCCGTGAGGGCGAGCTCATCTTCGCCTACCTCTACGAGAAGGCGGGGTCCAAGAAGCCCGTGCAGCGGCTGTGGCTGTCGTCGATGACGAAGGCCGCGATGGAGCGGGCCTTCTCCGAGCTGCGCCCGGCGTCGGAGTTCGCCCAGCTCGAGGCGGCCGCCCGCTCGCGCTCGGAGTCCGACTGGATCGTCGGCATGAACGCCACGCGCGCGGCGACCATCCGCCTGCGCTCGTCCTTTGACGGGGCGGTGTCGCTCGGACGGGTGCAGACGCCGACGCTCGCGATCCTCACGCGCCGCGAGGAGGAGATCCGGGCCTTCGTGCCCGAGCCCTACTGGCTCGTCGACGCGCTCTTCGCAGCCGACGGCGAGCGGCTCTACGAGGGCCGCTACCACGACGGGGCGCGCCCGCGCCTGGCGACCGCCGAGCAAGCCGACGCGATCGTCGCCGCCGTCCGCGGCCAGACCGGCGAGATCACGCAGCTGGAGACGAAGGAGCGCCGCGAGCGCCCGCCGCTGCTCTACGACCTCACGTCGCTGCAGCGCGAGGCGAACAGCCGCTTCGGCTTCACCGCCCGGCGCACACTCGCGGCGGCGCAGCGCTGCTACGAGGAGCACAAGGTGCTCACGTACCCGCGCACGAACTCGCGCTACCTGACGAGCGACATGATCGGCGAGCTGAAGCCGATCGCCGGCCACGTCGGCGCGGCCGGCCGCGACTACCAGCAGGCGGCCGTGTACGTGCAGGGCCTCGACGTGCTGCCGCTGGGCCGCGTCGTCGCCGACGACCGCGTCGGCGACCACCACGCGATCATCCCGACGAACTCGACCCACAACCTCGACAAGCTCTCCGACGACGACCGCCGCATCTACGACCTCGTTGCGCGCCGCTTCCTCGCCGTCTTCCACCCTGAGGCCGTGTTCGAGAACACGAAGGTCGAGACGACCGTCGCCGGCCATGTCTTCCGCACGCACGGCAAGGTCCTGCTCGTCCCCGGCTGGCGCGGCGTCTACGGCGAGCTCGCCGGCGGCGGCGAGACCGCCGAGGACGACGACGAGGGCCGCGACCAGCAGCTGCCGAAGCTCGCGCAGGGCGAGGACGTCGAGACCCGCGACGTCAGCTCGGCCGAGAAGGAGACCAAGCCGCCGCGGCGCTACTCCGACGCGTCGCTGCTGGCGGCGATGGAGACCGCCGGCAAGCTCGTCGACGACGAGGAGCTGCGCGAGGCGATGAAGGAGTCCGGCATCGGTACGCCGGCGACGCGCGCCTCGATCATCGAGCGCCTCATCGACGTCGGCTACGTCGAGCGCGACGGTCGTGCGCTCGTCGCTACCGAGAAGGGGCTGAACGTCATCCGCCTGCTCGGCGAGCACCCGCTGACGTCGCCGTCGCTCACCGGCGACTGGGAGCAGCGCCTCGGGAAGATCGAGCGCGGAGAGGAGCCGCGCAAGCGCTTCATGGCCGACATCGCCGGCTTTGCGGAGTCGACGGTGCACGAGCTCGACGCGAAGCTGAAGGATGTCCGCATCCCACGCGCGAATCTCGGCCCGTGCCCGATCTGTGGCCACGACATCGTCGAGAACCGCAAGGGCTTCTCCTGCTGGGCGCGGGAGGACCCGGGCTGCGGCTTCGTGATCTGGAAGGCGAAGGCGGGCAAGACGCTCCCGATTGCCGTTGCGAAGGAGCTCATCGCGACGGGGAGGACGGCCAAGCCGGTGACCGGCTTCAAGGGTCGCAGCGGGCGCTCGTTCCGCGCCCGGCTGGCACTGCAGCAGAGCGAGGAGGGCAAGTGGCGCGTGGAGTTCGACGAGCCGTGGGCTCGCGAAGGGGCGAAGGTCGATCCCGCCGCCGAGGCCGGCGACGCGGGTGAGCAGGCGCCGGCGGCGGACGCGGCGGCCGAAGCCGCGGCGTAGATCGAGGAACAGCGGGCCGCGGGCGATCGTCCTCGGCCTCGTCGGGCTGCTGTTGGCGCTCGCCGTCGTCGCGGTCGGCGCAGGGATGGCGGGGGTCCTGCATGACTCGCCACGCGGCCAGGCGCGCGACACCGTCGAGCGCCTGCCGGCGCCGCATCCCGGCGGCCCGCCGCCCCAGGCCGAGCTGGGTCCGCTGCCGGCGCCGCCGGGCGCCGCGCACGTCGACCTCGAGCATCCCTCGCGGCTGGCGGCGGTCCACCTGCGGCCGGCGCCGCACGCGGGACTGGCCTTCGACCTCTCCGACGGGCGCGTGCTGTGGCGACGCGGTGCGACACGACGGCGCCCGATCGCGAGCCTCACGAAGCTCATGACCGCGCTGCTCGCCGTCGAGCGCTTCGGCCCGCGCGACCTGGTGCGCATCCCCCGCCGGGCCGATCAGATCGGCGGCTCGCGTATGGGCGGGCTGCGGCCGGGCCGGAAGGTGCGGGCGGAGGTCCTCCTGAATGGCCTGCTGATCGCCTCCGGCAACGATGCGGCGGTGACGCTCGCGATCGCCGGCGCCGGCTCCGAGCGCGCGTGGGTCGCGCTCATGAACCGCCGCGCGAAGCTGCTGGGCCTGACGTGCACGCACTACGTCGACCCCCACGGCCTGGACCCCCGCAACCGCTCCTGCCCCGCCGACATCGCCGCGCTCGCCATGCGCGCGATCGCCGAGCCGCGGCTCGCGCGGATCGCCCGCCGGCGCTTCGCGCGGGTCTGGACGGGGGCCGGCCGCAAGCTCACACTGCGCACGACGAACCACCTCCTGCGCGACCGCTACCCCGGCGCGATCGGGCTGAAGACCGGCTTTACGAACCCCGCCGGCTTCTGCCTGGCGGCGATCGTCCAGCGCGGCGGGCGCCGGATCGGGATCGTCCTGCTCGGGTCGCGCGACACGTACGCCGACGCGGAGCAGCTCGCGCGGGCGGCGGTGCGGGCGGGGGCGCTGCCGGCGGCGTGAGGGTCAGCAGCGGTCGCTGACTGTCCGCACGCGACTCCTGTTTTGGTTCGGGGTGCCCGTGGCCTGTGATGGCTTCTCCCCGGCAAAGCATGGCTCGCACTGCTCGCACGTCGCGCGACGACACCAGCGCCCGAGCAGGGCCGTCAGCGCCTCAGATGCGATCCGCCGAGCCGGGCACGACGGTAGACAGCTTGCGCGCATTGGCGCGACGTGAGTACAGTCCCCCCGGAGGTTGGATTCACGCGACTTGAAGGTAGCGGGCGTGTGCATTGAGCGAGTGAAGGTCGTCACGGTCGTGCGTGGTCGTTCCCTCTCGCTGCTTGCGGTCGCGTTGATATCGGCGTGGCTCAGCGCCTCGGTGGCGGTGGCCGCAGCCCCGGCCGGCGGGAGCGCAACGATCACGAACTTCGATTCGCACGTGATTGGCGATACGCGCGGCCCATACGGCGCGCCCGTCATGGTCGTCGACACGGATGGCGACGCCGTTGACGCGCATGACGGGCGGCTGCGATATTTCGCCGGTCGCTATTACTGGTACGGGACTGCATACCGCTGCGGCTACGCCCTGTGGGACCTCGACGGCACGCGCCCAGTCGCGCCCGGGCGACACACCTTCTGCGGCATCGCGGCATATTCGTCGAGCGACCTGATGACGTGGCGCGATGAGGGGTTGCTGTTCGATGCGAGCACCCCGTACTGGCAAGCGGCCTGCGGTACCGGCTGCTTTTCTCCGCTGGTGCTGTTCGATCCCCGGCTCAAGCGCTACGTGCTGTGGGTCAACGCTTTGAATGGCCAGGTGAACTACCGCGTCCTCACATCGACCGCGCCAACCGGGCCATTCACGGATGTGAAGGCGCCGTCCCTCGACCTGCCACAGGACGGGGGCGACTACGACCTCTTCGTTGATCGCGACGGAACAGGATGGCTCACCGAGACGGTACGGGGAAGCATCGTCATCCAGAAACTGTCGAGCGACTACACCGACGGCGTAGGCGCGAGTGTGCCGGCCGTGCCGGCCACCTTTCCCGCTCCGCCGGACCTGTGGTGCGTCGGACAGACCTTCTGCGGGCTGCGCGAGGCTCCGACCCTATTTCGCCGCGGCGACTTCTACTATCTCGTGGTGTCAGATCCATCATGTCCGTACTGTCAGGGTGGTACGAGCTATTACACGGCGAAGCGGCCCGTTGGACCGTGGAAAGGTCCCGGTTTGCTATCCGAGTCGACGTCGACAGACGCACCGGAACCTCCACATGGAGAGGTGATCAGTCCCGATTCGTGCGGCGGTCAGCC
>DASWQM010000168.1:0-3564 GCA_036403675.1 Solirubrobacteraceae bacterium | reverse complement strand
CGGTCGTCGGGGTGTCGGCCGACGCGGCCGCCGGCGCGACGAGTGCGAGCGCGAGCACCAGCAAGGCGGCCCGCAGGGGCGCGATCGATGGCGTGGGCCGCATCAGTTGCATAACGCTCCGCGAGCCCGATCGTTCCGCTGTCCTGTCCGATCCCGGCGCGCGCCCGGCGCGCGCGGACTCAGAACCCGAGTGCGAACTTCGCGTCCTCGCTCATCTTCTCCGGCGACCAGGGCGGGTCGAAGACCATCGAGCTCTTGACCGAGTTGACGCCCTCCAGCGGGAGGACGAACTCCTCGATCTGCTCGGTGATCTGGGGGCCGATCGGGCATGCCGGCGTCGTGAGCGTGAACGTGATGTGGACGTTGCCGCTGTCTTGCTGGATGCCGTAGATGAGGCCCAGCTCGACGAAATCCAGACCGAGTTCGGGATCGATGACGTTGGTGAGCGCCTCTTCGATCTCTGTGAGTGATGCCATGCGGCGATTCTATCTTGCGTCTTGGCGCGCTTGGAGTAGGTTGGGCAAGCCATCGTCTCCTACAAGGAAAACCCGCCGCTGTTGTGCTGCTGTGGCGACGAGGATCGCTCGACGCAGTCGCTGCGACGACGGGCGCTCTCGCAGGCGCTGCGGGCGCCGACGAACGTCGTCGTCGACCTCAGCGAGCTGGCCTTCGCGGACCCGTCGCTCATGCTCGACCTCGCGATGCTCGCCCGCCGGCTGCGCAAGTCGGGGCTGAAGCTCCTCATCAACGATCCGCAGCCGGACATCCGGGCGCTGATCGAGTACGTCGGCCTGCACCGCCTGCCGGGCGTGAAGGTGTTCCCGGCGCGGGCCCCGGCGTCGGCCTGACGGGCGGGCGCGGCCGACCGGCGGGATCGCTGGCGTAGCCTTCATCACGTCATGCCGCTCCTACTCGTGTTCGTCTTCATCGTCGTCCCGATCGCGGAGCTCTACGTGCTCCTGCAGGTCGGTCAGGCAATCGGTGTGCTGCCGACCATCGCGCTGCTCATCCTCGACTCGGTGCTCGGCTCGTGGCTCATGCGCTCGCAGGGTCGTGCGGCGTGGCTGCGCTTCAACCGCGCGCTCGCCGAGGGCCGCGTTCCGGGCCGCGAGGTCATCGACGGCGTGCTCATCATCTTCGGCGGCGCGCTGCTGGTGACACCCGGCTTTCTCACCGACATCCTCGGCCTCATCTTGCTGCTGCCGCCGACGCGGGCGGTCGTGCGACAGGTGCTCGTACGGCGCTTCGGCGGGCGGCTCGTCGCAAGCGCGACGACCGGGGCGCAGACGCGTGTCGGGCGGATGTTCGGCGGCGGGCCGGCGCGACCGCGCCGAGCCGACGACGACACCGTCGAGGGCACGGCGACCGAGGTGCGCCCGCGGCGCGGCGAGCTGCCGTGAGCCTAACGCCGGAGCAGGACGCGCCGCGCTTGCCGGCGGCGCCGGACGCCGCCTTCCGCGACGCCGTGACCTTCGCCTTCGGTGATCCCGCCGCTCAGCTCTACGGCCACGCGAGGATCGGCCTTGGCGCCGACGGCCCGAGCGGCGTGGCGGTGCTGTTCGCCGGCAGCGAGGTCGTGTCCGCGTCGGCCGAGGGCGGTGTCGCCGCGGCGGAAGAGGCGCCTGCTTCGTGGGAGTCCGTGCGGGTCGCAGGGCTGCGAACGAGCGTCGAGGAGCCGCTGCAGGCCTGGACGGTGAGCTACGAGGGCGACGACGGCGCCGGCTTCGACCTGCGCTTCGAGGCGCGCTCGGCACCCGCGGTCCTGGCGACCGACAGCGAGCTTGCGCGGACGGGCGGGATGGAGGGCTACGAGCAGCTGTGCAGCGTGACCGGCACCGTCCGCCACGGCGGGCGCGAGCAGCAGGTGCGCTGCCTGGGCCAGCGCGGCCACATCTGGGGCGCACCGGACTGGAAGCGCCTCGGGCTCGCGCGGGCACTGTCGGCCTGGCTTGGCGCCGATCGCGCCGTCATGCTCGCCGCCGCGCGGCCGGCGCGGGCTCGCGGCCACGGGGAGGAGGCGGTTGCCGGCTGGCTCGTCGATGTCGGCGACCCGCAGCCGATCAACGAGCCGCGGCTGTCGACGACGTACGACGGAGGCCTGCACCAGCAGCGCGCCGGCCTCGAGCTGTGGATGGATGAGGAGAGCGAGTTCCCGCGTCGCGCCTCCGGCCAGGTGCTGTGCGCGACCACCCTGGAGCTCGGCGACGTGCGCCTGGAGACGGCGTTCTTCGGCTGGCGTATGGAGGGTCGCGAAGGCGTCGGCCGCTACGACGTCATGCGCCGCGCCGCCGCCGGCGGCGGCGGTGGGTCGAGCCGCAAGCGGTGATCCGCGCGGTCGTCAGCGACTTCGGCGGGGTGCTGACGACGCCGATCACGACACCGTTTGCGGCCGTCGCCGCGCGGGCGGGCCTCGCCGTGGACGAGCTGCGGGCGGCGCTGGCCGTGTGCTTTGCGGACGAGGGTGCGCATCCGTTCTTTGAGCTCGAATGCGGACGCATGACCGAGGCGCAGTTCCTCGCGTCGCTCGAGCAGGCGCTGCGCCGGGAGCTCGGCCGGGAGATCTCGTGCGCCGATTTCAGCGAGGCGATGTGGGCGGGGCTGGCGCCGAACGAGCGGATGATCGAGCTCATGGCCGCGCTGCGCGGGGAGGGCTACCGCATGGCGCTCGTGACGAACAACGTGCGCGAGTGGGAGCCGCGCTGGCGCGCTATGGCACCGATCGACGACATCTTCGAGCTCGTCATCGACAGCGCCTATGTCGGCGTCCGCAAGCCTGATCCCCAGATCTACGAGCTGACCGTGCAGCGCCTGGGGGTGCCGGCGCCCGAGTGCCTGTTCGTGGACGACCTGGAATCCAACTGCGCCGCCGCCCGCGCGGCGGGGATGCAGGCGATCGTCTACCGCGACGCCGAGCAGGCGGAGATCGACATCCGCGGGGCGCTCGACGGCAGCGGCGGCGCGTAGCTGTCAGTTGTCGCAGCCGAGGCGATCCCAGAGGTAGAGGTCCAGGCATTCGCCCGCGAGCTCGAGGCAGCGCTCGCGCGAGAGGTGCGGCAGCACGGTCGCCAGCGCCTGCTCCTCGGCAACGCCGGCGTCGAAGGCCTCCTCCCCGCGGAACCCCGCCGCGATCTTCAGCGCCTCGCGGCGGTTGTCGCCAAGGCTCGGGAAGACGTTGACGAGGAACTCCCGGTTGGCGATCGGGTTGCCGACCTCCAGCGACGCATGCCACGCCGCGAGCATCGACAGGTCGTGCTCGTCGAGGTCCTGTACGGCCTTCGCGTAGTGCGACGCCAGCTCACCCTCGGGAATCTCGTCCACCCACGCGCGAACCAGCTCGCCCAAGAGCTGCCGACGAGCCTCCCGGCCGACGGATTCCGCGATCACGCGGATCGCGTCCTGCGGTTCGATGAAGCAGAGCGGCATTACCGGCTTCCTGACGCTCGGGAAAGAACGGACGGCTGCACGGTAAGGGTACGGTCGGACGGGACGCGCGGGAGCCGGCACGCGTCCGCGGCGGCCTCGCCGCCGCGGCGGCGGCGAGGCCACGCGTTGCCGCTACTTGCG
>DASWQM010000167.1:0-6221 GCA_036403675.1 Solirubrobacteraceae bacterium | reverse complement strand
TCAGCGCGGCGAAGCCGGCGAAGGCGAGGATCCAGCTCAAGAGCGGACCGTGATCGACTCGGCGGCGAGCGTGCGGGCCTCGCGGTCGGCCTCGTAGAGCGACTCGAACGCGCGGACCGGCGCCGCCGGCAGCTGCTCGAGCGTGCGCTCGATGACCGCGGCGATGCCGAGGTAGCTCAGGCCGCCGCGGAGGAACGCGTGGACGGCGACCTCGTTGGCCGCGTTGAGCACGCACGGTGCGGTCCCGCCCGCGACCGCGGCGGCCCGTGCGAGCCCGAGGCACGGGAAGGCCGCGTGGTCGACGGCCTCGAAGGTCAACGTCCCGACCTCGGCGAGATCGAGCGGGCGTACCGGCACGTCGACGCGGTCGGGGTGGTGCAGCGCGTAGGAGATCGGAACGCGCATGTCGGGATGGCCGAGGTGCGCGAGCGCGGCGCCGTCGCAGAGCGTGATGAGGCTGTGGACGATCGACTGCGGGTGCACGACGACGTCGATGCGGTCGTACGGAACGCCGAAGAGGTGGTGGGCCTCGATGACCTCCAGGCCCTTGTTCATGAGCGTCGCCGAGTCGATCGTGATCTTGCCGCCCATGTCCCACGTCGGGTGGGCGAGGGCGTCCTGCACGCTGACGTCCTCCAGCTCGGCGCGCGTGCGGCCGCGGAACGGGCCGCCCGACGCGGTGAGGACGAGCTTCTCGACTGATGCCGTCCCGCCGGCCCCCTCTCCCGCGAGCAGCTGGTGCAGCGCCGAGTGCTCGGAGTCGACGGGCAGGATCTGCGCGCCGGTCGCCTCCGCGAGCGCCGTCACGAGCTCGCCGCCGACGACGAGCGACTCCTTGTTGGCGAGCGCGAGATCGATCCCCTCCCCCAGCGTCGCGACCGTCGGGCCGAGCCCGGCCGAGCCGACGAGCGCGTTGAGCACGAGGTCGGCGCCGGAGTCGACGACGAGCCGCACGAGCCCCTCGGCGCCGACGAGCACCTCCCCGTCGGTCCACGCCTCGGCCGCGCGGGCGCCCGCATCGGGGTCCGCGAGCGCGATGCGGCTGACGCCGAAGCGGGCGGCCTGCTCGATCAGCGCGTCGGCGGAGCGCTCGGCGCTGAGGCCCACGAGCTCGAGCTCGGGATCGCGCTGGACGATGTCGAGCGCCTGCGTGCCGATCGAACCGGTCGAGCCGAGGATGAGGAGGCGCCGGGCCACGCGAGGATTCTCGCAGGCGCTTCCTCGCGGGGTTGTCTCAGGCGCTCATCCCGCCGTCGACGAACAACGTCGTGGCGGTCACGTAGCTCGCGGCGTCGGAGGCCAGGAAGCGCACGGCGGCGGCGACCTCGTCGGGGCGTCCGGGGCGGCGCACAGGCACGGCGTCAAGCAGCTCGCGCGGCAGGTCCTCGGTCATCTCGGTCTCGATGAAGCCCGGGGCGACGGCGTTGACGGTGACGCCGCGGCGCGCGATCTCGACGCCGATCGTCTTCGTCATGCCGATGAGCCCGGCCTTGGCGGCGGCGTAGTTGGCCTGGCCCGCGTTGGCCCGCGGGCCGACGACGGAAGCGATGTTGACGACGCGCCCGTAGCGCGCCTTCATCATCGGCCGCAGCACGGCACGCGTCAGACGGAAGGCCGCGCTGAGGTTCGTCTCCAGGACGCGGTCCCAGTCGTCGTCGCCGATCTGGATCGCGAGCCCGTCGGCGCGCACGCCGGCGTTGTTGACGAGGCCGAGGACGGGCCCGAGCCGCTCCTGCGCCTGCGCGAGAACATCGTTCATCGCGTCCGGGTCGCAGACGTCGCCGCCGATCGCGACGGCCGAGCCGCCGTCGCGCTCGATCGCCTCGACGGTCGCGGCGGCGCCGTCGGCGTCGGAGCGATAGCCGGCCGCCACGGCCCAGCCGTCGGCGGCGAGCTCGCGGGCGATCGCGGCGCCGATCCCGCGCGAGGCGCCGGTGACCAGGACGACCGCGCCGTCGGGGCGGGTGCCCTCCTTCTTGGCGGCCGCAGTCTCGGGCTGGCGCCCATTCGTGGTCGTCGTGCTCATTGCGTGTCTCCTCCTCCGTACGTCAGCAGCGCGGCGCCCCAGGAGAACCCGGCGCCGAATGCGGTCAGCAGGACGTTGCCGCGGGCGGGCAGCCGGCCGTCGTCCTGCGCGAGCGAGAGCGCGAGCGGGATCGACGCGGCGGACGTGTTGCCGAGGTCGGCGACGTAGTCGGCGACGCGTTCGCGGTCGAGGCCGAAGCGCTCGCGCACCGCGTTGATGATGCGCCCGTTGGCCTGGTGGGCGATGACGAGGTCGACATCGTCGATCTCGAGGTTGGAGACCTCCAGCAGCATGCGGCAGGACCGCTCCATGTTGTCGATCGCCTTCTCATAGACGGCCCGGCCCTCCATGCGAACCACGGCGTCGGTGCGGTCGACGTACAGCAGGTCGCGCTGCGCGTCCGAGCCGAGCACGACCGGGCCGACGCTGGCGGGGCCGCCGGGCACGAGCACGGCGGCCGCGGCGCCGTCGCCGAAGAGCGCGGCCGTCTGGCGGTCGTCATGGTCGGTGTAGCCGCCGAGCACGTCGGCGCCGATCAGCAGGACCGTATTCGCGCGACCGCTCTCGATGAGCGCGGCACCCTGCTGGAGGCCCGCGAGGAAGCCCGTGCAGGCGAGGCCGACATCCCAGCCCATGGCCCGGTCGGCGCCGAGGGCGCCGGCGACCATCGGCGCGGCCTGCGGGACGATGTCGTCTGACGAAGAGGTCGCGACGAGCACGGCGTCGACGTAGGCGGGCTCGACGCCGGCGGCCTCGAGCGCACGCTCGCCGGCTTCGATCGCAAGCTGTGACAGGCCCTCGCCCTCGCCGCAGCGGCGGCGGGCGGAGATCCCGGTGCGCTTCGTGATCCAGGAGGGGTCGACGCCGATGCGCTCGGCGATCGGCGCGTTCTCGACGATGGTCGCGGGCAGCGCGCGTCCCAGGCCGATGATCCCCGCCGTGCGCCGGCGCGAGTGCACGGGCGCGGCGAGCGGTGCGGGTGCGACCTCAGGTGGACGCATCGGCGTCCTCCGGCGGTTCGGGGGCGCACGTGGGGGGTGTCTGAGTGCCCGGCAGGTCGGGGTGCAGGACAGCCGTGGGAATGAGAACAAGCACGCCTACACCGTTGCGAGCCGCGAACTCCAGAACCAGGGACTCCCCCCATGTGGGGGGTGCATCGGGTCAGGTCGGGGGGCGCGTGTACTAGAGCAGCGCGAGCCAGATGTAGTAGCCGGCGACGGCCGTGAAGAGCACCGCGTCGAGGCGGTCGAGTGCGCCGCCGTGGGCGCCGAAGAGGCGGCCGCTGTCCTTCGTGCCGGCCTCGCGCTTGACGAAGGACTCGAAGAGGTCGCCGACCGGCGCCGCGAGCGCGACCCCGAGGCCGAGCAGGAGCGCGTCGGTTCCCGACAGCCAGTCCTGGTAGGTCCCGGCCAGCCACGTCGCCAGGACGGCGGTGCCCATCCCGACGAGCAGCCCCTCGACCGTCTTGTTCGGCGAGATCCGCGGCGCGAGCGGGCGGCGCCCGAACCAGCGCCCGCCGAGGTACGCGCCCGAGTCCCCCACGAACGTGCCGACGAGGATGTCGACGATGATGCCGCCGCCGTGGGGCAGGTCGCGCAGCAGCACGCCATGCGCGAGCGCAAGCCCGATCCAGGCGACGCCGAACACCGTGAACGCCATCCCCAGCGTGCCGGCGCGGCGCTGGAAGAGCGTCACCGCGAAGAGCACCGGGAAGAACGCCATGAAGGCGAGCAGCACCTGCACCTCGCCCCCTGCGTAGGCCGCGAGGATGACGCCCGCCAGCCCGACGAACCCCGCCAGCCGGACGGGCTCGACGTCGCCGAACAGGTCGAACAGCTCGCCGAGGCAGACGATCGCGAGGGCGAGCAGGGCGACCGCGAACCAGATCCCGCCGAGCGCGATGATCGTGACCGCGAAGGCGATCGCCGGGATCGCGACGACGATGCGTGCGCCGAGCTCCGAGCCGCCGCCGCGCCGCGGGCGCGGGTCGCGCCGCTGGGGCGGCCGGTCGCGGACGGCCATCAGCGGGCCCCGAAGCGACGCTTGCGCGCGCTGTACTCGGCCAGCGACGCCTCGAACGCGGCGCGGTCGAAGTCCGGCCACAGCTCGTCGCAGAACACGAGCTCGGAGTACGCCGCCTGCCAGAGCAGGTAGTTGCTCAGGCGCCGCTCGCCGCTCGTGCGGATGATGAGGTCCGGGTCGTGCATCTCGGGCGCGTACAGGAGCTTGCGGAAGTCCTCCTCGTCGCCGCCGTCGAAGCGCTTCGCAGCGTCGACGATCTCCGCCCGGCCGCCGTAGTTGAAGGCGACGAAGAGCGTGATCTCGTCGTTGCGATCGGTCAGCGACTCGGCCCACTCCATCTGCTCGACGAGCGCCGGCTCGACGCCGTCGCGGCGCCCGATGAAGCGCATCCGCACGCCGTTGTCGTGGAGCTCCGGCGTCTCCTCGACGATCCGCTCGGCGAACAGCGCCATCAGCCCGAGGACCTCCTCCTCCGGCCGCGACCAGTTCTCGGTCGAGAACGAGTAGACCGTCAGCTCCTCGATGCCGAGCTCGCCGGCGTCGCGCAGGCGCTCCTTGAGGTTGTCGGCGCCGGCGCGGTGCCCGTCCCCCACGGGCAGGCCGCGAGCCTGCGCCCAGCGACCGTTGCCGTCGGTGATGATCGCGACGTAGCGCGCAGAGGGGCGCACTACACCTCGAGAATCTCGTCCTCTTTGCCCTTCAGCAGCGCTTCGAGCTCGGCGATCTTCGTATCGGTGAGCTTCTGGAGCTCCGTCTCAGCGCGATGCTCCTCGTCGGCGCCGACGTCGCCGTCCTCCTTGAGCTCGCGCAGGTCGTGCATGACGTCGCGCCGGACGTTGCGGATCGCGACGCGCCCCTCCTCGGCGATGTGGCGCACCATCTTCACGAACTCCCGGCGGCGCTCCTCGGTGAGCTGCGGGATGACGAGCCGGATGATGTTGCCGTCGTTGCTCGGCGTCAGGCCGAGGTTGGCCTCGGAGATCCCCTTCTCGATCGCCTTCATCGACGACTTGTCATAGGGCTGGACGGTCAGCAGCTGAGCCTCGGCGGCGTTGATCGTCGCGAGCTGGCGCAGCGGCGTCGAGGCGCCGTAGTAGTCGACATGCACGCGGTCCAGCAGCGCCGGGCTCGCGCGTCCGGTGCGGACCGAGCCGAACTCGTGGTTCGTCGCGTCGACGGACTTGCTCATCCGCTCGCCGGCGTCGGCCAGCAGCTCGTCGATCAGCTCACTCATCTCGCGTCACCACAACCGTTCCCACGTGTTCGCCGGACACTATCCGCTCGATGTTCGACTCGTCGTTCATGTTGAAGACGTGCAGCGGCATGGAGTTCTCGGCGCACAGTGTCAGGGCCGTGTAGTCCATGACGCGCAGGCCGCGGCGGACCGCGTCCATGTGGCTGATCTCGCGGATGAGCACCGCGTCGGCGTCCTCGCGCGGGTCCGCCGAGAGGACGCCCTCGACGCCGTTCTTGGCCATGAGAATCGCTTCGGCGTGGATCTCGACGGCGCGCAGCGCGGCCGCCGTGTCGGTCGTGAAGAACGGGTTGCCGGTGCCGGCCGCGAAGATCACGACGCGGCCCTTCTCGAGGTGGCGCATGGCGCGCCGGCGGATGTACGGCTCGGCGACCTCGGAGATCGTGATCGCCGACTGCACGCGCGTGTCGGCACCCTGCTTCTCGAGCGCGTCCTGCAGCGCGAGCGCGTTGAGCACCGTCGCCATCATGCCCATGTAGTCAGCCGTCGCGCGGTCCATGCCCGCGGCCGCGCCCTTGAGGCCGCGGTAGATGTTGCCTGCGCCCACGACGATCGCGATCTCGACGCCGCGCGCGCGCACGGCGGCGATCTGCGCGGCGACGGCGCGGACGCGCTCGGGATCGGTCCCGTAGTCGAGGTCGCCCATGAGCGCCTCGCCCGACAGCTTGAGCAGGACCCGCGTAAACGCGGGCTCGGGCAGCATCGAGCGCTCCGACGCCGCCGCCCTACTCGCCGACGGCAAAGCGGCTGAAGCGTCGGACGACGACGTTCTCGCCGGTCTTCGCCGACAGCTCGGCGCGCAGCTCCTCGATCGTCTTGCCGTCGAAGCGGTCGGAGTTGACGTGCGGCTGCTTGAGCAGCACGGTCTCCTCCATCCACTTGCGCAGCTTGCCCTCGGCGATCTTCGAGCGGACGTTC
>DASWQM010000166.1:0-10583 GCA_036403675.1 Solirubrobacteraceae bacterium | reverse complement strand
GCTTGCCGAACGCGATGTTCGAGCCCCAGAAGGAGATCGAGCCGATGATCGCGGCGAAGACGAGCGGGACGCCGATGGCGAGGTCGGCCGACAGGTCGCCGTGCAGCTCGCGGAACTCGGCCCATGCGATGAGCGCGACCGCGCCGCCGCCGACGCCGTTGAACAGCGCCACCATCTGCGGCATCGCCGTCATCTTCACGTTGCGCGCCGCCGGGACGCCGACCGCGGTGCCGATTGCGATGCCGAGCGCGATGAGGAGGAAGTCGCTGCCGTTCAGGGCCGGGTTCAGGAGCGTCGCGACGACCGCGATCGCCATGCCGACCGCGGCGATCTTGTTGCCCCGGACGGCGGTCGTCGGGCTCGTGAGCTGCGACAGGCCCGTGATGAAGAGCGAGAACGCGACGATGTAGCAGGCGTTGATGAAGTCCGGGTCTTGGAAGAAGGCGGTCGCGATCACGACTCGCTCTCCTCCTCCGCCGGCGCAGCCTCGGGCTTGCGCTTGAACATGCTCAGCATCCGGTCGGTGACGAGGAAGCCGCCGACGACGTTGATCGTGCCGAACGTGATCGCGATGACGATGAGGAGCTTGTCGAGGAAGCCGCTCGCGTGGGCGATCGCGATGAGGCCGCCGAGCAGGACGATCCCGTGGATCGCGTTGGTTCCCGACATGAGCGGCGTGTGCAGGGTGTTGGGCACCTTCGAGATGACCTGGAAGCCGACGAAGGCAGCCAGGATGAGGATCGCGATCTCTGTCAGCAGGTTCACGTGGGGTCCTCCTATGAGGCCTTCTCGGCGGCCGCCTCGACCGTCTTGCGGGCCGCCTCGTGCACGATCTCCCCGCCGCGCGTGATGCAGGCGCCGGCGATGATCTCGTCGTCGAAGTCGAGCTTCAGCGCGCCCTCGTCGTCGACCAGCAGCTCCAGCAGCGACTGGACGTTGCGCGCGTAGAGCGCCGATGCGTGCTCGGCCATCGAGGCCGGCAGGTTCAGCGGCGAGACGATCGTGACGTCGTGCTTGACGACCGTCTTGCCCGGCTCCGTGAGCTCGACGTTGCCGCCCGTCTCGCCCGCGAGGTCGACGATGACGCTGCCCGGCTTCATGTTCTTCACGCTCTCGGCCGTCACGAGCCGCGGCGCCGGCCGGCCCGGCACGAGCGCGGTCGTGATGACGACGTCGAACGTCGAGATCTTGTCGGCCAGCTCCTGCTGCTGGGCCTTCTTCTCCTCGTCCGTGAGCTCGCGCGCGTAGCCGCCCTCGCCCTCGGCGCCTTTGCCGGCCTCGAGCTCGAGGAACGTCGCACCGAGCGACTGGACCTGCTCGGCGACCGCGGCGCGCACGTCGTAGCCGGTGACCTGGGCGCCCAGGCGGCGCGCGGTGGCGATCGCCTGCAGGCCGGCGACGCCGGCGCCGAGGACGAGGACCTTCGCCGGCGGGACCGTGCCGGCGGCGGTCATCATCATCGGCATGAACCGGCCGAGGTGCTCGGTGGCGACGAGCACGGACTTGTAGCCGGCGACGTTGGACTGCGAGGAGAGCGCGTCCATCGACTGCGCCCGCGAGATGCGCGGGATCGCCTCCATCGCGAAGGAGGTCACGCCGGCTTCGGCGAGCGCGCTCGTCGTGTGGGGGTTGGAGAGCGGCCCGAGGAAGCCGATGAGGACCGTGTCCGCGGATCCCAGCTTGGCGATCTCCTCGTCGCTCGGAGCGTCGACCTTCACGACGACGTCGGCGCCCCAGATGTCGTCGGAGATCTCGGCGCCGGCCTCCTCGAAGGCCTCGTCGGAGAGCATCGCGTCCTCGCCGGCCCCCGGCTGGACGACGACCTCGAAGTCCTTTGCCGTGAGCTTGCGGACGACCTCGGGCACGAGCGCGACCCGGCGCTCGCCCTCCGCGGTCTCCTTGGGAACTCCGACCTTCATGCGGGCCGCAACCTACCCGATCGGGATTGCGGCCATGGCTCACGTCCGTCTCAGCGGCGGTTCAGCAGCGGGACGCCGACCGGCAGGTCATCGGAGATCGCCAGCGCGAAGCGATCGCTCAGCGCCGACTCGTCGAAGGCCCGCGCGGCGCCGGCGACCCCGGCGGCGTCGGTGCCGGTGACGAACCAGACCGGCTGGCGGTCCTTCGCCCGCGTGGCGGCGATGAGCCCGCTGCCCGCCCCGAGCGTGCGGACGACGACGCCGCGGGCGTCGAGCACGGCGAGCCGCGTGCCCGACGTGTCGAAGCGCGCGAACACCCCGCTCGCGCGCGGGCCCGCGTCGATGCTCACCGACTCGGGATCGCCGCCGCGCAAGCGGCTCCAGACACCGACGAGGACCCGCAGCGACTCGTCGGCGGCGCTGCGGCTGATGCTGCTGCGGCCGGCCGGGACGCCGAGCGCGATGAGCTTCTTGGCCACCGAGTCACAGGCGCCCGCGCGCGGGTCGTCGCACTCGACGCGCACGGGCAGCCGCTTGCCGTCCGTGCCGTGCACGAACGGCTCGGGGAACGATCCCACCACCGCGGGGATGTTCTGCGTGACGCCCCAGTCGTGGCGGTCCCACCAGAGGCGGTCGCCCCCGTGCACCGCGACGTCTGCCGCACCCTTCGCCGACTGGATGCCGTTGACGTAGACGAACCAGTCCAGCGGGCGGCCGCCGCGGCGACCGCCCGCGACGCCGTCGATCGCCTGCACGAAGCCGCCGCCGAAGCGCGTGCGGACCTTCGCATTGCGCTGCAGGACCCGCATGACGGTGTCGGCGCCGGCGACCTTCGCGGGCGCGACGTCGAGCAGCGGCCGGCTGCCGAAGTCGCGCGTCGCGGTGAGCCGCACGCCCCCGTCGGAGCGCTCGCGCGCCCCGAGGCCGCAGCCGGCGAGCGCGGCTGCGGCGAGCAGCACCCCGAGCAGGCGGAGGCCGAGGAGACGATGCGGCATGAGCACCCCTTCCGCGAGGGCGTACGAAGCATGGTGGCCGGAGGCATGTCTCCTGGCGGGCCGCAGTGTAGCGTTGGGGGGACAGCGCGATGACCGTCAACCTGACACGCATCTACACGAAGCTCGGGGACGGCGGGGAGACCCACCTCGGCGACATGAGCCGGGTGCCCAAGACGCACCCGCGGATCGAGGCGTACGGCGAGGTCGACGAGCTCAACGCGCACCTCGGCGTGGCGCTGACGCTGACGGACCTGCCCGAGCAGTACGCGGCCTGGCTGCGGCGCGTCCAGAACGACCTCTTCGACGTCGGCGCCGACCTCGCCGTCCCCCACGGCGGTGAGCGCGAGCGCCTTCGCGTCGACGCCCGTCAGGTGACGTGGCTCGAGGAGCGCTGCGACGAGGTCAACGCCACGCTGCAGCCGCTGAGGTCGTTCGTGCTGCCCGGCGGCAAGCCGGCCGCCGCCCAGCTGCACGTCTGCCGCGCGGTCTGCCGCCGTGCCGAGCGCCGCGCGCTGCTCGTCGAGGACTCGAACCCCGAGGTCGTCCGCTACCTCAACCGCCTCTCGGACCTGCTCTTCATCCTCAGCCGCGGCGTCAACGCCGGCGAGGAGCCGCTGTGGGAGCCGGGGCGCTCCCAGAGCTGACGGGCGATGGAGCATGACGAGATCCAGGCGCTGCTGGCCGGCATCCAGCCGTCCGACACGATCCCGACGCCGCCCGGCTTCCGGGCGATCCCGGTCGCTCCCGCGCTCGACGCCGGCGGCGACCCGGCGGAGCTCGAGGCCTGGGCCAAGGCGCAGGGCGGCTGGGCGCGCCGGATGCCGGCGCACTTCATGCCGCCGGACGCGACCGAGCGCGATCTGGTCTTCTACATCGTTCCCGAGAAGGCGCTCGAGGGCGGGCCGCCGCCGGTGCCTGCGACGCTGCCGGCCTCGGACCTCATCGCGTTCATGCCGACGACCGACCTCGTGCGCGCGCGGGTCTTCTACGAGCAGGGCCTCGGCCTGCCGATCGCCGGCGAGAGCCCGATCGCGTGCACGTTCGACGCCAACGGCACGACGCTGCGGGTCATCGCCGTCGAGACGATCTCGCCCGCGCCGTACACCGCCCTGGGCTGGAACGTCGCCGACATCGAGGCCTCGATCCGCGAGCTCACGGGCCGGGGCGTCGTGTTCGAGGACTTCGAGGGCGTCGAGCAGGACGAGCTCGGCGTGTGGCGCTCGCCCGGCGGCGCGCGCGTCGCGTGGTTCAAGGACCCCGACGGCAACACGTTGTCGCTGACGCAGTTCTGAGGGCGGCGCCCGCCCGCCCAGCCCGCCGCTATCCTCGCGCCGCATGACCGACGACAAGATCCGCACGCTGCTCGCCCGCATCGACCCGGCGCCGTTCATCTGGGCGCCCAAGGGTCACGTCGTCATCATGCAGGCGGCCGTCGAGGAGGCCGGCGGCGACCCCGACGAGGTGCTCACCTGGGTCGAGGCGCACGGCGGCCAGCTCGACCGCACGCTGCCGGTCGTCGCCACGCGCCGCGGGGTGACGTCGATCCCCAAGCCCGTCGGCAAGCGCTACTACGTCGTGCCCGAGGAGTCGCTGGCGGGCTGAGGCGCGGAGCCCGCCCGGAGTCGCTGACCACGCTGTTTCCAGACGTGGACCTCGCCGCAAGAGATCCAGTGGTTCCGGGATGCCGAGCTGCGCGCGTTCTGGATCGGCGGCAGGAAGGACATGTCCATAGCCGCTACCGCGCGGCCGTCTCGCGCAGCGCCTGCGCCAGGCGCTCGAGCTCCGCGCCGTCCTGCGAGCTGTGGGCGGCGAACTCGAGCCGGCTCGCCTCGGCCGCCACGGCGTGCGCGCCGACGGAGCGGCTGGCGCCGGCGATGCGGTGCGCGTGGCGCTGCAGGCCGTTGACGTCCCCGGCGCGTAGGGCCTGCCAGAGCGCGTCGAGCTCGCGATCGCGTGGATCGGCGCCGTCGTGGCGGACCTCGTCATCAACAAGCCGCTGCTGAAGACGAGCCCGTCGTTCATCGAGTTCAAGCGCGCGCACCTGCCGAAGTTCAACCCGATCGGGTTCGGCGCGATGACGGTGGCGTCGGCCGTTTCGATCGCCGCGTACTTCGGCGCGTTCGGCCCGACGCTCGACGCGTGGTCGCCGTTCCTCGCGCTGACGATCGCGATGATCCTCTCGGTGGCGCTGTCGGTGCTGCTCAAGGATCGGGGGCTGTACGTCGCCCGCGAGCCGTCGGTGCCGCCGGCGGAGCGCTCGACCGCCCACGTGCAGTGCAGCGTCTGCGGCGAGGAGTACGAGATGCCCGACGTCGCGGTCTGCCCGTTCCACGACGGCCCGATCTGCTCGCTGTGCTGCACGCTCGAGAAGTCCTGCAAGGACGCGTGTAAGACGGAGGGCGCAGAGGCGCAGCAGACGGGGATCGCGCTGCCGATGGCCGGGGCCGCCGGCTAGCGGGCGCGGGCGGGCGGCGCGCCGAACGCTCTCGCTAGACGCGCGGGGCCGTCAGAGCCGGCGCAGGCAGGCGACGGCGGCCTCGGGCAGCGCCCGCGGGACGAGCACGGATCCGGCGCCGCGGCAGCGGCCGCGCGACGCGACGCGGGCGACGACGCGATATGCCGCCTCCGGAGAGCCGCACCGCACCTCGAGCAGCTCCGTGATGGATTGATCGGTGACGCAATCGCCGGCGGTCATGATGCCCGGGCCGCGAGCGAGGCACAGGATCGGCTTGGACGAGTTCGTCGGGCGCGTCACGAAGTCGACGGCCGGCGGGGCGCAGTGCGCGCGATTGACGGTGATCGACGCGACCCTCGCCCAGTCGCGCGGCGAGCCACACGCTGCCTCCTCCCCAGGAGGCCCCGCGCCGGGATCGCCGACACAGTCGCCCACGCGGAGGATGCCACCGCCTCTGCCCGGGTCACCCGGATGCGGTGGCTTGAGCCGGCGTAGGCATCCGTATTCGGTGACCGCGTCGACCATCGGGAGGATGTCGTCGGTCGGCAGCGGGCATGGATCCGCCGCCGACAGCGACGTCACGGCGAGGAGCCGCGCGCCCGCCCCGCGCGCAGAGCAGGCGACCCTGTCGGCCCGCCCGCTCTTGACGACCGCGCAGTTCCCGAGCGGCCTCGGCGTATCGCGACCGTTGGCCCACACCGCGAGCAGGCCGACAAAGCCGACCACTGCGGCGAAGATCGCGAGCAGCTTGACGAGGCCGCGACGGGCGGCCGTCCGCTCCCTTCGGATCGCCAGCTGGCCGGCGAGGGCGGCCTGCTCGCCCTTCGGCACTTGCACGACCCGATCGGAGGGAATGCGGTCGAGGATCGTCGAGCGCACGGCGTCTCCATGGCGCCAGAGGCGTGGATCGACCTGCAGCCAGGAGCGACTCCCCACGAGGGTGAGGACGCCGTCGTCGTAGTCGATGAGCAGCTCGACGTCGTCGAAGCGCACGGTGTGGACGGCGCCCGCCCGCGAGACCTGGGACACGCCCTCCTCGCCCACGAACAGATGGCCGCGCGCATGGGCGGCCCAGCCGATGCCCGTGCCGACCGGCCAATGGCGCTTGCCCTCGACGCGAACGTCGACAGGAAGCTGGCGTCTGGGAATCAGCTCGTCGGCGATCTCGACGCCCGCGGGAAGCAGGAGCAGCATCGTCTTCGTCATGAGCTCCCCGGGCAGCGTCAGGTCCTCGGGCTCGATGTCCCAGAGCCGGTCGACGAGGTCCGCGCGCGACTCCAGACGCGACCCCAGGAGCATCTGGCTGACGACGAACCAGCCGAATGCGTAGGGGGTCGCGCCGGCGTCGGCGAGCCAGGCGGCACTGACCTCCTGCAGCTCGCGCGGTGTCGGAGGCGCCTGTGCGATCGCCGCCGTCTCCTCCACGATCGCGGCGCCCGCCGCGGCGATGAAGGGGTCCGCCACCGGGGCGACGACCGTCGCGAGGAGGTCGCGGTCGCCGACCTGCTCGACGCCCGCCGACAGGTCGCCTGAGGTGCCGCGCGTCTCCAGCCGCGTCGTGAGCAGCCGGAATGCAAGCCGGCCCGCCAGCGACTCGGGCAACTCCATCGACGCGCTCACGCCGCCCGCCGTCCCGCTCGTCCGCGCCGGGAGGTCCAGGTCGCCGACCGCGACGGGTTGTGGCAGCGCCATCCGGGCGCCGGCGGCGAGCTCGAACGAGAACTCCGGCGGCTCCTCGCCCAGCACCAGCAGCGCGACGTTGCCGCGGACGAACGCTCGCCTCGCGACCCGCTCGACGTCCGCGACCTCCGCCTTGAACGCCCCGTATCGCGGGAGATCCGCCGTGCCCGGCCCGCGACTTCCGAACCGCTTGGCGAGATGCAGCTCGCGCAGGCCGCTGGCCTGCTGGTCCACGCGCGACCGCGCCCGTTGCAGCTCGGCACGGATCCGGTCCTCGCGCGGCTCGGTGAGCGTCGTCGCCAGCAGACGGACCGTCTCGCCGACGTCGCGCTCCTCGCCCGAGACGCCGATCGTGCTCAGCGTCCCGCCGATCCGCAGCTCACCGACCGCGTGGCCGGCCGGGAGCGCCGCGATCGCGGCGCGCAACGCGATCTCGGTGATGCCGGTGAGCGGCAGCGGCTCGTCGAACTCGCCCGCACGAACGAACACCACGACCCCCAGCCCACCGGACGCGGGCACGAAGAAGGTCGGCACGTCCGTGCCCTCCAGCCACTGACCGCCGGCGCCCTCGACCGAGTTCGGATGGTCGTCACTCATCGTGCTCAGGGGACTCTGCCGCATCTGTGGCGACGGGGTTGCGCCACGATGAGCCCGCGGATCGCTTGGGGGGTCGTACTCGCTGGCCGCGCCAACAATCGCTGATACGCGTCGCCGGCGCGGCGACGGTCGCGCCCTACCGAGCCTGTCAGAGCGTGGCGAAGGCTTCGCGGAAGTCCGCGACAGCCGGTGCGTCGCAGGCCGCGAGCCGGTGATCGAGACGTGCGAGCTCTCGCATCGTCAGATCCGATCGTGTGGTACGAACGATGGCCATCGCCTTCAAGCCCTCGGCTGCGGCGCGCTCGGGATCGCCGGCTGCGGCGCAGGCCTGTGCGAGACGCGCCCGCTGGATCCCGCGGCTGCGCGTGCGGTCATGTGGCAGGAGTCGCAGGACAACCTCGAAGGCTGCGACGGCCCTCCGCGGTCGCAGCCATAGCCAGCATCGCGCCTCGGCCGCGGCGAGGTATGGACCGGTGGGCAACCGTCCGATACTCAACCCGGGCTCCGAGGCGTCCGTGCGGCTGAGCACGTCGTAGCCGGCGGCGAGCTCACGCTCGCACGCAGCGGTGGCGTTGGCCACGGCGTGTCCCTGTGCCTCCTTCAGCGAGCACAGGGCGCGGATGTGGCCGCTGGCAACGCTCGTGCGGCGTGCGGCGCCTGCGAGAGCGATTGCGCGCTCCGCGTCACGCTCCTCCACCGCCCACCTACTTCGCCGCAGGAGGATCCAGGCAATCATGTCGCTGTAGCCGACCTCTTGAGCGAGGCGGAACGCACGATCGGCCCAGCGCTCACGGCCACGCACGTCACCGGCGTCGTTACTCAGCCAGCACGCGAACTCCGCCCAGCGCGACTCGACGCGGTACAGCTCCGTGCGCAACTGGCCCTGCGCGACCTCGCGGTGCGCGGCGATCAGCTCAATCTCGCGACGAACGGCCGGCAGCACGTCGTGTGCTCCGAACACCGCATCGTGACGGCCCAGGATGCCCAGGAGCTTCATCCAGTGCGTCGCAAGCTCAGGGTCGATCTGGTGGGATGCTGTCGTGGCGTTGAGGCCCAGTGCGGCTCCGACGCCCACGCCGAGAAGGCTCCGACGGCTGAGGGGGTCCACATCTTCTCCGTGTTGCTGGAGCGCCCAGGGTACCGCGACAAGAGGCAGCCCCAGCACCTGCACGATGTAGCCGATCTCGTCAATCGTGAGGCGACGCCTGCCCGTCTCGATGCGGCAGACCGCGGCCTGGCTCATGTGCAGCCAGCCAGCGACGAGCGTCTGCGGCAACCGCTGGCCGTGGAACGGGTGACAGCGGTACGCACGGATCACCTGTCCGACGTTCCCACTGGCGAGCGCGTCGACCATCATCTCGGTCTGCCAGAACTCGGGCGGCACGTCTGGCGCGCGGTCGCGCCGGCGCCGCGCTCGGCAGCTCGTACACAGGCGGTCGGCATTGTCGCGAGCGAGCGCACTTCCGCATCTGCAGTAATGGCCGGTCAC
This sequence comes from Solirubrobacteraceae bacterium, assembly GCA_036403675.1. Taxonomy (GTDB): domain Bacteria; phylum Actinomycetota; class Thermoleophilia; order Solirubrobacterales; family Solirubrobacteraceae; genus CADCVQ01. The sequence goes on along the minus strand of DASWQM010000166.1, from coordinate 1,448 downwards.
GCCGCGACTCTACGGCACCTCCGGCGCCCCGCGAATAGCACGATTCACCATCTGGATCGTGAGCGCGTTGTCTGCGGGCGGATGACACGAAGACTTCCGTTGCGTGGTCTTCGAGCAGCGCTATGGGTGGGCACGTGCGTACCGTGATGGTCGCCTCGTCGCCAGCCGTGTGCGCGTCACCGTCGACCACGATGTATGCGTCGGCCTCGGCCCCTCCGAGCGCCGTCGCCGGTCCATACGCGCCGCCTTCACGGAGCGCGGAGACCCGACCCTGCGCGCCGAGCTGGCCGCTGTAGCAGGCCGCCGTGGCGCGGCTGCTCGTCGCGCAGCGGATCGGATGGACCCGATCGAAGTCGTCATAGACGACAGGCACCTGGGCAAGCAGCGAATATTGGGACGGATCGAGCCACCGCAGGTCCGCTGCGGCGACCTGGACGACACTGAGTTTGCCGTACGAGAGATCCGGTTCGAGTCGTGAACGACGAGCCGACACGGCCGACACGGGGACTCTCCCGCGAGGAAGTGCTCGCCCTGAAGTTCGCAGCGCACCGTCAACTCGCGCGTTGGGCCAACTCTTCCTCTCCGCTTCGGCCCCGCCAACGGGAACGCCGAGCTGCGCTCGTGCAGGCCGTGAGGACGCTGGAGGACGAGGCTTTCGCCCATGGCTGCGAGCTGCGCGGGTCCAGCGATGGGGGTCGCTGACGCGGACGGCTTTGTCTGCAGCTGGTTCTCGGACGCGAAACGGCCGGTGATGGCGGTCCGCAAGGAGTACCGCTACGGGGATTCGAACCCCGGTTTCCGCCGTGAGAGGGCGGCGTCCTAGTCCCCTAGACGATAGCGGCGTGGCGCCGTGCCACGGTAGCAAAGGCGGCGCCGGCAACCCGGCTGGTTTCGGCGCGAGGCTCAGGGGCTTGTCGCCGACAAGAACAATCTGCTTGACAGCAATAGTTGTCGGTGAGTACGGTGGTCGCATGTACGGCGTCACCGTCATCGAAGATCCCGCCGCGGCCGAGGCATCGCTGGACCCGATCCGCGCCCGCCTGCTCGCCGAGCTCGCCGAGCCCGGATCCGCCAGCACGCTCGGGGCGCGCGTCGGGCTCACCCGCCAGAAGGCGAACTACCACCTGCGGGCGCTGGAGCGCCACGGCCTGGTGGAGCTCGTCGAGGAGCGCCGCAAGGGCAACTGCACCGAGCGCGTGCTCCAGGCGACGGCCGCGTCCTACGTGATCTCGCCGACCGCCCTCTCGGCGGTTGCGCCGGACCCGTCGCGTGAGCCCGATCAGCGCTCCGCGCGCTGGCTGCTCGCCGTCGCGGGGCGCATGGTGCGCGAGGTCGGCGAGCTCATCACCGGGTCCAGCGCAGCTCGCAAGCCGCTGGCGACCCTCGGAATCGACAGCGAGGTGCGGTTCGCGTGCGCGAAGGACCGCGCCGCGTTCGCCGGCGAGCTG
>DASWQM010000165.1:0-8874 GCA_036403675.1 Solirubrobacteraceae bacterium | reverse complement strand
CGGGCGGGCGGGGTCGGCCGATCGTCGAGTCGAGCGGTGCTCTGCGCGAGCGGGTGGACGCGGCGGCAGCGCGCAGCGCGTGCGTTTGACCCGGCGCGCGACGACGGTCCGCGCGGATCAGGCGAAGTGGACGACATACGTGCAGAACCGCGACGGCGACCCGGCGCGGCCGACCGGACCGCAGGCGTGCATGACGCCCGCCGCGCCGCGCCCAGACGCAGCCCAGCCGGCGCTACGGCGTCCCCTCACCGCCGCAGGTGGATCCTGACCCCGCGCCGAGCCGATCGCGAGCCACCATCGCCTTGCCTCCCGCTCACGTCGGAGCAGGACCCACCGAGCGCGAGCGCGGCCGGGAGGGACGCGCTCATCGGCGACTTCGTCGTGCGTCGCGGCAGGACGTCGCCAGTCGGCGACCACGGCCGCGCCCCCTCCCGGGACGCCGCTGAAGAACCGCGACGCCCGCTAGTCGGCGCTGAGCGCCGAGCGGATCGCCAGGATCTGGTCCATCGACGAGAGGAGCGCGTCGAGCACGCTGGGATCGAAGTGCTGCCCGCGCTCGCGCGTCATCCACGCGATCGTGGCATCGACCGTCCACGCCTGGCGGTAGGCACGGTCGCACGTCAAGGCGTCGAAGACATCGGCGACCGCGGCGATCCGTCCCTCGATCGGGATCTCGTCGCCCGCGAGACCGCGGGGATACCCGCTGCCGTCGAACTTCTCGTGATGGGTCCGCGCGATCACGGCGGCGAGATCGAGCACGCTGCTGCCGGAGCCGCGCAGCATCTCGTAGCCGATGTCGGCGTGCGTCTCGATCGCGAGGCGCTCGTCGGCCGTGAGCGCTCCCGGCTTGAGCAGGATGCTGTCCGGGATTCGTGCCTTGCCGACGTCGTGCAGGACGCTTGCGAGCTCGAGCGTTCCGGAATGCAGCCCGAACGCGCAACCGAGCACGCCGCAGTAGCGGCTCATGCGCTTGACGTGCCTGGCGCTGCCGGGCTCGCGGTACTCGGCCGCCTCGGCCCAGCGATGGATCGTCTCGACCTCCAGGAGGCGGCTCTGCTCGGCCGCTCCCTCCAGCCGCTCGAGTGCCTGGGCGAGGGCGGCGGTGCGCACCGTCACGGCGCGCTCCAGCTCGGCGCGCTCGGCCCGCTCGCGCGCCTCGAGCTCGCGCCGGCGCAGCGCGTTCATGACGCCGATCAGCACGGCCGAGCGGCTGAGGGGCTTGCTGAGAAAGCCGGACGCGCCGAAGTCCATCGCCGCCCGCGCGACCCCCGGGTCCTCGAGCGCGCTCATCAGCAGCGTTGCGGTGCTCGGCTGCTCGGACATCGTGAAGCGCATGAGGTCCAGCCCGGTCTCCCGCGGCATGCTGATCTCGCTGAGCAGGAGGGCGATCGCGTGGTGCTCGAGCACGTGGCGGGCTTCCCACGCGCTGGCGACGTCGCGGACCTCGTAGCCGGCCGCCGACAGGATCTCGACCAAGAGGCGCCGCACCGCCGCGTCGTCGTCGACGACGAGGATGGATCCGGTCACCCGCGAGAACGGCTCGGCCCCCGACAGGCCCGTCTCGAACCGCGCCTCGTGCAGGTCGAGGCTCGCGCCGGCGTGCAGCTCGGCGAGCTCTGCGTCCAGCTGCTGGCGCAGCGCGCTGAGCGACTCGCCCAGGGGCGCCTGGTCGGTCACGACCGAGAACGTTGCAAGGTCTTTTCCGGGCACAGCGAAACCATCGGACCCACGGGGTCGGCGCTTGAACAATTGCGTGCGCACTGGACACCGCGCCGGTGCGGATCATTAGCGGGGAGGTTCGCGAGAAAGGGTCTGCATAGTGTGTCGCGCCTTCCGAATCCTCGGCGTCGTAGCATCGCGCCCGATGATTCGCCACTGGGACGACGAGCCGTGGGTGACGATCGATCGCGGCGACCTGCGCTGCGAGCGCCAGCGGCTGTGCTCCACGCAGGGCGCCCCGCGTGCGGCCCTGAGCCGCTACCGGATCGCGCCCGGGCAGCGGCCCACGCCCCAGCACGTCCACGCCGACGAGGAGGAGATCTTCTTCGTCCTCGCCGGCTCCGGCCTGAGCTGGCAGGACGATGCGGTGCACGAGATCGCGGCCGGCGACGTGCTCGTCCACCTCGCCGGAGCCGAGGCGCACACGCTCGTGGCCGGCCCCGACGAGGCGCTCGAGGTGCTCGCCTTCTCGAGCGGCTCGCCGACCCACCTCACGACCCTGCCGCGCGCCGGTGTGACGTGGGTCGGCGCGCGCTGGCTGCCGCCCGACGCGCCGCACCCGTTCGCCGCCGAGCCACCGGCGGGCGAGCTGCCGGCGCCCACGCCACGCCCGCCGACGATCGTCGCGCTGGAGGACGTCGAGATGACCGAGCAGGACAAGGGCCGCGTCCACCGCGTGCGCCGTGACCTCGGGCGCGCCGCGGGCTCGGTGCTCAGCGGGATGAAGCACGTCGAGGTTCCGCCGGGGAGGCGCTCCTCGACGCGCCACTGCCACTCCCTCGAGGACGAGATCTTCGTCGTTCTCGGCGGCGGCGGCGCCGTGCTGCTGGACGACGAGGCGGCCGCCGTGCGGCCCGGATCGGTCGTCTACCGGCCACGGGGCACCGGCGTCGCGCACACCTTCGAGGCCTCCGACGACGGCCTCACGCTGCTGGCCTACGGAACCCGCGAGCCCGACGACACGTGCTGGTATCCGGACTCCAACAAGCTCTTCTTCGGCGGCGTGAAGGTCATCGCGCGCGTGGAGCCGCTGGACTACTGGGACGGGGAGCAGTAGCGATCCTGCTCTCGCGGCGCCTGCTCGTCGTCACCGGCAAGGGCGGCGTGGGCAAGACGACGGTCGCGGCCGCGGTCGGGCTCGTCGCGGCACGCGCGGGCAAGCGCACGATCGTGGCGGAGGTGGCCCGCCGCGGCGACGTGGCGTCGGCCTTCGACCGCGAGGGCGCCGCGCCCTTCTCGGAGACCGAGCTTGCGCCGGGCCTCTTCCACATCTCGATCGATCCCCAGGACGCGCTCGAGGAGTACCTGCGCGACCAGCTCCCGTCCGGCCCCGTCGCCGAGCTGCTCATCCGCAGCCGCGTCTTCGGCATGGTCGCCGCTGCCACGCCCGGCATGCGCGAGCTGCTGACGGTCGGCAAGCTCTGGGAGCTCGCCCAGCTCGACCGCCGGACGCCCGGCGCCGACGCCTACGACCTCGTCGTCGTCGACGCTCCCGCGACCGGCCACGGGGTCGCGATCCTCAGCGCCCCGCGGACGTTCGCCGCCGCGGCCGGCAGCGGCCCGGTCGCGCGCCAGGGGACGATCATCGACACGATGCTGTCGGACACCGAGCGCACAGCCGTCATCGCCGTCGCGAAGGCCGAGGAGCTCGCCGTGACCGAGACCGGCCAGCTGCGCGACGCGCTGCGGAAGAGCATGGGGCTCCCGCTCGAGCGGGTCGTCGCCAACGCGCTGGAGCCCGATCGCTTCTCGCCGCAGGAGGCCAAGCTCCTGGAGGCGCACGCCGGGCATCCGGCCGTCGCCCGCGCGCTGACCGGGCACGCGCGGGCGCGGCGCCAGCGCGCGCAGCTCGCGCGGCTGCGCAGGCTCGGTGGCGGCCGCGCGCCCGCGCACCTGCCCCTGCACCCCGGCGGCCCCGACCTGCAGCGGCTCGCCGACGAGCTCGCGCCGCAGCTGTGACTGCGCGCCATTGCTCGACGAACGTATGCGGCAAGCGCCGACGCTGGTCCTCGCGATGACGGGCATCGGCGAGCGCCTGGAGGGCAAGCACGTCTGCATCGTGGCGGGCTCGGGCGGCGTCGGAAAGACGACGGCCTCGGCGGCGCTGGCGCTCGGCCTCGCCGCCGCCGGCAAGCGCGTCGCGGTCGTGACGATCGACCCCGCGCGGCGCCTGGCGGACTCGCTCGGGCTCGAGGAGCTCGGCAACGAGCCGCGGCAGGTCGACCGCGCGCTGCTGGAGGGCCACGGCATCGAGCTGCGCGGCGAGCTGTGGGCGATGATGCTCGACCCGAAGGCGACGTTCGACGACCTCGTCGTCCGCCTCTCCCCCGACGAAGCCACCCGCGAGGACGTCCTCGGCAACCGCATCTACGCCCAGCTCTCGAGCGCGATCGCCGGCTCGCAGGAGTTCAGCGCCGTCGCGAAGCTCTACGAGATCAGCCGCTCGGAACGCTTCGACGTCGTCGTCCTCGACACGCCGCCGTCACGCAACGCGCTCGACTTCCTCGACGCACCCGACCGCCTGACGGACTTCTTCGAAGGCCGCGCGCTGCGGCTCTTCCTCGTCCCGAGCGGCATCGCGGCGAGGGTCATGAGCCGTGGCACGACGGTCGTCTTCGCGATCCTCAAGCGGCTCACCGGCGTCGACCTGCTCGACGACGTCTCCGCGCTCTTCCGCGCGCTCGGCGGGCTCATCGACGGCTTTCGCGAGCGTGCCGCCGCAGTGAAGGCCCTGCTCGCCGACTCCGCGACGACGTTTCTCATCGTCACGTCGCCCGAGCGCGAGCCGGTCGCCGAGGCGATCTTCTTCCACGGCAAGCTGCGGGAGGCGGGGATGCCGTTCGGGGGGCTCATCGTCAACCGCGCGGCGGTCGTCGACGCGTCGCTCGGCGACCCCGTCGCGGTGCGCGCGGCGCTGCGCGACGAGTTGGGGGACGCGCTCGCGGCCAAGGTGGCGGACAGCGTCGCCGACCTCCAGCTGCTCGCCACGCGCGACGCCCAGTCGATCGAACGCCTGAAGGCGGCCCTCGACGAGCCCGAGCCGATCGTCGTCCCGCGGCTGGACGGCGACGTGCAGGACGTCGAGGGGCTCCTCGCGCTGTACCGGCACCTGGCGCGGTAGCGCCGGTCAGGCCGCCGCGCCGGACTCAGCCAGCAGCTGGTCGGCCAGCGCGCGCAGGTCTGCGTCCAGGTGGCCGCAGAGGACGTCGCGCAGCAGCGCGCGCAGATGCCCGCTGATCTCTGCCAGCAGGGCTTCGACTCCCCCGTCCAGCGGCGCGAGGCCGGTCACGAACGCGCGCTCCAGCGACGCCGCGTGCGCGACTCGCTCGGTGACCTCCAGGCGCCGCTCCTCGACCGCGCACAGCGCCGCGACGCGGCCGGCGAGTCGCCCGCTCTGCGGTCCCTCGGGTTCGAGCAGCGCGCGCAGCGCCAGGAGATGGTCGGTGAGCGCGTCGGCGGCGCTCGGCCGCTCGCAGCCGAGCTCGAAGCGGCGCAGCGCCCAGGCGAGCTCGCCCGAGCGCGGCGTGCGGCGCGCGACGAGGTTGCAGAAGGCGCGCAGCTCGTCCTCGGCGGACTCGGTGATGACGAGGACGCCGTGGGGACGCCCGCCGGTCGCGAGGTCGCCGATCGTCCACGGCCCGGCGGCGGTGCGCGCCCACGCGACGGGGCCGAGCGCGACGCGGATCGGGTCGTACAGGCGCAGCGCCGTCAGCAGGCGGCGGAAGCGCACCCCGGCCTCGGTCAGCGGCGCCGGGGCGCCGGGGTCGTTCGTCAGCGTCAGGCAGGCGAGCACACACGGCTCGTCGCAGTCCGCCGCCCAGACGGCCTCCGCCGGCGCCTCCTCGAGCTCGTCGCCGCGCACGAGCGCGAGTCCCTGCCCGAGTGCGACCTCCGGTGACTGCAGGCGCAGGCCGAACAGCGGCGCGACGACGACCGCCTCGGCGCGGCCGTCCAGCAGCGACGCCTCGAGCTCCGTGTAGGCCCGGTCGAGGCGCTCGGGCGTGATGACGAACTCCGTCGCCTCGCTGAAGACGCGGCTGACGAAGACCCGCAGCGCCGCCTCGGCGCGCTCGCGGGCATCGACGGGCACGTGCTGCTCGCCCTGCTCGCGGAGGTAATCGCCGACGCCGTCGAGGGCGGCCAGCGCGCGCGCCGCGGCCGGATGCGACGGCAGCCGCTCGAGCACGCCGGCGCGATCGCGGATGAAGCTGTCGGTCAGCGGGCGGTAGCAGTACAGCGGCGTGTCACGGCGCGCTCCGCGCGACTCGACGATCTCGAACGGGACCTCGGCGCCCCCGGTGGTCTCCTCGGCGAACTGCCAGGCGGCCTCCTCGGCGAACGCGCTGAGCGCTGCGTACAGCGGGCGGTGACGCATGATCAGGGGCGTTCGCCTCGTGACGGTGCGCTCCTGCTCGCTGCAGGCCCGCGTTCAGCCTGTTATGTTCAACCATCTCGTTGATCAACCAGATAGGTGATAAGGGTGGCGGTCGACCAGCTGAGCACGACGTTCGCAGCGCTCGCCGACCCGACGCGGCGCTCGATCCTCGCGCGGCTCGCGGAGGGCGAGGCGACCGTCAACGAGCTGGCGCAGCCCTTCCCGATCACGGTGCAGGCGGTCTCCAAGCACCTGAAGGTGCTCGAGCGCGCCGGCCTCATCGCGCGCGGCCGCAGTGCGCAGCTGCGGCCCTCGCGGCTGCAGGGCGAGGCGCTCAGGGACGTCGCCGTCTGGCTGGCCGAGTACCGCCGGTTCTGGGACGAGAGCTTCGACCGGCTCGACGAGCATCTGCGCGGGCTCCAGCGCGATGGCTGAGCAGGCGACCGCCCACGAGATCGCGATCACCCGGATCTTCGACGCTCCGCGCGAGCTCGTCTGGGATGCGTGGACGCAGCCCGAGCAGCTCGCGCGCTGGTGGGGCAAGCGCGGCTGGAACACGCCGGTGTCGTCGGTGACGCTCGACGTGCGGCCGGGCGGCAGCTTCCGCCTGACCTCCATCGCCGACGACGACGGCCGCGAGATGCCGCTCGACGCGGTGTACCGCGAGGTCGTCGAGCCCGAGCGCCTGGTGTGGGGCGATCGCGACGGCGAGCGCCACGCCACCGTGACCTTCACCGACCTCGGCGACGGCCGGACCGAGATGGCCTTCCGCACCACGATGCGCACGACCGACGAGATCCGCCGCAATGCCGAGGGCGGGCTGTCGAGCGCGTTCGATCGGCTCGGCAAGCACCTGAGACCACAACCGAGGAGCCACGCATGACCACGCAGCCATCCGCCGTCACCGGTGTCGACTTCGTCACCGTGTTCGTCAAGGACTACGACGCGGCCACCGAGTTCTACGGCACCCTGCTGGGCCTGCCCCGCTCGGCGCAGTACGGCAGACTCAACGGGTGCGAGTTCGAGACCGGCAGCCTGACGCTGCAGGTCATGGAGGCCGCCGCGATCGGGCGCGAGTTCGTGCCAAGCACCCACCCGATCGCGCTGCACGTCGACGACGTCGCTACCGCGCGCGAGGCGCTGGAGTCACACGGGGTCAGGTTCTTCGGCGAGACGATCGACAGCGGCGTGTGTCACATGGCGATCTTCGAGGACCCCGACGGCAACACGCTCATGTTCCACAACCGCTATGCGCCGCCGTCGGCGGCCGCCGATCAGTCGGACTCGCGCGGCTCGGAGAGCGGCCGCCCGCGCAGGATGACGTCGTGACTCGTGAGCGTCATCCCGAGCCGCGCCCCGAGGCCGGAGATCGCGCGCTCGAGCTCGGCGTCCTCGAACGGGATGACGTCACCGGAGTCCTCGAGCACGATGTGATGGTGGTGGTCGCCCGACGGGTCGACCGGCTCGTAGCGAGCGACGCCCTCGGCGTCGAAGCGGCGCACGAGGCCGAGCTCGTGCAACGTCTCCAGCGCGCGGTAGACCGTTGCGGTCGAGCCCGCGCTGGACTCCTCGCGCAGGCGGTCGGCGATCTCCTGCGCCGTCAGCAGGCAGTGCTGGCGGCCGAGCAGCTCGACGACGGCGCTGCGCCCCGCGCTCGCGCGCAGCCCGGCGCCGCGCAGGACGACGTTCGCATGATCAAGCCAGCGGGCACGGGCGGCGCTGTGCATATGGCCATGGTGTCAGGCGGCGTGGACCCGAACGCGGCTGAGCCGTGCCGCACGTCAGGCGGCGGCGGCGTCGACCGTCGCGCCGGCGGGCGCGAGGTCAGCACAGTCCGCACCCAGCCAGCGGGTGCCGTAGCGGCGCATGTCGTCGATGATCGGCAGCAGCGCACGGCCCTTCTCGGTGAGCGCGTACTCGACCCGCGGCGGCACCTCCGGGTAGGTCTCGCGCTCGACGATCCCCTCCTCCTCGAGCGCGCGCAGGCGCAGCGACAGCGTCCGCGGGCTGATCCCCTGCAGCGAGCGCTCGAGCTCACAGAAGCGCGAGTGCCCCTCGGAGAGGTCGCGGATGAGCAGGAGGGTCCACTTCCCGCACACGATCTCGGCCGTGCGACAGACCGGACATGTGTCGTCCATGACCCAACACTTTACAGACTGAAGCGTGCGGCGGGACCGGCGCTACGCGGCGCGGTGGGCGTCGGCCTCGGCGACGTCCTCCATCGTCGTCCCGCGGCGACCGTCGGCGGCGAGCAACAGCTTGAAGTCGTGCGGGCTCGTCGCCGCGCGCAGCGCGTGGGTGATGTCAACGCGCCCGTTCTTGACGTGGTCGAAGAGCGCCTGGTCGAACGTCTGCATGCCGTAGTAGGAGCCCTCGCTGAGGACCTCGGCGAGGCGGCCCGTGAGCTTCGGATCCATGATCATGTCGCGCACGCGGCCGGTCATCCGCAGGACCTCGCAGGTTGCGAGGCGGCCGCCGTCGGTCGAGCGGACGAGGCGCTGGGAGACGATCCCCTTCAGCGTGCCCGCGAGCATCGCGCGGACCTGCTGGTGCATGTGCGGCGGGAAGAAGTCGATGATCCGGTTGACGGTCTCGCCGGCGTCGACGGTGTGGACGGTCGAGAGGACGAGGTGGCCCGTCTCGGCGGCGCTGAGCGCGGTGTGGACGGTCTCCTCGTCGCGCATCTCGCCGATGAGGATGACGTCGGGGTCCTGGCGCAGGACCCGGCGCAGCGCCCGCTTGAAGGAGAGCGTGTCCTGGCCGACCTCGCGCTGGTTGAC
>DASWQM010000164.1:0-18162 GCA_036403675.1 Solirubrobacteraceae bacterium | reverse complement strand
CGCCCTTGGGGTTCCAGTGCTCGGGCGAGTGCTCGACGAGGTCGTAGCCCACGGCGATGACGACGTCGGCGTCCTCGAAGCCCGCCATCGCATAGTCGCGCGACTGCAGGCCGACGGTGCCCAGGGCGTGCGCGTCGGTGTAGTCGACGACGCCCTTGCCCATGAACGTCTCGGCGACGGGGATGCCGGTCGCGCGGGCGAACTCGCGCAGCGCGGGCGCCGCGCGGGCGCGCAGGACGCCGTTGCCGGCGAGCACGACGGGGCGCTCGGCGCGGCAGATCATCTCGGCGGCGCGCATGAGCTCGCGCGCGCTGGGCTCAGGGTGCGTCCGCCGCCGGCGCGGGAGCGGGATCGCGTCGAGCTGCTGGGCCATGACGTCCTCGGGCAGCTCGATGTGCGTCGCGCCCGGCTTGTCGCCCTCGGCGACCTTGAACGCCTTGCGCACGACCTCGGGGATGACCTCGGGGTCCGAGACGCGGGCGTTCCACTTCGTGATCGGCCGCAGGACTTCGACGAGATCGACGAACTGGTGGGACTCCTTGTGCATCCACTCGAGCGCGCGCTGGCCGGTGAGCGCCACGAGCGGCGCGCGGTCCAGGTAGGCGTCGGCGACGGCGGTGACGAGGTTCAGCGCGCCCGGGCCGAGCGTGCCGAGGCAGACGCCGGCGCGGCCGGTGAGCCGGCCGCACACGTCGGCCATGTAGGCGCCGCCCTGCTCGTGGCGCACGGGAACGAACTCGATCGCCGACTCGTGCAGCGAGTGGTTGAGGTCGAGCGTCTCCTCGCCGGGGATGCCGAAGACGCGGCGGACACCCTCGGACTCGAGGCACTCGACGAAGACGTCGGAGGCGCGGCGAGCGGTCATCCGCCGCCCCGCCGTCTAGCCTCCGCTGGGCCATGAAGGCAATTCTCGCGCATCGCGTGGGCCCCCTACCCGGCAGCGGGGCGGGCGCAACTCCGTCCGTGTAGGTGTGTCCCGGTGTCGGTGATGCCGCTTCGCATCGTACTCGCCGCCGGCGCGCTGGTCTGCGTCACGGCCGCCCCCGCACAGGCGGCGTCGCGGCTCGTCGTGCGCGGCGCGGGCTTCGGCCACGGGGTCGGCATGAGCCAGTACGGCGCGATGGGCTACGCCGAGCAGGGTGCCGACCACGCAACGATCCTGCGCCACTACTACAGCGGCACGCAGATCGGCACGCTCGGCGGGGCGAGCGAGGTGCGGGTCCTCCTGAAGACGGCGGCGAGGATCCGCTTCACGGGCGCGGCGAGCGTCGCCGCGGGCGGTCGTCAGCTCGATCCCGCGCGGACGTACAGCGCGGTGCGCGGGCTGAGCGGGGGCGTGACGCTGCGAGCGGCCTCCGGGCGCGATCTAGCGACCTACGAGGCGCCGCTGACGGTCACCGGCGCTCCCGGCGGGATCCAGCTGCGCGGCCGCGCGGCCAACGACATCACCGACGGGCGCTACCGCGGCAACCTCGAGCTGCGCCCGGCGGCGATCGGCGGCGTGTCGGCGATCAACGCCGTCGGGCTCGAGGAGTACCTGCGCGGCGTCGTCCCCGGCGAGATGCCGCCGGGCTGGCCGGCGGAGGCGCTGCGCGCCCAGGCGGTCGCGGCGCGCACGTACGCGATCGCCACGGGCAAGAGCGGCGACGGCTTCGACCAGTACGCCGACACGCGGTCGCAGATGTACACGGGGATCACGGGCGAGCGCCCGACGACCGACGACGCCGTCGCGGCGACGCGCAACGAGATCGTCGTCTACGGCACGAAGCCGATCGTGACGTACTACTTCTCCACGTCGGGCGGCCGCACGGAGAACGTCGAGAACTCGTTCCTCGGATCCGATCCGGTGCCGTGGCTCGTGTCCGTCGCCGACCCGTTCGACGCGCTCTCGCCCCGGCACCGCTGGGCGAAGGCGATGAGCCTGCGGTCGGCGAAGCGGCGCCTGGGCTCGCTCCTGCAGGGATCGCTGCGCCAGATCAAGGTGCTGCGGCGCGGGCGGTCGCCGCGCGTCGTGCGGGCCGAGATCGTCGGCAGCGGCGGGCGTACGGACGTCACCGGCCCGCAGCTGCGCAAGCGCCTGGACCTCTTCGACACGTGGGCGAGCTTCACGGTCATCACGACGCGGGCCACGCGCGGCGACGGCAGCGGCCCGGGGGCGCCGGCCGGCGGCGGCACGCCGACCGGGGGCATGGCGCCGCGGGCCGTCAGGCCGTTCGCCGCCGTCGCGCTGCCCGTCTCGGGGACGATCAGCGGACGCGTCACGCCGGCGGTCGCGGGCAGCCCGATCGTCGTCGAGCGCCGGGATGCGAGCGGGTGGGTGGCGGAGTTCGACGTGCCGGCGGGCGCCGGCGGCCGCTACAGCGTGGCCGTCGGGCGCCCGGGGCTCTACCGGATCCGGCACGCGGGCGCGGCCGGGCCCGCCGTGCTCGTGGGAGCCCGACCCGGCGCGCCTCGGTGATGTTGCGAGTTCCGCGGGCTCACGCCGCGCAACTCGCAATGACCCGCGCCCCTACGTGATGGTGTCTCGGGCCCGCCCCGCCGCCCGCCCGGCGCCCCCTCAGCCGTTGTAGACGCGCGTCAGCGACTCGGCGACGCAGACGGGCTTGAGGGCGCCCTCACCCTCGAAGGTGAGCTTCATCGTGATCTGCGCACCGCCGAGGACGTCGTCGACGGCGAGCAGCGTGATGCGCATCCGGACGCGGTTGCCGACCGGCAGCGGCGCCGGGAAGCGGACGCGGTTGAGGCCGTAGTTCACGGCGAACGCGAAGCCCTCGAAGCGCAGGAGCTGCTTGGCGAACATCGGGTGCAGCGAGAGCGTGTAGTAGCCGTGGGCGATCGTGCCGCCGAACGGCGTCTGCGTCGCGCGCTCGGGATCGATGTGGATCCACTGGTCGTCGCCGGTGACGCGCGCGAAGTCGTCGATCGCCTCCTGCGTGACCTCGTGCCAGTCGCTGACGCCGAGCTCCTCGCCGACCTTCGCCCGCAGGTCCTCCAATCCGCTGATCGTGAGCATCGGCCGCAGCTTAGGACCTATCCCGGTTGGGATCGTGCGCCGTCAGCGTGGGAGACGAAGTGGGATAGGTCCTCATGGCAGGGAAGCGCGCGGATCTCCGCGAAGAGATCCACATTAGCCTGTCGCGCGTGCCTGCCCCGCTGCTCGTCGTCGACGCTCCGTCGCTGATGTACCGCGCGTTCTTCGCCCTGCCGCAGAGCATCACCGACGGCGACGGCCACCCCGTCAACGCCCTCCTCGGGATGGCGAACCTCGTGCTGTTCGTCGTCGAGCGGCACGCGCCGCGGGCGGTGGTGCTCTGCTGGGGGGCCGAGGCGGCGGTCTACCGCACCGAGCTCTACGAGCCTTACCACGCCGACCGGCCGCCGATGCCGCGCGAGCTCGAGCGCCAGTGGAACGACGCCCGCGACTTCTTCGGCGCGTTCGGCTGGCAGAGCGTCCACGACGAGAAGCTCGAGGCCGACGACCTCCTCGGCTCGCTCGCGCGGATCGAGGGGGAGGCGGGCGGCGAGGTCCTGATCTTCACCGGCGACCGCGACATGTTCCAGTGCGTCGGCGACGCCGTCACGGTCCTCTTCCCGCGTGGCGGCAAGGACGGGCCGGAGGCGATCGGCCCCGCGGAGGTGCGCGAGCGCTACGGCATCGAGCCCGAGCAGGTGCCGGACTTCATCGCCCTGCGCGGCGACCCGTCCGACGGGCTCCCCGGCGCGAAGGGGATCGGCGCCAAAACGGCGCGCGACCTCCTGCGCCGCCACGGGACGCTCGAGGGCGTCATCGCGGCCGCGGCGAAGCCGGGCGCGATGACGCCGCGCATGGCCGGCGCCCTGACGCAGGACCCTGGCGCCCTGCACGCGTTCAAGGACATCGCGACGCTGCGCGCCGTCCCGGTGCAGCGCCCGCCGGACGCGCCGCTCGACACGGGCGGCGCCGCGGGCGCCGCCCGCAGCCGCGGGATGAACCGCCTCGCCGAGCGCCTGGACGCGTGGTCCTGACGGCGCGTCGGCGACGGCAGGGGATCCGCGCAATTTGCGCGATCATTGCGCGCTTGCTGCCCCGTGTCCTGCTCGTCGCGCTCGCGGCCGTGATCGTGCTCGTGCTTCCGGGCGCGGCACTCGCCGCCGGGCCGCCGGCGCCCGTCGCGCTTGCGCACGGCTGGCAGTGGGCCCCCGATCCCGCCGATCAGGGGACGGCGCAGGGCTGGCAGAGCGGCCAGGCCGGCGTCGGCTGGCAGCCTGCGACGATCCCGCACGTCTTCGACGCACGGACCGACCCGGACGCTTTCCTCGGCTCGGTCGGCTGGTACCGCCTGACGTTCAAGGGTCCCGCGACGCCCGCCGGCATCGCTTGGGCGCTGCGCTTCGAGCAGGTCCGGCGGGTGGCGCGCGTGTGGCTCAACGGCCGCGAGATCGGCAGCCATCACGGCCCCTACACGCCGTTCGAGCTGCGGGCGACCGGCCTGCGCCCGGGTCTGGCGAACACGCTCGTGGTGCGCGTCGACTACCGCCGCAGCCCCGGCCTCCGTGAGGGCTGGTGGAACTGGGGCGGGATGACGCGCCCGGTGTCGCTCGTCGCGCGCGGCCCGATCGTCATGCGCGACGCCGGGCTGCTGCCCGAACGCCGCTGCGGCTCGCATGGCTGTCGCTGGAGCGTGCTCGTCGACGGCTGGCTGGAGAACGTCGGCCGGCGCGTCCGACGACCGACGGTGGCCGTCGCGCTGCGCGCACCGGACGGGACGCTGTCGCGCGGTACCACGACCACCCGCAGCCTGCGGCCCGGTGAGCGCGTGCGGCTGCGCTACTCGGTGCCCGTGCGGGGCGAGCCGAAGCTGTGGTCGCCCGAGCAGCCGGAGCTCTACCGCGCGACCGTCGCGACGCGCGCGGGCCGGCGGGTCGTCGAGGTCGACCGCCGTCACGTGGGGCTGCGCTCGGTCGACGTCCTCGACGGGATGCTGCGCCTCAACGGGCGCGTGCTGGATCTGCGCGGCGCGTCGATTCAGGAGGACGTCCCCGGCCGCGGCCCGGCGCTCACGAACGCCGACGTGGAGAACACCGTCGCCGAGCTCAAGGCGCTCCACGTCAATGTCACGCGCGCGCACTACCTCCTCGACTCGCGCCTGCTCGACCGCTTCGACGAGGAGGGCATCCTCGTCTGGAGCCAGGCACCGGTCTACCACCGCGACGAGCAGCTCAGGACGCCGGGCCAGCGCTCATACGAGCTGGGCGTCCTGCGCGACACGGTGCTCGCCGCGCGCAACCACCCATCGGTCATCGCGCACTCGGTCGCCAACGAGCTGACGGCACAGCCCGATGTGCGCCGGACGAGCCGCGTGTGGCTGCAGAACGCCGCCGACCTGGCGCACGACCTCGACCCGACGCTGCCGGTGGCCGTCGACATCCTGTCCTACCCGGGCATCGCGCGGCAGCGGACGTACGACCACTTCGACGTGATCGGGATCAACTCGTACTACGGCTGGTACGAGGGCAAGCTCAACCGCTCCACCGCGAAGATCGACGACCTCGCGCCCTACCTGATCGCGATGCGGGCGAAGTACCCGCACAAGGCGCTCGTCATGACCGAGTTCGGAGCCGAGGCGACGGGGCCGGGTCCCGCCGCGGTGAAGCAGACGTACGCCTTCCAGGCGAACTACATCAAGCGCAACCTCGACATCGTCGACCGGCTCGGCTTCATGGGCGGCGCGATCTACTGGACCACGCGCGAGTTCGCCGTCAAGCCGTTCTGGGACGGCGGCGCGCACCCGCTGAGCCGCGACTCCATCCACAACAAGGGCCTCATCTCCTACGTCGGCAAGGTGAAGCCCGCGTTCGCGGTGGCGAAGCAGGAGTTCGAGGGGACGCCGCTGTACCGCGACGACCCGCACGCGGTCGAGCGCGCGCAACTGTCCGAGCCGCGTTCGATCGTGCTGCGGACGCTCCTGCTCGTCGTCGTGCTCGGAGGCGTGCTGGCGCTGGTGGCGCTCGACGCGCGCTGCCTGCGAGACATCTACCGGTGGTGGCGCCCGCGGGGCGAGGGCGAGGTCGTGCCGCTGCGGCGGGCGGCGTAGCGGCTAGCCGAGGTTCCGCCGCCGGCGCTCGCGCTCGGCCTCCTCGTGCGCGCGCTCCTCCCAGTGCGCCGTCTCGGGGTCGACGGGCGCGAAGCGCTCGCCGGTGTCGGGCGGCGGCGGGTCGGGCGGGCTGGTGACGTGCGCGTCGTCGTGCGCGTGCGTGTCCAGCGGCGTGCACGTCCAGCCGAGCCGCTCGAGCGCCTCCTGCGCGTGTGGGCACGGCTGCCCCTCTCCGCCGCTCTGCGCGAGCGCCATCGGCTCGTGCCCGTGCGACTCGCGCAGCGCGTTGATGATCTCGTCGACGCGCGTCCAGCTCAGCGAGACGTGGCCGGGCCAGCCCTGCTTGGAGCACCGCATGTTCGTCAGCGTGCGGTAGAGCTCGCGGGAGAAGTCCTCGTCGGCGATCTGGTCCCCGAGCGTCGTGAGGTCGTCGACGAGCTCGAGCTCGAGGCGGTGGGGGTCGGTCATGTCGGTGGCCGCTTTCCCGCCCGGGCGTGCGCGCTAACGACAAACCGGGTCGCTGGTACAACTCCGATGCGGAGCCCGCGCGATGCGCTGCGCTCGTGACCTCGTACGGAGGGAGTCCGGAATGAGACGCCGGGAACGCCGAGTCCTGGGTGTACTGCTCGCTACGGCGATCGTGCTGCCGAGCGCTCCTGCGCTCGCGGCAACGACGAAGGGTGGCGCTGAGAGCTTGACGGGAGCCGTCGTGATATCGGGCCGGTCCGGGACGCGAACCGTCGTGCGGAGCGTGATCGTCGCCCGAGGTGCGTTCAACGGCGTCGGGCGCATCGTCGAGGTCCAGAAGCTGCCGGCGGATCCGGGCAACGTCTCCCGGGACGACCTCGTGTTCGCCGAGGGCACGCTGCACGTGGTCACGAAGAGCAGCGGCCCGTCGCTCTCGATGAACCCGCGAACGTGTGCCTACGACGCAAGGGCGCGGCAGACGACCACGGTCGAAGGTGGCACCGGGCGTTTCAGCGCAGCGACCGGCCGCTTCAGCGGGACGGTCGAGGCCTTCGGGCTCGCGACGCGAGAGGCCGACGGCAGCTGCACGCTGAAGCGCGCCCCGCTCGCCGAGCTCGACGCGCTGCTGTCGCGCGGGTCGCTCTCCCTGTAGGACAGCCGCGGGACCGCTAGGTCTCGAAGAAGAACAGCTTCCAGGCATCCCACCAGCGGTCGGCCTGGACCCGGATCGTGCGTCCGTCGAGGCGCTCGACGCCCGGGTGGAAGCGAAGCCGGTCCGCCGGCTCGGTGCGCTTGAACTCGACTTTGACCTCGCAGGGGCTCCCCGGATCGTACGGCGGCACGGCGGTCAGGTCGGACAGCGCGCGCCGGGCGCCGTCCTCGATGAGCCGGCGCGCCCGTGCGGGCGGGATCATCCGCGCCGATCGAGCCCCCAGCCCTTGCTTGACGGCGACGGTCTCGAGGTTGCCGCCGAGGAGCGCCCGTGCCTCGTCGCATGAGGCCTGGTCTCCCGTCACGAGCAGGACCGGGCAGTTCCACGTACCGCACAGCGCGGCGTTGATCCCCGTCTCACCGACCTCCGTCCCGTTGAACCAGAGGCGCTGGTAGTCCCGGCCGGACACGGTGTGGTTGAGGTTTCCGAACCGCGACCCCGCCATCGCGTGCATCCCGACGAAGAGCGCGGCGTCGCAGCCTTCCTCGAGGAAGCCTGTGTAGCCGGTCCACTCCTCCTGCACCACCCACTCGCAGTCGGGGTGCAGCTCCTCGGCGATCAGCGAGTTGAACGTCCAGGCGCCACCGGCGCCATGGCAGTCCATCACGACGATCTCCGTCGCGCCGGCGGTCCTCGCTCCTCGCACGGCCGCGTTGATCTCGTCCGTGTAGAGCTTGCGCGCGTCCATGTACATCGGATTGCCGCCCTCGGTCTGCTCGGACTTGACGATCCCCGACACGCCCTCCATGTCGCTGATGATGTGCACGCGCATCGCGCGAAGCCTACGTGCGTGGTGCAAGACTCCCGGCATCGCCGATCGCTACCAACGCCCCGGCTGGTTCACGACGCACGTGTTCAACCGCGCCGTGGCGGCGCTCACGCGCGCCGGGGTGAGCGTCGCGGGCTCGCGGATCCTCGAGGTTCGCGGGCGCAAGACCGGCGAGCCGCGGCGGACGCCGGTCAACCTGCTGACGCTCGACGGCACGCGCTATCTCGTCGCGCCGCGCGGCCACACGCAGTGGGTCCGCAACCTTCGCGCCCGCGGCGAGGGACGCCTGCTGCTGGGACGGCGCGCGGAGCCGTTCGCCGCGGTCGAGCTCGCAGACGACGACAAGCCGCCGATCCTGCGCGCCTACCTCAAGCGCTGGAAGTGGGAGGTCGGCGCGTTCTTCGACGGCGTGGGGCCGGAGTCGGGCGACGAGGAGCTGCGGCGCATCGCCCAGGACCATCCGATCTTCCGCATCGCCCAGCCGAGCCGCTGATCGCAATCAGCGCCGGTCCTCGACGCGGAAGCGCTTATGGAGCGCACCTTCGTGATCGAGGTGGATGAAATGCCGCTTACCGCGGCATCTGAGCCATCTGGGCCGCACCGCCCGTCGGCGCCCGCCCATCGCCAGCGCCCGCGCGACCCGACACCACCCGCCACCGCCTACGGCGTGAACTTCACCGTGATGACGTCCCCGTCCGCCATCGCGTAGTCGCGCCCCTCCAGCCGCAGCGTTCCGCGCTCGCGCGCTCGGGCATAGCCGCCGGCGTCGACGAGCTCGTCCCAGCCGACGACCTCCGCGCGCACGAAGCCGCGCTGGATGTCGGAGTGGATCTGGCCGGCCGCGTGCCACGCCGTCAGGCCGCGGCGCAGGTGCCAGGACTGCGCCGGCTTGTCCTCGCCGGCGGTAAAGAAGGCGATGAGGTCCAGCAGCGAGAAGGCCCCGCCGACGACGCGCTGCAGGCTCGACTCGGCGATCCCGAGGTCGGCGCGCATCGCGGCGGCGTCCTCGTCGTCGAGCTCGGACAGCTCGGCCTCGATGCGGCTCGACACCGCGACCGCGCCCGCGCCGACGGCCGCCGCGTGCGCGGCGATCGCGGCCGGCACCTCGTCGTCGCCCTCGTCGACGTTGGCGACGAACAGGACGGGCTTGGCCGTCAGCGGCCCGAGGTCGCGCAGCGCGTTCGGCGCGTCGGCCGGCGGCGGGACGGTCCGCGCCGGGCGGCCCGCCTGCAGCGCCCCGATGAGCTCGCGCAGCCACGCCTCCTCGGCGACGGCCGCGCGGTCGCCGGAGCGGGCGCTGCGCACCACGCGCTCGTGGCGGCGCTCGGCCTGCTCGAGGTCGGCGTAGATGAGCTCCGTCTCGATCGTCTCGATGTCGGCGAGCGGGTCGACGCGTCCTTCCGGGTGCACGACGTTGGGGTCGTTGTGGGCCCGTACGACGTGGACGATCGCGTCGGTCTCGCGGATGTTGGCCAGGAAGCGGTTGCCGAGCCCCTCGCCGGTGTGCGCACCGGCCACCAGTCCGGCGATGTCGTGGAAGTCGATCGTGTCGGGCACGACGCTCGAGGCACGCACCGTCGCAGCCACCTGGTCGAGGCGCTCGTCGCGCACCGGCACGACCGCGACGTTCGGCTCGATCGTCGTGAACGGGTAGTTCGCGGCGTCCGCCCCGGCCTGCGTCAGCGCGTTGAAGAGCGACGACTTGCCGGCGTTCGGCATCCCGACGATGCCGACCTTCATCCGCGTGCCCCGCTGCCGCCGACGAGCGTCCCGAGCAGCGCGCCGGCGGCGATGTCGGACGGGTAGTGCACGCCGAGGTAGACGCGCGACAGCGCCATCGCCGTCGCGATCGCGTAGAGCGGCGCCGCCGGCATGAGCCGGCCGAACGCGCGCGCCGCCGCGAACGACGACGACGCGTGCGCCGACGGAAAGCTCAGCGACGTCGGCGTCGAGATGAGCGCCGGCAGCTTCTCGAGCTGCGGCCGGCGACGGCGCACGACGGTCTTCAGCAGCGTGTTGAGCGCATAGGCGAGCAGCACGGCGCGCGTCGCGCGCAGCCAGCGGCCGCGCCGCGACGGCTCGGCCGCCGCCCCGGCGAGGCCGAGCGCGAGCCAGATCGCCGCGTGCTCCCCCAACCGCGAGAAGCGCCGCACGGGAAGCTCGAGCGCGGCGTCCTGGCGATGCTGGCGCAGGAGGCGGTAGAGCCGGACGTCGACCTTCGCGATCGCCCGCGCGACCGGCCCGGCGCGCAGCCGCGCGCGCAGCGAGCGGCGGGCTGCGGCGTCGGCGGCGGGCGGCGCGGCGGCGGGAGTCACCGCGGGGACCTTAGCCACGAGAGCCTCCAGGGACCGCGCGGCGCCGCCCCCCAACCTGCGCCCGGCGCACCGGAAATAGGGCACACTGGCCCAAGTGCGGCTGGCCCTGATCGCGAATCCCCGCTCGGGCACGGCCCCCGATCCGCGCGAGCTCGAGGCGCTGCTCGCCAGCGACGGCGCCGACGTGGGGTACCTGGCGATCGACGAGATCGCCGATCAGCACGGCGGCGATCTGCAGGACGGCGCGCTCGCCGCACTCACGGCCGGCGCCCGGCCGGATCGCATCGTCGTCGCCGGCGGCGACGGCTCGATCGGTCCCGCCGCCCTCTGCGCCGCCGAGCTCGGGGTCCCGCTCGCGGTCGTGCCCGTCGGCACCGCCAACGACTTCGCGCGCGCGAGGGACGTGCCGCGCGACCTCGAGGAGGCCTGCGCGCTCGCCCGCGACCCCGGCGCAGCGACGGGTCGGGCCGAGCTCGGCCTGGCGGCCGGCAGGCCATTCGTCAACGCCGCCTCGACCGGCCTGGCGATCGTCGCGGCGCACGCCGCCAAGCCGTACAAGCCGCGCCTCGGTCCGCTCGCCTACGCGGTCGGGGCGCTGCATGCCGGGCTGACGGCCTCCGCGCTGCGCTGCGCCGTCGTCTGCGACGGCAGGCGCGGCTTCGCCGGTCGGGCGTGGCAGGTCGTTGTCGGCGTGACCGGCGCATTCGGCGGCGGCAGCGAGATCGGCGGGACGCGCCCGGCCGACGGGCTACTCGACGTCGCCGTGGTGCCGGCCGGCTCGCGCCTGGGGCTGGCGCGCCGCGCCGTGGGCATGCGCATGGGGCGACTCACCGAGCAGGCCGGCGTCGCGCACGCGCGCGGCGCCGTCATCGAAGTGCAGACGGCCGGCGACGCTCCGTTCAACGTCGACGGCGAGACCTGCCGCTGCGAGCCGGCGCGCTTCACGCTGCACTCGGCAGGATTCGACGTCGTGACGCCGGCATGAACAAGCGCTGGCCGACCGGCATCGCGCTCGCCGCCGTGGCCTGGTACGCGAGCGACTCGCTGCGCCACCGCCGCGAGCAGCGCCAGGGCTACGAGCTGCGCGGCGGGGAGCTCGAGATCGGATCCCAGGAGTTCCTGCGCGCGACCGAGGCGATCACGATGGCCCCGATCACGCACGGCAACGACATCGAGCTGTTCATCAACGGCGACGAGATCTTCCCCGCGATGATCGAGACGATGCGGGGCGCGCAGCGCTCGCTGAACTTCCTGACCTACCTCTACTGGAGCGGCGAGATCGCGACCGAGATCGCGTCCACGCTGTGCCAGCGCGCCAAGGCCGGCGTCGAGGTCAACGTCCTGCTCGACGCGGTCGGCAGCGCGCGGATGGACCGCGCGCTCATCAGCGACATGAACGACGCCGGCGTGACGTTCGCCTTCTTCCGGCCGCCCAAGCCCTATGCGGTGCGCCGCCTGAACAACCGCACCCACCGCAAGCTGCTCATCGCCGATGGCGCCGTCGGCATGACGGGCGGCGTGGGGATCGCCGATCAGTGGACGGGCAACGCGCAGGATCCCCACCACTGGCGCGACACCCACGTGCGCGTCCGCGGGCCGATCGTGCGCGGGCTGCAGGCGCGTTCGCCGAGAACTGGCTCGAGGCCACCGGCGACGTGCTCGTCGGGCCCGCGTACCTGCCGGAGCTCGAGCCGGTATCCGACGACGGGCCGATGCAGGCCGTCCGGTCGACCGCGGAGGTCGGCGACACGAACATCGAGGCGCTCTACTTCCTGGCGATCGCCTGCGCGCGGACGAGCCTGCGGCTGACCTCGGCCTACTTCGCCCCGCGGCCGTCGTTCGTCGAGGCGCTGGTCGACGCCGCGCAGCGCGGCGTCGACGTGCGGGTGCTCGTCCCCGGGCCGCACATCGACAAGCAGTTCGTGCGCCAGGCCGGCCGCGCCGTCTACGAACAGCTGATCGACGGCGGCGTGCGGCTCCACGAGTACCGCCCGACGATGATCCACGCCAAGACGCTGACGATCGACGGCGTGTGGTCCTCGGTCGGGTCGGTGAACTTCGACAACCGCTCGTTCCAGCTCCAGGACGAGGTCACGCTCTGCATCTGCTCGCGCTCCTTCGCCGCGCTCCTCGACGAGCAGTTCGAGCGCGACCTCGAACGCTCGGAGGAGATCGACCTGCAGCGCTGGAACGGGCGCCCGCTCGTCAACGAGATCGCCGAAGGAGTCACGAAGGTCGCGCGGCGCGAGCTCTGACGCGGCGCCTTGACCCGCCGCGTCGCGGGCCTACCGCGACCCGGATGACCGAGGTCCTCGAGCGCGGCGACATCTTCTGGTTCTATCGCCCTCGCGTCGGTGTCGACGAGGTCCGCGATCTCGACGACGTGCAGCGCTTCTTCTTCATCCTCGGGCCCGACGGGACGAGCCGTTACCGCCGCCTCGTCGTCGGGCGCAAGCGCATGCCCGACGCGGCGTCACACGAGCGCGAGTGGGCGTTCGTCGCCGAGGTGACCGACGATCCCGAGGAGCTGCGCGACGACATCGCGCCCGTGCGCTACGAGACGAAGACGCGTGGCGAGCGCATAGTGGCGGCCGCGCGACCGGCGGGCGAGGGCCGCTACCTCATCGCGGACCATGACGGTCACACCCACCTCGCCACGGCGCTGGAGCTGCCGTCGGCAACGGGCCCGGTGCAGCGCCGCTTCGGCATCACCGAGCAGGCGAGCTACATCGTCGCGGTGCGCAACCCGGACGCCGACGTGCCCCCCGGCGCCGGGTTGCCGCGCGAGCGGCGCGCCGACTTCCCGCCCGAGCTGCGCGAGCGGTTCGGCGGGCGCCGCTTCGCGCCGCTGAACCCGCCGAGCTTCCTCGACTACCCGGGCGCCGAGATCGTGCTCATCGGCGCGACGACGGCCGCCGAGCAGGAGCTCGGCGTCGAGCTCGACGCCGAGCAGGAACGCCTCGGGGAGGCCGACGTCTTCGCGAAGCTCGGGCTGCTCCCCGGCGACGTCCCGGTCGAACCGCTCGCGCGCGGCGAGTGGCGCTGACCAGACCTACGCGTTCGCGATCCGTAGTGTGCGGCACGCCCAGCGATCCGCACCCGGCGGTGACCGGCTGACCCGTCAGCTCGACCCGAAGCCGACGCGGTGCTCGTCGCGCTCCGTGCGCACGTAGACGACCTCGCCGAGGTTCAGCCGGATCGTTCCGTCGTCGACGGTGAGGTCGTGCCAGTCGCCCGCCTTCAGCGCCTGCAGCAGCCCGTCGAGCGCGTCGTCGTCCATGCGCAGGGCGAGCATCTGCGGCGAGGAGAAGCCGATCGTCACACGCTGCAGCGCCATCAGTGCGCCTCCGCCGGCTGCACGATCTCGGTCAGTACGCCGCCCGCGGTCGCGGGGTGCAGGAACGCGACGCGGGAGTCGCGGATGCCCGTGCGCGGCGTCTCGTCGATGAGCCGCAGCCCGGCCTCCTTCAGGGTCGCGAGCGCGCTCTCGATGTCGTCCACCTGGTAGGCGACGTGGTGCATGCCGGGTCCCTTCTTGGCGAGGAACTTGCCGACCGGTGTGTCGGGACCGATCGGCGCGAGCAGCTCGACGTGGTTCTCGCCGACGTCGAGGAGGACCGCTTCGACGCCCTGCTGCGTCACGGTCTCGCGATGCACGAGCGTCATCGCGTAGTTGCGCTCGTAGAGCGCCAGCGCCGCGTCGAGGTCGTCGACCGCGACACCGATGTGGTCGATGCGGTTGAACACCGGCCCCATCCTAATGACGCGCGGGTGACGGCGTCAGCGGCCGGGCAGCTCGTCACGGGTCGCGGCGACGACCCGCAGGCCGCGGCCGGGCTCGCGCTCCATGCGCGGGACCCCGTCCATGATCCGCTCGATGTCGCCGCGCTCGAGCACCTCGTGCTCGAGCAGCGCGGTCGCGAACTCGTCGAGCTTGTCGCGGTGGCCGCTCAGCAGCTCGTGCGCCGCGCGTGACGCCTCGAAGGCCAGCTCCTGCTGCTCCTCGTCACGCACGCGGCGGAACTGCTCGGAGTCCGCGTCGCCGTCGGTGATCGCGCGCTGGGCGGCGCCGGCGGTGCCCATCGCGTACTCGTAGACCATCGCGCGTGCGACCTGCGCGACGCGCTTGAGGTCGTCCGCCGCGCCCGTCGTGACCTTCCCAAAGACGAGCTGCTCGGCGACCCGGCCGGCAATGAGCACCGTCATGTGGTCGATGAGCTGCTCACGGGTCTTGAGGTAACGGTCCTCGTCGGGGAGGTTCAGCGTGTAGCCGAGCGCGCGGCCGCGGGGGACGATCGAGATCTTGTGGACGCGGTCCACGGACGGCAGCAGCTCGGCGCAGAGCGCGTGACCGGCCTCGTGGTAGGCGATGACGGCCTTCTCGTGGTCGTTGAGCACGAGCCGCGACCGGACGCCGGCGACGATGCGCTCGAGCGCCTGGTCGAAGTCCTCGCGACTCAGCGCTACGCCGTTGCGGCGCACGCAGCGGATCGCCGCCTCGTTGCAGAGGTTGCCCAGGTCGGCGCCGGTGAGCCCGCTCGTCTGCGCGGCGACGTGCGCCAGGTCGACATCGTGCAAAGGCTTGTCGCGCGTGTGGACCTCGAGGATGCGCTCGCGCCCGCCGACGTCGGGCGGTGAGACGAAGACCTGGCGGTCGAAGCGCCCCGGCCGCAGGAGCGCCGGGTCGAGCTTGTCGAGGAGGTTGGAGGCGGCCATGACGACGAGCTCACCGCTCGTGTTGAAGCCGTCCATCTCGACGAGGAGCTGGTTGAGCGTCTGCTCGCGCTCGCCGGAGAAGTCCGAGCCGCGGCGGCCGCCGACGGCGTCGAGCTCGTCGATGAAGATGATCGCGGGCGCGTGAGCGCGCGCCTCACGGAAGAGCCGCCGGATGCGGGCCGCGCCGAGGCCGGCGAACATCTCGACGAACGAGGCGGCGGACTGGGAGAAGAACTGCGCGCCGGACTCGTGCGCGACCGCCTTGGCGAGCAGCGTCTTGCCGGTGCCGGGCGGGCCGTGCAGGAGCACGCCCTTGGGCACGCGCGCGCCGAGCGCGGCGAAGCGCCTGGGGTCGCGCAGGAACTCGACGACCTCGCGCAGCTCGTCCTTGGCGTCCTCGACGCCGGCGATGTCCTCCCAGCCGATCGCGGACTTCACGTCGGGCTTGATCTGCACCGGCTTCGTCCGCGGCATGAGCTTCAGCGTCCGCCACAGGAAGAAGCAGATGAGGAACATGAAGAGGATCGAGAAGACGCCCGACCACTCGAGCCCGAAGTTCTTGATCGAGTCGAGGACGCTCTGATCCATCACACCTGCATCGGCAGGTCGGGCGGCGAGCTTCAGTCGGCCTGGACGAGCGGCGCCTCGACGCGCAGGATCTCCGTCAGCGCGGCGTGCCCCACCGCGAGCTGCTCGGCGGTCGGTTCGCGCGTGCCAAGGACGCGCTGCAGCTCGTGACCGGGGCGGCGCAGCGCCCGAGCGGTGCGCGAGCCGGCGTGGCGCTCGCTCCAGGCGAACACCTCGACCGCGAGCCCCAGCGAGGCCATGCTGACCGCGAGCTGCGCGCCCGGGCCGGGGCGCTCGAGCGCGCGGCGCAGGAGCGCCGCGCCGGCGAGGTTGGACGCCAGCAGCGGCGCCATGAGGTGCGAGCCGCAGCGATCGTGCTCCTTGGCGACGTCCGCGGCGTCGGCGGCGTCGGTCTCGTAGGCGGCGATCGCCTTGTGCTCGACACCGTGGTAGGCGGCGAGCTCGCCGCCGCGCAGCGCGACGACGCTCGGCAGCAGCGAGATCGCGGCCGCCACGGTCTCGACGCCCGGGCCGCTGCCGCGGCGTCGGACGATCCGGCCGCCGGCCGTCGCGGCGACCATCGCGCCGAAGACCTTCGCGTCCTGGAACGGCAGCCGCGCCTCGGGCAGCGCGCGCTTGACGAGCGGGATGACGGCCATCGCCTCGGCGAGGCGGACGACGCCGCGCACCCCCGCGAGCTTCTCGACGGACCGCACGCGCGGCTTGCGCCCGGAGGCCGTCGCGATCGTACCGTCGCGCCGACGGACCGCCGCCGCCCAGTGCGTCGGCCCGTGGACGAGCAGGCCGTTGCGCAGCGCCATGCCGCCGAGACGCAGCTTCTCAGCCACCGAGCATGTCCTTGCACACGTCGCGGAAGAAGGTCGTCGCGAAGCCGAGGTCGCGCACATCGATGCGCTCGTCGGCCGCGTGGATGAGCGGCGAGGTCTCGTGGAGGCTCATGTGCCGCTGCGGGAAGAACCCGTAGGCGACGCAGTCGGGGAAGGCGTCGCGGAACGTGCGCGAGTCCGTGAAGCCGGGCAGGATCGTCGGGACCACCCGCGCACCCGGATCGTGCTCCCCGATCCAGCGCTGGATCGCGTCCATGAGCTGCGAGCCGACCGGCGACTCGTTGCCGGGGACGCGCTCGGTGAACTCCAGCCGGTAGCCGTCATCCCCGATGACCTCGCGGATGCGCGCGAGCGCGTGCTCCTCGCCGAGGCCCGGCGGGATCCGGCAGTCGACGCGCAGCTCGGCGCTGGCGGGGATGACGTTGATCTTCTCCGACGCCGAGATCCGCGTCGGCGCGAGCGTGACCCCGAGCAGCGGCTCGACGAGCAGCGCCAGCTCGGCGTCGCGCGCGCGCAGCCGTTCGAGCGCCGCGGCCGGATCGCCGTTGGGCTCGACGCCGAGGCCCTCCAGGAGCGCGCGCGGACCATCGGTGAGGTCGAAGCCCGGCTGGCGGTCGCCCATCCGCGCGAGCAGCGGCGCCATCTTCAGCAGCGCGTTGTCGCCGATCTTCGGGATCGACGCGTGCCCGGCGACGCCGGCGGTCGTGAGGCGGAAGCGGAAGACGCCCTTCTCGGCGACGCAGACGCCGTAGTAGCGGCTGCCGTCGTAGGGGAACACGGCGCCGGCGCCCTCGTTGAGGACGTAGTCGCAGCGCACCTTGTCGGGATGCGTGTCGCAGATCCAGATCGCGCCGAGCTCGCCGCCGACCTCCTCGTCCACGAGCACGACGACGAGCAGGTCGCCGCGTGCGGGCCGCCAGCCCGCGCGGGCCAGCGACAGCGCGGCGGTCACCTCGGCCGCGGTCTGGGACTTCATGTCCAGCGCGCCGCGGCCCCAGACGAAGCCGTCCGCGATGTCGCCCGACCACGGCTCGTGCGTCCAGTCCTGCGCCGTGGCGAGGACCGTGTCGACGTGCGAGAGCAGGCACAGCGTGGGGCCGTCGGCCGTCCCGCGCAGCCGCGCGACGAGGTTCGGCCGCTCGGGCTCGGCGCCCAGCAGGTCGACCTCGAAGCCGGCGTCGCGCAGGTCGGCTGCGAGCGCCTCCTGCGCCGGGCGCTCGGCGCCCGGCGGGTTGACGGTGTTGAAGCGGATGAGGCGCTGGAGCAGCGCCGTCGCCTCCTGCTGCAGGTCGTCGGTCACGGTGTGGTTGATGCTAGTGGTCACCACGAGCCGTCCCGCTCGCTAACCCGGCTGGAGGGCGTCGCGTCCGAGCCCTGCCAGGTCGAGCGTCGCGAGGATGCCGAGGTTGAGCTCGCTGTATGGCGCTCGTGCCGGGGAACCGGACAGCAGACGCTCGACGAGGGCGTGCGGGTCGTCGCTGGCGACGGCGAGGCGACGCGTGGCCAACGGCTCATGCCACGGACGCTGCACCTTGACGGGCTCGGCGAGCTCGAGCCAGACGTCGACCCGTCCGCGCGCGCCCAGCAGCACGGCACCGTCACGCTCGGTCAGCCCGCCGCCCTCGGGCGGGACCCGCTCGGTGCGGGCGGTCACGCCGGTGATCGCCGACAGCGGCAGCTGCGCGCGGTACAT
>DASWQM010000163.1:0-22090 GCA_036403675.1 Solirubrobacteraceae bacterium | reverse complement strand
AAGCCGCGCGCGCATCCGCGCTGGACCACGATGCGGGTCAACCGCCGCGAGCTCGCATGGTGGTCGTTTCTCATGTCCACCGCGCACGGAGCGGGGCTTATGGTCGCGCCCGTGCTGATCGGCCTGCAGGGCGCCGAGGCGGCGGCCGCGCATCAGCACGCCGAGGTCGCGATGGCGGCGGCGGTGCCGCTCCTCGCGGGCGGCATCGGGATCGCGGTCCACGTCGGCACGATGCTGCTCGTCATGGGCATCGTCGCGGTCGTCGTCTACGAGAAGCTGGGGCTGCGGATGCTCGGAAGAGCGTGGCTGAACACCGACGCGCTCTGGGCCTCGACGTTCGTCCTGGCGGGCGCGATCACGCTGTTCACGTAGGCGTGCGCGGTCTCATGAGCGCCGTGATCAGTGGCGTTCGCGCGCGGCTCGCGAGCTGGGGGTCTCGCGGCGCAGGTTCTTGCAGTGACGATCTCGCGCCCGGGGCGGGCGCGATCACGCCGTTGACGTAGGCGCGCGCTTCGCGGGCTACACCTCGACGACGACCGGCAGCACCATCGGGCGGCGCTTGAGGCGGTCGTAGACGAACGCTGCGAGATCGTCGTGGAGGATCTCCTGCAGCAGGTCGATCTCGCGGATCTCCTCGCCGGCGGCGCGCTCGATCGAGGCGTCGACGCACGCGCGCAGCTCGCCGAGCAGCTTGTCGGCCTCGTCGGCGAACGGCACGCCGCGGAAGATGACCTCGGGCTCGGCGACCGACGTGCCGTCCTGCTCGGAGATCGTCGCGACGACGACGAAGATCCCGTCGGCGGAGAGCATCCGCCGGTCGCGCAGCGCGACGTCCGTCACGTCGCCGATGTCGACGCCGTCGACGAAGATCATCCCGGACTGGACCTTGGAGCCCCAGCGCGCGCCGCCGGAGTCGAGCTCGAGCGGCAGCCCGTTCTCGCCCTTGAAGATGTTGTCGGGATCGATGCCGACAGCCTCGGCGAGCTGCGCATGGAGGTGGATGCGCTTGTGGTCGCCGTGGAACGGCATGACGAAGCGCGGCCGCGTGAGGTTCAGCATGAGCTTGATCTCCTCCTGGTAGCCGTGGCCGGAGGCGTGGATCGGGGCATCCTGTGTCGTCACGACGGCGCAGCCGATGTGGTACAGGCGGTCGATCGTCTCGTTGACGGCGCGCTCGTTGCCGGGGATCGGCGTCGCGCTGAAGACGACCGTGTCGCCCTCGTGCAACTCGATCTGCGGATGGTCGCGATGCGCCATGCGCCGCAGCGCGCTGAGCGGCTCTCCCTGGGACCCGGTAGAGACGATGACGACGCGATCGTCGGGGAAGTCGGAGATCTCGCGCGGGCCGATCAGGATCCCCTCCGGGATCCGGATGTGCCCGAGCGAGCGGCCGATGTTCGTGTTCTTGCGCATCGAGCGCCCGACAAGGCAGACCTTGCGGTCGAGCGCCGAGGCGGCGTCGATGACCTGCTGGACGCGGTGGATGTTCGACGCGAACGACGTCACGACGATCCGCCCCGGGCAGCGGCTGAAGACGTCGCGGAGGTTCGGCCCGGCGATCTTCTCGCTCGGCGCGAAGCCCGGACGGTCGGCGTTCGTCGAGTCGCCGCAGAGCAGCAACAGCCCCCGGCGCCCCAGCTCGGCGAGGCGCGTGACGTCCGCGGGCACGCCGTCGACCGGCGTCTGGTCGAACTTGTAGTCGCCCGTGATGAGGATCGTGCCCAGGTCGGTCGTCAGCGCGACCGCGCTCGCGTCCGGGATCGAGTGGGTCATGTGCACGAGCTCGACGTCGAACGGGCCGGCTTCGATGACCTCGCCGGTCCGGACGTCCTCGACGTGCACCTCGCGGGCGAGGCGGTGCTCGTCGAGCTTGGAGCGCGCCATCGCCATCGTCAGCGGGCCGCCGTAGACCGGCGGCGCGTCGTCGGTGCCCAGCTCACGCAGGAGGAACGGCAGGCAGCCGATGTGGTCCTCGTGGCCGTGGGTGATGACGATCGCGTCGATGTCGCTGACCCGCCCGCGCAGGTAGGCGAAATCGGGCAGCACGAGGTCGATGCCCATCATCTCGGCGGTCGGGAAGCGCAGGCCGACGTCGACGACCACGATCCGGTCCTCGTATTCGACGACCGTCATGTTCTTGCCGATCTCCCCCAGCCCCCCGAGGGGAATGACGCGCAACGGACCGCTCAACGTGGATCCAGGTTCAAGCCGTGGCTCCGACGAGAAGCCCGCGCTCCTGCAGCATCGCGCGGATCGCCGCGATCTCGCGCTCGTCGGCCTCGACATAGGGCAGCCGCGGCGTGCCGACGCTGTGGCCGAGCAGGTTCAGCGCGGCCTTGATCGAGATCGCCAGCGGCGTGATGCTCATGACCTGCCAGACCGGCAGGAGGCTCTCGTGGAGCGCGGCGCGCTCGCCGGGCTCGTCGACCATCCGGCGCATCTCGGGACCCACGATGTGACTGCTCGTGAGGATGCCGCCGGGCTCGCCCATGTCGAGCACGGCCGCGAGGATCTCGTCGTTGCCGGCGTAGATGCGCAGGCCGTCGACGGGCGCCAGGTTGTCGTTGTTGGCCTGCTTGACAGCCTCGACGTGGTCGAGCTGGGCGAGCTCGGCGAGCAGGTCGTTGGGCATGTCCGAGCCCGTCCGCTGCGGGATGTTGTAGAGCACGATCGGCCGGTCGGCGGCACGGCTGACCTCCCGGTAGTGCGCGACGATCCCGCGGCGGTTGGGGCGGTTGTAGTACGGGTTGACCGACAGCAGCGCGTCGGCGCCGAGCTCGCAGGCGCGCGCGGTGAGGTGGACGGCGTGGCGGGTGTCGTTGGAGCCGACGCCGGCGACGATCGTCGCCCCGGGCGGCCGCTCGGTCACGGCGAGCTCGATGACGCGCAGGTGCTCGTCGTCGTCGAGTGTCGCCGCCTCGCCGGTCGTTCCGCAGACGACGAAGCCGTCCGAGCCGTTGCCGGCGAGGTGGTGCATGAGGCTGACGAACGCCTGCTCGTCGACGGCTCCCTCGTCGTCGAACGGGGTGACGATGGCGGTGAGGATCGATCCCAGGACGGGCACCGCGCGCAGTATCGCAGGCGTGTCGGTGCCTGCTGTTTACGCCGCGCGTGCCCGGCCGACGGCGGTGTTCGCCGCCGCCGATCGCTCGCGTAGGCGGGCGACGACCGAGACGTGCAGCAGGATCGAGATCGGCACCAGGAACGTCGGGATGAGGACGAACGGATAGCGCGTGATCGCGAGGTTCGGATCGTCGAGTGCGATCTGCTGCAGGATGCTCGGCGAGCTGAGGAAGCCCGTTCCGATCGCGACGACGAGGTCGGCGAGCCCGAACACGCACCACCCGAGCACCGCCGTGCGCGTCCGCTCCGCGCCGCGCGTGGCGACGAGGTAGGCGACGACGACCGCCGTGAGTCCGACCGCGATGTCGCCGATCCCGGCGGGCAGGGCGAACTCCGCGGGCATCTCGTCGCGCGCGTAGGCGATCAGGAAGAGTCCCCCGAGGACGCGGTAGAACTGGACGCCGACGAGCCATTGCAGCGGGATGCGGTCAATCGCAGCGCGCACGCCGGGCAGCTGCAGAAGGGCGATGCCGGCGCCGATCGGGACGGCGATCCCGAGGGCGATGAGCGGAGTCGTCGTGCCGGCATCGGTCGCGAAGACTCCCTCGCGCGCGAGCACGACGACCAGCGCGCCCCATGCGACGAGGCCCGCGGCCGCTGCCGCGTAGGGCATGACGGCCGGTGTGGGCGAGGCGCGCCGCCTCCCGCGCGCGGCGTAGGCGATACCGGCCAGGACGGTCGTGCAGACGATGATGTTCGCGGCCAGGACGGCGGCCGTCAGTGCTGTGGACGTCATGCTCGCTCTCCTTTATGTGTATATACACCTATCGGGTGTTCGGATATGCCGGCGCTGTGCGTCTGGCGCCATCGGCTCAGTGCTGGCCGGTGTGGGTGAGTTCCGACAGATCGCCGAAGAGCGCGCGCAGGCGGTCCGGCCCGAACGCCTCGGCGACGTCGTGCTGCTCGACGCGCCAGAGCTCCAGCGCGTGTGCGAGGACGCGGAGCCCCTCGTCGGTGATGCTCGCCAGCCGCATGCGCGCGTCGTGCTCGGCCGCGCTCACCGTCACGAGCCCGCGTCCCTCGAGGATCCGCAGGTTGCGCGTCAGCGTCGTGCGGTCGAGCCCCAGGCCCTCGGCGAGCGGAACGATCGGGATCTGCTCCCGCTCGCCGAGCGCCACGAGGATCGGGAACTGCGTGGCCTTGACGCCGCTGGGCGCCAGCGCCCGCTCGTAGCGCTGCGTGATCTCGCGCGCGGCACGGCGCAGCCCGTTGCACGCGCAATCGGCCCGCACCTCGGCACACCCGGCGCGAACGACGCTCCGATCCGGCTCCTGCTCGCGCCGCCTGGCCATGTGTGTATCTACACATAAATGTTGGTGTCTGTCAAGCGATTCCGCACGTGTTCGCGACACGGCCCGCCCTCGGCAACGCTTGGACCCGAGGGCCGACATCGCGTTGCGACGTTCTCGGCGTACAGCCGAGCGCATCGCAACGTCGTGCCGAGCCCGTCGCCGGGAGGCCCTACCCACTTCGTCCCGCCACCGCCAGAACGGCGGCCACTCCCCCGCCCCTACGCGTTGACAGCGGCCGCGAGCGCCGCGAGCTCGTCGTAGAGCGCCTGCAGGCGCTCCCCGCCGAAGCGCTCCTCGACGACGTTCTGCACCGCCTCCCAGTGCGCGAGCGCGCCCGACAGGACGTCGGCTCCCTCCGGCGTGAGCGACACCATCCGCACCCGGGCGTCGGCCTCGTCCTCGTCGGCCCGGATGAGGCCGCGCTGCTCGAGCACCCTGAGGTTCCGCGTCAGCGTCGTGCGGTCCAGCGACAGCGCGCCGGCGAGCCTCGTGACGGAGAGGTCGCCCTCGGAGCGAAGCGCCACCAGGATCGGCAGCTGCGTCACCTTCAGGCCACCCGGGGCCATCTCGGCCTCATAGAGCTGGGTGATGCCGCGCGTCGCGCGCCGCAGCTGGTTGCACGCGCACATGGCACGTACCCGCATGCACAGCTCCAGGTCGAGGTCGCCGAAGGTCGAAAACGTCATGCATGTGTCGATACACCCATTTAGGCGAGCAGTCAAGGTGACCTGCGAGACTGCGCGGGTGACAGAGTCCCTGCAGCACGCCCCGCCGCGCGACCCCGCGGCGTGCGAGCTGACGGCCGAGGTCATGGCCGTGCGCTGGAGCGATCCAGCCGGCGACTTCGCGGTCCTCGACGCGATCTGCGACGACGGGGAGGCGGTCGTGCTCGTCGGCGCGCTGGCGCACGTCCGTGAGGGCGAGTCGCTCGCCGTGCGCGGCACCTGGCGCTGCCACGCCCGCCACGGCTGGCAGTTCGCCGCCACCGGCGGCCGGATCCTCGAGCCGGTGAGCGACCACGCGGTCGCGGCGTACCTCGAGAGCATCAAGCACATCGGGCCGCACGGCGCCGCCGCGCTCGTCGCCCGCTACGGGGCCGGCGAAGTGCTGGCGGCGATCGACCGCGACCCGGAGCGGGCCCTCGGCGGCGCACCGGGGATCGGGCCGCGGCGGCTCGGCGCCGCGGTCGCCTCCTGGCGCGAGGGCCGCGAGCTGCGCGAGCTGCGTCTCTTCCTCGACACGCACGGCGTCGACGCGGCCGTCGCGGCGCGCATCGCCCGCCACTTCGGCGCCGGCTCGATCGCCCGCCTGCAGCGCGAGCCCTACGCGATCTGCGAGCTCGACGGGATCGGCTTCGCGACCGCCGACGCCCTCGCGCGGGCGCTCGACACCCCGCTCGACGCGCCCGACCGGCTCGCGGCCGGCGTCCTGCACGCGCTGAAGCTCGCCGAGACCGACGGCCACTGCCATCTCCCCCGCTTCGAGCTGGCGCGGCGGGCCGAGCGCCTGCTCGGCGGCGGCGACGTCTCCGGCGCCATCGACGAGCTCGCGGCGCGCGGCCGCGTCGTCGTCGAGGACGAGCGCGTGGCGGATGCCCGGCTGCACGCCGTCGAGGCGCGGCTCGCGGCGCACGTGCGGCGCCTGCTCGCCGACGAGCCCACGCTGCGGCTCGGCGCCGTAAAGCGGTCGACGAGCGGGCGCTTCGTGCCGAGCGATGACCAGTGGCGCGGCGTGACGCAGGCGCTCGAGCACCGCCTGTCGATCCTCACCGGCGGCCCGGGCACCGGCAAGAGCGCCACGATGCGCGCGCTCGTCGACCTCCTGAAGGCGCGCCGCCGCACGGCGCGCCTGTGCGCGCCCACGGGCAAGGCCGCCCGCCGCCTGGGCGAGCTGACCGGCGCCGACGCGACGACGATCCACCGCCTGCTCGAGTGGGCGCCCGACGAGGGCTTCACGCGCACCGAGCAGCATCCGATCGCGGGCTGCGACGTGCTGATCGTCGACGAGGCATCGATGCTCTCGGTCCACCTCGCCGAGGCGCTGCTGGCCGCCGTCGGCTCGGGCACGCACGTGCTGCTCGTGGGCGACGTCGACCAGCTCGCGCCCGTCGGTCCCGGCCGCGTGCTGGAGGACCTGCTCGACTCGGGCGCGGTCGCGGCGACGCGCCTGGAGGAGATCTTCCGCCAGGCCGCGCGCTCGATGATCGTCCGCGCCGCCCACGCGATGAACGCGGGCGAGCTGCCGCCGACACGTCCGGGCGATGGGGACGTGCGCGACTTCTTCTTCATCGAGCGCGACGGCCCGCAGGCGATCTTCGACGAGGTCTGCGAGCTGGCCGCCGGTCGCCTGCCCGCGCACTACGGATTCGACCCGGCCGCCGAGGTCCAGGTGCTCGCGCCGATGCACAAGGGCCCGCTCGGGATCGACGCCCTCAACGCCGAGCTGCGCGGCCGGCTGAACCCCGAGGGCGCGCGCATCGCCGGTGTGGCGCTGCGGATCGGCGACAAGGTCATGCAGACGCGCAACTCCTACGAGCACGACCTCTTCAACGGCGAGCGCGGCGTCCTCCTGCACCACGACCCCGACCGTGACCGCGTCCTCTTCGCGGGCGAGGACGGCCGCCGCGTGACGCTGCCGGTCGACGCGCTCGACACGCTGCGCCTCGCCTACGCGGCGACGGTCCACAAGGCCCAGGGGTCGCAGGCCCGGGCGATCGTCATGCCGGTCTTCCGCGGCCACCACATCATGCTCACCCGCAACCTCGTCTACACCGCGGTGACGCGTGCGCAGGAGGTCTGCGTCGTCGTCGGCGAGCGCGCGGCGCTGGCGGCTGCCGTGCGGCGCACGGACGCGCAGCGGCGCCACACGCGCCTGCGCGAGCTCGTCCGAGACGGCTGACGAGGCGCCGGCTATCCGCCGCCGGCGGCGTCCTGCCCGTGGAGCTCGCAGCCGTCCGGGAACTCCTCGAGCACGTTGAGCGCGCCCGCGAGGTCCTCGCGGCGCTGCCGGCGCTCGGGCTCCAGGTCGCGGCCGCGCCAGCGGCGCAGCTGGCGGCGGACGGCGAACTTGACCGCTTTGATCTCGTCGGTGGAGAGGCAGGGTGTCTGAGGTTCGGTCACAGGTGCTCCCGGATGAAGAATTCGTTCTCGGTCAGCTCCCACCGCCGCCACTGCGGCGGCTCGAGGCGCCCCACCAGCCGCTGACCGTCGCGCTGGGGCCCGTCGAAGACCAGCTCGATCGAGTCGATCCGGTCGCCGATCCGCGCAGCTCCCGCGCCCCGGCGCCGGACGAGCTGCTCGAGCTCGCGGCGGAACGCCGGCGCGACGCGCTCCACGAACCGCACGACGAGCCGGCGGCGTTCTCGCGGAGCGAGCCCGAGCCGCGCAGCGAGCGAGATCGTGAGGTCCACGCGGCCGCAGATCAGCCCTCCGTCGCGATAGGCGCGGGCCCCGCGATAGCGCCGCTCGGCCGGCGGCCCCTCCGCTGCGCTCCACGGGCGCCGAGTGGTCGGGGCCGGGGTGGTCGGGTGTAGACGCACCAATCAAGCCCAGCGCCCCGCGGAATCTCCGGCAACTCTCGGAAAATACGACTTGCGTGAACGCTTCTGGGGTGATTGGGTGTACCCGCACGCAACGCCCGTGACCCTTGACAACGTCCGGAAGTGCTACCAGATGAAGCAGCCTCGCCGCGGCCGGCCACCCAAGCCGCTTGACCCCAGCGCCTCAAACGCCGCCCATCTGGGCGCAGAGATCCGCTCGCGCCGCCTTGATCGCGGGCTCACGCTCGAAGGTCTCGCCGAGCTGATCGGCTTCACGCCGCAGCACATCTCCGAGGTGGAGCGGGCGAAGGCCTCGGTCTCCAGCGCGTTCCTCGCGGCCTGCGACCATGCGCTCGAGGCTCAGGGGACCCTGCTGGAACTGCTGCCGGCGGTCGTCTACGAGCGGGCGCTCGAGCGTCACGATCGCAGCGTCGCGCGCCGGCGGACGCGGCGGACCCGCGTAACGCACGAGCGTCGCGAGCTGCCGGGCGCCCCCGCGTCTGCGACGACCGACGCCGAGGATCGGGTCATGGCGGACCTGCGCCGGGTGCTGCTGTGCCGCTACGACTCTGCGGCCAACGTCGAGAAGCCCGACGACGCGGTCCTGCGGCGCGGGGTCGTCACGTGCTGGAAGCTGCGCCAGCAGGGGCGCTACGTCGACCTCGGCGTGATGCTCACGAAGCTGCTCGGCGGGCTGGACACCGCCGTCCGATCCGGTCCGCGCGACGACGTGCTCGCGCTGCGGCTGTCGGTACACGCCTACAACGCCGCCTCCTCGGTGTGCAAGACGTTCGGCGATTCCGGGCTCGCGGTGCTGTGCGCCGATCGCGCCGTCCAGGCCGCCCGCGGAGTCGACGAGCCGCTGCTCGTCGCGTCGGCCGCGTACCGGCTCGCCAACGTCTACCTGTGCGCGGGCGATCTCCCGGAGGCGCACGAGATCGCGCTGTCGGGTGCGAGCGTCGTCGAGCCCGCCATGGACGCCTCCCGCGCGCAACTCGCCACCGCGGGCGGTCTGCTGCTGACCGCGGCGGTCGCGCGCGCCCGTCAGCACGATGCGCGCGGCGCCTGGGAGCTCATCTGCGAAGCCGAGCGCATCGCGGGGCGGCTCGGCAGCGAGCATGTCGGGCTGCACACGATCTTCGGGCCCACGAGCGTGGCGATCTACGCCGTCGCGGTGGCGGCGGAGCTCGGCGACGGCCGCGACGTCGTGCGGCGCGCCGGCTCGATCGACCTGGTGCGGCTCCCGCCCGGTCTGCTCGAGCGACGGTCGCATTTCCTCATCGAGGTCGCCCGCGGCCACAGCCAGCAGTCCAACGACGGCGAGGCGCTGTCGACGTTGCTGCTGGCCGAGCGCCTGACACCCGACGAGGTGCGGCTCAACGCCAAGGCTCGCTCGCTCGTGGAGCAGCTCGTCGTGCGAGAGCGTCCGGGCACGGGGCCCGAGTTGCGCGAGCTCGCGGCCCGCCTGCGCGTCGAACTCTAGATGACGATTTTCCGTTCGGCGCGCGCTCGTTGGGGTTTGCAATCTCACAGAAATTGCCACCCTATTTCTCAGGCCGGTCCTACGGTCCTGGGTCCACGTACTCTCTGCAATCGGGTGATTCGTGCAAGAGGATCTCGTTCTGTACATCATCGCGTGTGGTGGCCGCCCCGCCGCTGACCTTGCGCCATACGTCGGGCAGATGCGGTCCGACGGCTGGGATACGTGCGTCATCGCGACGCCGTCGGCGCGGAAGTTCCTCTGCGCGGATGAGCTCGAGGGGGTCTCCGGCCACGTCGTGCGGTCGGAGTTCAAGCACCCCGACGAGCAGGACGTCCTGCCACCGCCGGATGCCGTGATCGTCGCACCTGCGACGTTCAACACGGTCAACAAGTGGAGCGCCGGTATCAGTGACACCGTCGCGCTCGGCCTGCTCAACGAGGCAGTCGGGATGGGCCTGCCGATCGTCGCGGTCCCGTTTCCGAGCAGTGCTCTGGCGCGCCACCCGGCGTTCCGCGCGAGCATCGAG
This sequence comes from Solirubrobacteraceae bacterium, assembly GCA_036403675.1. GTDB lineage: Bacteria > Actinomycetota > Thermoleophilia > Solirubrobacterales > Solirubrobacteraceae > CADCVQ01. Next base: position 12,128 of record DASWQM010000163.1, on the reverse strand, counting down.
ACGCTGCGGTCCTGGGGGATACGGCTCATCTTCGACCCCGAGCGCCACCCGCTGCCGACGCCGAACATGGGACCGCCGGCGGTCGAGCTCTTCCCCTGGTCGGCGCTCATGACCGAGCTCGCGCACATCGGGCGCGACATGGGCCTCACTCCCCAGCCGGTCAGGGCGCGGCTGAAGTCGGACGGCTGAGGTCGCTCAGTCGCGGTCGCGCCGCTCGCGCCAGCGACGGCCCGGGTCGACGAGCGCCGCGTCGTCCCGCTTGAGCGCGTCGGTGAAGCGGCGGTCGACGCGCGGCGGGCCATAGCGGGCGTCCTCCCAGAGGGTGATGACGAGCAGCTCGTGCGACGCACGGTCGTGGCGGCAGACGAAGATGACGCCGCGGTCGACGAGGTCGCGCACGTAGACCGCGCCGCGCACGGGGTCGGCGTCCGTGCCCGCGGGTGGGTCGTCGCTCGCGCGCCCGGCGGCCCAGGCCTCGCTCACGCGGCCGGCGATCTCCGGTCGCGGATCCAGGCCGCCGCGACGCATGCCGACGCGCTGGCGGAAGCGCTCCACCGCATGGTCGGTCACGGCGACGGTGACGCCGCCGGTCACGTCCGCGCGAAGAGCAGGTTCTCGAGGCCGACGACCGGCGACTCGCGCAGCTCGGGGACGCGCCGCACGGCGAGCAGGACGCCGGGCATGAACGACTCGCGCGTCAGCGAGTCCTGCCGGATGGTGAGCGTCTGGCCGACGTCGCCGAGGATCACCTCCTGGTGGGCGACGAGCCCGGGCAGGCGCACGGAGTGGATCGGCACGTCGCCCTCCATGAGCGCCGCAGTGCGCGTGGCGGTGCCCGACGGCGCGTCGAGCTTGCCGTCGTGGTGCAGCTCGATGATCTCGGCCTTGGCCATGTGGCGCGAGGCCTCCGCCGCGAAGCGCATCATCAGCACCGCGCTGATGGCGAAGTTCGGCGCGACGAAGACGTTGGCGGGTGGCTGGGGCCGGATTTCGCGCAGCGGCTCGACGTCGAAGCCCGTCGTCCCGATGACGACGTGCACGCCTGCGGCGACGCACTCCAGCGCGTTGGCGAGCGCCGTGTCGGGCTGCGTGAAGTCCACGACGACGTCGGCGTCGCCGAGCACGTCGGCGAGGCTCGTGCCGAGCGCCGGATCGGCCCTGCCGACGAGCTCCAGGTCGTCGGCGCCCTCGACCGCCGCACACACCGCCTGCCCCATCCTGCCGGCCGCGCCCGCGACGGCCACCCGCAGGCTCACGATTCTGCCGGCACCGCCGCGAGCGCCGGGATCACCGGCTCGATGCCGCGGCGGAAGACGTCCGCGTCCGTGCCGATCCCGGCGGCGCTCAGGCGCTCGGGCCCGAGGAGCTCGGCGGTCAGCTCGGCCAGGTCGTCCACCGTCACCGCCTCGACGCGCTCGACGACCTCGTCGACGGACAGCAGCGGCAGGTCGTTGAGGACGGCAGCGCCGAGCCGGTTCATGCGTGCCGCCGTCGACTCGAGCGACAGCACGATGCGGCCCTTGACGTTCTCCTTGGAGCGCTCGAGCTCGTCGGCCGTGACGCCGTCGGCGCGCAGCCGCGCGAGCTCGTCGGCGACGACCTGCAGCGCGGGCACGACGTTGTCGGGGCGCGTGCCGAGGTAGAGGCCGATGAGGCCGGTCTGGGCGTAGAGCGACTGGAAGGAGAAGACGCTGTAGGCGAGCCCGCGATGCTCGCGCACCGCCTGGAACAGGCGCGAGGACGAGGTCCCGCCGAGGATGTTGTCGAGCACGCGCAGCGCGAAGCGCCGCTCGTCGTCGCGCGGGAGCCCCGGTGCTCCCAGCGTCAGGTGGTACTGCTCGGTGTCCTTGCGCAGGAACTTCACCTGCGGCACGAGCCGCTCGGACAGCGGCGGCGGCACGGGCGCGGCGGCACGGGCCGGGACGTCGACCGCGCGCGCGAGCTCGACGACGGCGTCGTGGTCCACCGAGCCGGCGGCAGCGATGACGATGTCGCCGGGCGCGTAGTGCGTCGCGTGGAAGCGCGCCAGCCGCTCGGCGCTCGTCGTGCCGACGACGTCGGCGGTTCCGATCACGGCGCGGCCGAGCGGATGATCGCCGAACACGGCCTCGCCGAGGACGTCGAAGACCCGGTCCTGTGGGTCGTCCTCATACATCGCGATCTCCTCGAGCACGATCTCGCGCTCGTTGGCCAGGTCGTCGGCGTGTAGGCGCGGGTGCCAGACCATCTCCGCGACGACGTCGAAGGCCGCGGGCAGGTGGTCGTCGATGACGCGGGCGTAGACCGACGTCGACTCCTTCCCGGTGCCCGCGTTGAGCTCGGCGCCCATCGTGTCGAAGATCTGGTCGATCTCCAGCGACTCGTAGCGGTCCGTGCCGCGGAAGAGCATGTGCTCGACGAGATGCGACAGCCCGGCCTCGGCGGTGGTCTCCACCGCCGAGCCGGTCCCGATCCAGAACCCGAGCGTCACCGACCGGACGGTCGGCATCGCCTCCGTCACGACCCGCACGCCCGAGTCCAGCGTGGTGAGGCTGTGGTTGGCCAGGGCGCTAGCCCCTGTCGGAGTCGCCGTGTCGCGGGCGGCCCGAGCCGCGGCGTCCGCGGTCCTTGTCGCGGTCGCGCCCGCCGCCGCCGTTGCGGCCACCCCGGTCACCGCGGTCGCCGCGGTCGCCGCGCGGCCCGCCGCCGCCGCCGACGGTCGCGAGCTCCTCGACGCTCTTGCCCGCGACCTCCGGGTCCTCCGCCAGGCGCAGCCCGATGCGGCCGCGCTCGCGGTCGACCTCGACGACGCGGACGTGGATCTCGTCGCCCTTGTTCAGCACGTCCTCGACCGTGTCGACGCGCTGGCCCGGCGACACGTTGGAGATGTGCAGGAGGCCGTCGGTGCCCTTCGCGAGCTCGACGAACGCCCCGAACGTCGTCGTCTTGACGACCTTGGCGCCGGGGAACTCGTCGCCGACCTCGACCTCCTTGGTCATCGAGCGGATGCGCTCGGCGAGCGCCTCGCCGAGCTGCCCGTTGGCCGAGTAGATGAGCACCTGACCGTCGTCGTTGACGTCGATCTGGGACTCGAACTCCTCCGCCAGGCCGCGAATCGTCTCGCCGCCCTTGCCGATGAGCAGGCCGATCTTGTCGGTGTCGATCTGCACGGTGAGGATCCGCGGCGCGTGCGGCGACAGCTCCGTGCGCGGCGCCGGGATGACCTTCGTCATCTCTGAGAGGATGAACGTCCGCGCCTCGTGCGCCTGCGTCAGCGCGTCGCGCAGGATGTCGAACGTCACGCCGGTGATCTTGATGTCCATCTGCAGGGCGGTGATGCCCTCCGACGTGCCCGCGACCTTGAAGTCCATGTCGCCGAGGTGGTCCTCGACGCCGGCGATGTCGGTGAGGACGGTGTAGTCGTCGCCCTCCTTGATGAGTCCCATCGCGATGCCTCCCACCGGCCGCTTCAGCGGCACGCCGGCGTCCATGAGCGCCAGCGACGAGCCGCAGACCGACGCCATCGACGACGAGCCGTTGGACTCGAGGATGTCCGACACCACGCGAATCGTGTACGGGAACTCCTCGATCGACGGCACCATCGCCGTCAGCGCACGCTCGGCGAGCGCGCCGTGACCGATGTCGCGGCGCTTGGGGCCGCGCATGAAGCCGGCCTCGCCGACCGAGAACGGCGGGAAGTTGTAGTGGTGGAAGAAGTACTTCTTCGTCTCGAGCCCGAGCGTGTCGAGGCGCATCTCCTCCTTCAGCGTGCCGAGCGCTGCGACCGACAGCGCCTGCGTCTGGCCGCGGGTGAAGAGCGCGGAGCCGTGGGCGCGCGGCAGCAGCCCGACCTCGATCGAGATCGGGCGGATCTCGTTCGCGGCGCGGCCGTCCGGGCGCTTCTTGTGGACGGCGATGCGCTGACGGATGATCTGCTTCTCGAGCTTGTCGAACGCCATCTGCGCGTTCGCGCGGCGCGTCTCGTAGTCGGAATCCGCCGGATCGCCGGAGTGCGCGGCGACGGCCTCCTCGTTGACCCGCGCGGTCGCCTCCTGGCGCTCGAGCTTGTCGAAGACCTGCGTGGCCTCGTCGAGCGCGGCGCCGTGCGACTCCTGGATCGCGGCGAACAGGCCCTCGTCGACCTGCGGGACCTCGATCTCCATCTTCGGCTTGCCGGCCTTCTCGCGCAGCTCGTGCTGCAGCGCGCAGAGCTTCTTGATCTCGCCGTGTGCGATGTCGAGCGCATCGAGGATCTCGGCCTCGGGAACCTCGTTGGCGCCGGCCTCGACCATGAGGATCGCCTCCTCGGTGCCGGCGACGACGAGATCGAGGTCGGAGGCCTCGAGGAGGTCCTCCTCGTTGGGGTTGACGACGAAGTTGCCGTCGACCTTGCCGATCCGCACCGCGCCGACGGGCGTCGGGAACGGGATGTCGGAGATCATGAGCGCCGCGGAGGCACCGTTCATCGCGAGGATGTCGTAGGGGTGGACGTGATCGACGCTCAGCGGGATCGCGACGAGCTGCGTCTCCCGGCGCCAGCCCTTGGGGAAGAGGGGGCGGATCGGGCGGTCGATCATGCGGGCGACGAGGGTGCCCTTCTCGCCGCTGCGGCCCTCGCGCTTGAAGAAGGAGCCGGGGATCTTGCCCGCTGCGTACATGCGCTCCTCGACGTCCACCGTCAGCGGGAGGAAGTCGACGTCGCGGAGGTTGCCCGCGGTCGCGGTGCTCAGAACCATGGTGTCGCCCTGGCGGACGACGACGGCGCCGGAGGCCTGCTTGGCCATCTTGCCGGTCTCGAAGGAGATCTCTGATCCAGCGATCTCGGCGGAGACACGGGTCTCGGCAGTACTCATATGAAGTTGTCCTTTATCCGGGCGCGCCCGTCGGTCGGCACGCCTGCGTCTTTGCTTGCTTTCGGTATCCGAACGTCTTCATCGTAGCCGAGCCGTGCGAGGAGACTGCTTTCGGGCACCCCCGCATGAGCACCTGCTCCGAAAAACAGCGTCGGCGTCGTCGTCGCGCCCGCGGCGAGGGCGGCGCGCACGTCACGGCGGACGCGCGCCTGCGCCGCCTGTGCCCGCCGGTCGGTGTCGAAGCGCTCGACGTCGAGCCCGAGGGTGCGGGCGCGGTCCCACAGGTGCGGGTCGTCGAGCCGGCCCTGGTCGGCGTACAGCGCGTCGCAGAACTCCCAGAAGGCCCCCTGCGCGGCGGCGGCCTCTGCCGCGCACGCGAGCGGGAGCGCCCGCTCGTGCTTGGCGCGCAGCGCGAGGTGGCGGAAGGCCACGTGAGCGCCGACGCGCGTCAGGCGCTCGTGCGCGACCGCGCAGCGCGGGCACGTGAAGTCGGCGTAGAAGAGGACCAGGGCGCCGTTCGGGTCGCCGCGGACGTGGTCGTCGCCGGCGAGCGGCGGCGGCGCGGAGCTGCGGAGATCCGTCATCCTGCCGGGAGCGTAACCGTGCTCATGCAGATCCACACGCTGCGACGCGAGCAGCGCCTGCCCGGAGCCCCCGCCGCCGTGTTCGGGTTCTTCTCCGACGCCCGCAACCTCGAGGCGATCACCCCGCCCCTGCTGCGCTTCCGGGTCCTCACGCCCGAGCCGGTCATCGGCGCCGGCGCGCTCATCCGCTACGGCCTGCGGATCCACGGCGTGCCGCTGAGCTGGCTGACGCAGATCACCGAGTGGGAGCCGCCGTACCGCTTCGTCGACGAGCAGCTCGACGGTCCGTACGCGCTGTGGCGCCACACGCACTCCTTCGAGGCCGCCGGCGAGGAGACGATCATGCGCGACGTCGTGCGCTACCGGATCGGCTTCGGACCGCTCGGCACGCTCGCCCACGCGCTCGTCGTCCGCCGCGACCTCGACCGGATCTTCGACTACCGCGCCGAGCGGGTGCCGGAGCTGCTCGGCGCGGCCGAGCCGTGAACCGGCGCTCAGCGCACGTCGTCAGCCGGAAACCGTCGCGGCGCGCGCGTCGACCTCGGTCACCGCCTCTCGCAGCTCGCGCGCCACGGCGATCGCCTCGGCGCGAGACGACACACGCAGCTTGCGCAGGATGTTCTTGATGTGCGAGCGGACCGTCTCGGTGGACAGCACGAGCGTGTCCGCGATGTCGTCCGTGCTGGCCCCGCTGCACAGGTGGTCCAGGACCTCCCACTCGCGCCCGGACAGCACGCTCTGCACCGGCCGCAGGCCGGCGCCGTCGGTCCGCACGCGCCGGAAGCGCTCGATGACGCGCATCGTGAGCTCGCGTGAGATCGCGGCCTCCCCATAGGTGATCCCGCGCAGCGCGCGCGGGAGCGCCTCGATGTCGACGTCCTTGGACAGGAAGCCGGCCGCACCACAGCGCAGCGCCAGCATCCCGGTGTCCTCGTCGCCCGACGCGGTCAGGACGAGGACGGCCGTGTCGGGGACCTCGCGCGCCAGCAGCCGGGTCGCCTCCAGCCCGTCGATGCCCGGCATGATGATGTCCATGAGAACGACGTCGGGCCGGTAGTGGCGCGCCAACTCGACGGCCTCGCGGCCGTTGGCGGCCTCGGCGATGACGATGACGCCAGCTTCCTGCAGCGCGTCACGGACGACCCGCCGCGCAAGCGGATCGTCGTCAGCGATGATGATCCTGAGCCGGATCGGCTCTTCGTGAGGCCGCGGCTCCTCTTGGGTGTGCATCCTGCTTCCCTCCGACATTGGGGTCGTGAAATCACTGGCCCCTCCCCCATCCCTGCGCAACGTACCTCGTTTCGTCGGTGCTGTGGGTGGGGTTTATCACCTGCGGGTGACGGAAGGGGCACATCCATCAACCATCGAGCTCGGTCAACGGGTCGCAGACCTCCCCATGTTGGCGCGGCTCCATCACCTTCCGCGCCTTTATCAGGCAGCCAATGCTGCCAGGCATGGTCGTCCGGTTCCCCATGCCACTCGTCCGGCTCGCCGCGCCGGTCCCGACGGGCAGGCGCCCGCGACCGCTCAAGCGCTGCCTGGACATCGTGCTGAGCGCCGCCACGCTTGCGCTGCTGCTTCCGCTGCTGCTCGCGGTCGCCGTGCTGGTGAAGCTCGAGTTCCGCGACGCGCCCATCCTCTTCCGCCAGAAGCGCGCCGGCCGCGGCGGGCGGCCGTTCACGATCATGAAGTTCCGGACGATGGTGCCCGACGCCGAGCAGCGCAAGGCCGAGCTCATCGAGCACAGCGAGGTCGCCTGGCCGGACTTCCGGCTGCACGACGACCCGCGCGTGACGAGGCTCGGCCGCTTCCTGCGCCGGACGAGCATCGACGAGCTGCCCCAGCTCGTCAACGTGCTGCGCGGCGAGATGAGCCTCGTCGGGCCACGCCCGACGTCGTTCACGCCGGCGACGTACACCCTGTGGCAGTCCGAGCGGCTGGAGTTCACGCCCGGGCTGACCGGCCCGTGGCAGGTTCACGGGCGCACGACGATGGACTTCACCGAGCGCTGTCGCACGGAGATCACGTTCTTCCGCGAGCCGTCGCTGCGCCGGGAGCTGGTGCTCCTCGTGCGGACGGTCGCGGTGGTCGTGCGCCGCACCGGCGCAGCGTGAGCCGCGTCCGTCAGCCGGCACGCTCGCGCAGCCGGCGCACCGCCGGCGAGGTCTTCGTCGCCAGCCGCAGCAGGCCGTCGCGGCGATAGGCGCCGATCCTCGGCCAGCGCAGCCGCTCGTCGCCGTGCGGCCGGGAGGGCAGCGCCGCGGCCGCGGCGTAGCCGGCCCGGCGCGCGGCGGCCACGACCCGCGCGTCCTCGTCTCCGTAGGGGTAGGCGATCGAGCTGCAGGTGCGGCGCAGGTGCGCCTCCACGGCGCACTTGGAGTCCGCCATCTCGGCGGCGAGCCGCTCGTCGTCGAGCTGCGTCAGCCGCGGGTGCGTGACCGTGTGCGAGCCGATCTCCCAGCCCCGCTCCGCGAGCGCGGCGAGCTCGTCCCAGCCGAGGCAGCGCAGCTCGCCCGCATGCGGGCCGCCGGGCCACTGCTCCATCCCGGGCCAGACGAGCGGGCCGTGGCTGTCCGGGAAGGCCGTCGGGACGAAGACGGTCGCAGGCACGCCGAGGTCGCGCAGGACCGGGAGGCCGAGCGAGCCGACGGTCGCGAACGCGTCGTCGAAGGTCACGGCGAACATCCCGGGGCCGGCGACGGCCGCGCTGAACGTGGCGGGGCGATAGCCGCGCCGCAGCAGGAGCGCGACGTGCGCGCGCAGCTGCCGCGGGCGCACGGCGAGGCTGGACGGCCAGTCCTCGCTGACGGCGTGGTAGCACAGCACGACGGAGCGTGCCGGAGTCCGCGCGGCGGTCATCCTGGCGTCACCGTAGCCCCCGCGGGGCGCGCCGCGGGGGAAGATCCGCCGGGAGGCGGCGGTGCCGGCGCCCGGTCGGCTGCGGTAGCGATGACCCCCATCGCCGAGCCGCCGTTCACCCGGCCGCGGGGCGCGCTCGCCGCACGATGTGAGCGCGCATGAACGTGCAGGCGCAACGGCTCCCCTCGACGCGGTCCCTTGGCGTGCTCGGCGCGCTCGCCGGCGGGCTGGGCGCCGGCATCCTCATCGGGACGCTCGGCGGCAGCCCGCTGCTGGCGTTCGCGGGCGTGCTCGTCATCTTCTGCGCGGTCGTCGCGATCGTGCGCCAGGACCTCGTCGTCCTCGCCGTGGTGTTCCTCATCTACAGCGATGCGGCGGTCATCGCGATCGAGCACCAGGGCCTGCCGTTCGCGCTCGGTGCGGCGGTGCCACTGCTGCTGGCGATCCCGCTTGCGTACGAGTTCCTGCAAGGCCGGCGGCCCTTCATCGACCCACTGTCCGTGGCGCTCGCCGTGCTGCTGCTGGCGATGCTGCAGTCCGGCCTGCTCGCGCGCGACTCCCATGCGGCGCTCGACGGGATCAGGACGTTCGCGCTCCAGGGCGTCGTCCTGTACATCCTCGTAGTCAACGTCCTGCGCAGCCAGGCGACCCTGCGGCTCGCCATGTGGAGCGTGCTGACGGCCGGAGCCTTCCTGGCCGCCGTGACGGTCTTCCAGTACGTGACGAAGACGTTCGAGCGCCCCTATCTCGGCTTCTCGGCCCTCGACATCGCGTACTTCACGGGGCAATCGTCGCAGCCGCGCGCGAGCGGGCCGGTCGCCGATCCCAACTACTACGCCCAGATCCTGCTGCCCGCGCTGGCCTTCGGCCTGCTCGCCGTCCTGCGCGAGCCGCGGACGCGGCTGCGGCTGCTCGGCGGGGCGATGGCCGCGACGATCCTGTTCGCGATCACGCTGACGGGCTCGCGCGGTGGCGCGATCGCGCTCGTGGCGATGTTCCTCGTCATGATCGCGCTGCGCCTCTTCAAGCCGGGCCAGCTCCTGGCCGTGCTGGCCGTCGGCGCCGTGGCGCTGGCCCTGAACCCGAGCTACGTCGAGCGCCTGACGGGGACGTCGCTGTCGGGCATCGCTGCGCCGGCGGGCAGCGCGGTCGCGGCCGACATCGCTGCGCGAGGCCGGCTGACGGAGAACCTGGCCGCCCTGCAGGTCTTCGCCGACCACCCGGTGTTCGGCGTCGGACCCGGTGGCTTTCCGCTCTACTACCAGGAGTACGCCAGCCGGATCGGCATCCAGGTCCACACCCGCGAGCGCGGCGGCCTCCAGGCCGGTCAGGCGCCGCAGCGGGCGGCGCACAACATCGCGCTCGGGCTCGCCGCCGACCTCGGCGTCGTCGGCCTCGCGTTCTTCGGCGTCGTCGTCTGGATCGCCTTCGCCGGCCTCTTGCGCGCGCGCCGCCACTGGCTGTCGCAGCGGCGCCCGGACCTGGCCGACGTCGCGGGCGCGCTCGTCCTCGCGCTGACGGGCTACCTCGTCGCGGGCGTCTTCCTGTCGCTGGCGTACGAGCGCTACCTCTGGCTGCTGCTGGCGATGGCCGGCGCAGCCATCGCGCTGTCGCGGACGCGGCGCGGTGCCCATGGCTGAGCGGCCGAGCGGCCTCGCCACCGCCGTCTTCGCATGCTCGTCGGCCGTCGTGGCGTACACGTTCGCCGGCTACCCGGCGATCATGGCGATGGCCGCGCGGCTGCGCCCGCGCCCGGTCCGCGCCGACCCGGCGTACGCGCCACGCGTGACGCTCATCATCGCCGCCCACAACGAGCAGGAGGTCATCGAGGCCAAGCTCGCCGACACGCTGGCGCTCGACTACCCGCGGGAGCTGCTCGAGGTCGTCGTCGTCACCGACGGCTCCGACGACGCCACGCCCGAGCGCGCACGCGCGGTGCCGGGCGTCACCGTCCTGCACGAGCCGGAGCGGCGCGGCAAGCTCGCCGCGATGAACCGCGCCTTCGACGCCACGGACGGCGACGTCGTCGTCTTCTCGGATGCGAACAACCGCTACTCGCGGACCGCCCTGCGCGAGCTCGTGGCGCCGTTCGCGGACCCCGACGTGGGCGTCGTGACCGGCCGCAAGGCGATCGACGACGGCACCGGGCGGGCGCTGGATCGCGCCGAGGGCCTGTACTGGCGCTACGAGTCGCAGCTCAAGGCCTGGGAGAGCGCCGTCGGATCGGTGACGGCGGGAGCCGGCGAGATCCTCGCCTTCCGCCGCGCGGCCTACCAGCGCCCGCAGGCCGGCATGCTGACCGAGGACTTCGTCCAGGTCGTGCTCGCCGCGGCGGCCGGCTGGCGCGTCGTCTTCGCCCCCGCGGCGCTGTCGCTCGAGTCCGCGTCACGGACGATCGAGGACGAGGCCGTGCGGCGCGCGCGGCTCGTCGCCGGACGCTGGCAGGCGACGTGGCACGTGCTTCCGCGGCTGGCGCTGCGCCGGCCGCGGCTGGCGTGGCAGATCGCCTCGCACAAGGCGGCCCGCCCGCTCGTCCCGTGGGCGCTGGCGGCGCTCGCCGCGAGCACCGCGGGGCTGGCGCCGCGCGCTCGCTGGGCACGCTGGTGCGGCGCCGCCCAGGGAGCCTTCTACGCAGCGGCCGTGGCGGGCTGGCGCAGCACGCGTCGCGGCCGTCGCAGCCGCTGGACGTACCTGCCGTACTACTTCTGCCGCATGAACCTCGCGGCGCTCGCCGGCCTGCGCAGCTTCCTCGCGTCCGACGGCAGCGGCCTCTGGGAGCGCGTGGCACGTGGCTGACACGCGGCCGGGGGCCGTACCTGCCCGGACGTGCGGCAGATCGAGTGCCCATGGGTGGTGGCGGTGACCCGCGCGGGGCAGGAATTGCGCTTCACCCAGCGAGACCGTCACGCGAGCCTGATGTCATGAACAATGGTTCGCTTGCGCCGTTCGTGTGGCGCTGGTGGTGGGTCCTGCTCGTCGCGACGCTCTTGGCCGCGGTGGCCGGCTATGGCGCCGCCCAACGGATCACGAAGACCTACGAGGCCGAGACGCAGCTCCTCGTGGGCCAGCTCAACACGACCGTCGACCTCGACGCGTCCGGCACGCTCGCGCGCACCTACGCGCAGATCGGCAAGGGGCGCCCGGTCCTGGCCTCGGCCATCCAGAGGGCCGGCGCGAGACTCACACCGACCGAGCTCGACAAGGCGAGCACGATCGACTCCAACGAGATCACGCGGATCGTCACGGTGCGCGTGCAGAACCGCGATCCGCGGATGGCGGCGCGGCTCGCGGACGGGATCGGCGCGCAGCTCATCGACCTGTCGTCGGCGCGCCGCGCCAACACGAGCTCGGGGATCGACGCCTTCGGGCACGAGCCCGAGGTCCAGGCGCTTGCCCCGGCCACGCAGAAGGGCGTCCTGGCGGCGGCGGAGCGCGTGTTCAGCGGATCGGTGGCGGGCGGCCTGCACGTCCTCGAGCCGGCGGACGTTCCGGCGAAGCCGGTCAAGCCGTCGATCCCGCTGCTCGTCGTGCTCGCCGGCCTCGGTGGCCTGCTGCTCGCGTCCGGGTTCGCGCTGGCCTGGGACGCGCGTGACCCCAGCGTGCCGCTCCCCGCGCCGGCGAAATACGTGCCGGCGAAGCGCTACGACCCCGACCGCGAGCCGGGGCCGGACGACGGCTGGGACGGGCTCATCGCCGAGTCGCGGCCAGAGTCGGGCGCCAAACACTCCTAGGCGCAGTGCGCCACCGCCTCAGCATCGTCCCGCCGCTGGCGCCGGGCGCCCTCCTCCGACCGCGCCTGCGGCGGCTCGCGTTCCCCCTGGGCGACCGCCACTGCCGGCTCGCCGCGCAGGCC
>DASWQM010000162.1:0-9604 GCA_036403675.1 Solirubrobacteraceae bacterium | reverse complement strand
GCCGCAGGTGTTCCGCCGCGAGGCCCTCGAGCGCGCGCTCGACGCGCCCGACGACGTGCTCGCGGGAGCCACCGACGACGCCTGGCTCGTGGAGCGGGCGGGCGGCAGCGTGCGCGTCGTCGTCGCGCCGCGCGAGAACCTCAAGATCACGACCGCAGGCGACCTGCGCGTCGCCGAGCTGGCGCTGCGCGAGCGCGGCTGAGCAGGCCGGGCGCGCGCGAGCGCCCGCCCGGCCGCGCCGCGTGTGCTGGAATCCGGCGCCGATGCTCACCGACTACCACCTGCACCTGCGTCCCGACGACGCCGCCGCGTCGGCCGCCGAGTACTTCACCGCCGGGAACGTCGATCGCTACCGCGCCGTCGCCGAGGAGCGCGGCATCGCCGAGCTCGGCTGCTCCGAGCACGTCTACCGCTTCGCCCAGGCGCTCGAGGTGTGGGACCACCCGCTCTGGCGCGAGAGCGCGCGCGACGACCTCGACGCCTACGCCGGCTTCGTCCGCGAGGAGACCGACCTGCGGCTCGGCATCGAGGCCGACTTCATCGTCGGTCGCGAGGACCGCATGGCGACGCTGCTGGAGGGCCGCGACTGGGACTACGTCGTCGGCGCGGTGCACTTCGTCGGCGAGCACGCCGTCGACCACGTCGGCTACGAGGTCTGGGACCACCGCTCGCAGCGTCCCGACGAGCTCTGGCGCCGCTACTTCCGGACGCTCGGCGAGGCCGCCCGCTCGGGCCTGTTCGACATCCTCGCCCACCCGGACCTCATCAAGCTGTGGGGCGGGCGGCGGCCGGTGCCCGAGGGCGACCTGCGGCGCTTCTACGATCTCGCGATGGAGGGCATCGCCGAGTCGCAGATCGCCGTCGAGGTGTCCACCGCCGGACTGCGCAAGCCCGTCGGCGAGCTGTACCCGGCACCGGCGTTCCTGGAGATGTGCCTCGACGCCGGCTGCCCGGTCGCGCTCTCCAGCGACGCGCACGTGCCGCGCGACGTCGGCCGCGACTACGACGCCGCGGTCGAGCTGCTCGAACGGCTGGGCGTCGCCGAGCTCGCCGTCTTCGAGCGGCGCGCGCGGAGCCTCGCCCCGATCGGATGAGCGTGCGCAGCGGCCTCGGCTGGGACTCGCACCGCTTCCTCGCGGGCCGGCCGCTCGTCCTCGGGGGCGTCACCTTCCCGGACGCCGAGCTCGGCCTCGACGGCCACTCCGACGCCGACGTCCTCACGCACGCGATCATGGACGCGCTCCTCGGCGCCGCCGGCCTCGACGACATCGGCGTCCACTTCCCCGACACCGACGGTGCCTACGAGGGGGCGGACTCGATCGAGTTGCTGCGCGACGTCGTCGCGACGCTGCAGGCGCGCGGCCTGCGGATCGTCCACGTCGACACGACCGTCCTCATGGAGCGCCCGCAGGTCGGCCCACACCGATCCGCGATCCGCGAGCGGCTCGCGGGCGCCCTCGGGCTTGACCGCGCGTCCGTGAACGTCAAGGCGTCGACGGGCGAGGGCATGGGCTTCGTGGGCCGCTTGGAGGGCGCCGCCGCACTCGCGATCGTGACACTGGAGGGGTAGGGCGGGGCTGCTCGCGGGCGCGACCGCCCCGCCGCCCCGGGGCGCCCCCGCTACGACGCCCGCGCCGCCGCCCGGCGCGCGGCCGCCCGGGCGCGCGCCTGCTCGTGCTCGACCTGGCGCCGGAGCTCGAGCACAGAGCGCCGCAGGTTGTCGCGGACGGACGGCGCGGCGACGCGCTCGGCGATCCAGCCCGCGATGCCGGCTCCGGCGATGCCGTAGGAGAGGCGCAGCTCGACACGCGTGCGGCTCGGGCCGTTGTGGCGCAGGCGCCAGCGGCCGCGCTGGTCGACGCCGGTCACCGAGGTCCAGGCCATGTCATACGGCTCGGCGAACTCGACCGTCTCGACGAGTCCGCCGACCTCCGCCGAGCCGACGCGCATGAGCACGCGGTAGCGCGCGCCGAGCCCGCGGTCGTTCCCGGGCGAGGCGATCTCCCAGCGCGTGACGCCGGACATGAAGTGCAGCGTCCGGGTCGGGTCCGTCACGAACGCCCACACGAGCTCGGGCGGCGCCGCGATCTCGATCTGCGCTGCGACCCTCATCCGAGGATCGGCAGGCGTCGCTCGGAGGCCAGCGCGTCGAGCGTCTCCTGCATCGTCTCGAGCACGTGATCGTAGACCTCGTCGACATCGGGCTCCGGGCCGAACTGCTCGCGCAGGTGGATCGCCGGCAGCACCTCGATCGTGATCTTCGCGGGCAGCGGGATGTGGCCGAGCATGTCCCCGACGTTGAGTCCCCACGGGGCGGCGACCGAGATCGGCAGGACCTTCAGGCGCAGGAGCCTGTCGAGCCCGAGGAGCCTCGACAGGCGCTCCCCGCGGCTGAGGAAGAGCGCCGTCTCCTGGCCGCCGATCGAGACCACGGGCACGATCGGCACGTCGTGCTCCAGCGCAAGTCGCACGAATCCGCGCCGGCCGGCGAAGTTCACGGTATTGCCCTCCCACGACGGGCGGTGGACCTCGTGGTCGCCGCCCGGGTAGACGAGCAGCGCGGCGCCGGAGTCCAGCGCCTGCTCGGCGTTCTCGGGCGAGGCCGCCACGGTCCCGTACTTGCGCAGAAAGCCGAGGAACGGCATCGACAGGACGAGGTTGTGGGCAAGCTGGTAGAAGCGCCGCTCGACGCCGAAGTAGGTGCTGAACGCGAGCGTGAAGACGCCGGTGTCGGGGCTGATGTTGCCGCCGGAGTGATTGCCGACGAGCAGGACCGGGCCCTCGTCGGGGATGTTGCCCAGGCCGCGCACCTCGCCGCGGAACCACAGGCTCGCCAGGAGCCACAGGCGCGGCAGGCTCTCGCGGATGTAGTCGGGATCGCGCTCGTCGAGGTCGGCGACCGGCACGCGTCCGCGGACCTGGCCGGCGACCGCGTGCATGACGCGGCCGGCGAGTCCCGGCGTATGCTGGCCCGGACCGCCGAGCGGCTCGCCGGCACCGCCGAAGGCGTCGCGGCGGTGGCCGTTGTGCGCCTCGGGGCCTGCCGTCTGCGTGCCCGACATGCCGCCGATTCTAGAGAGGGGGCCTACGCGGCCCTGCGCGAGCGTGCGACGCTCAGCGGCGCGAGCGCGTCGACGCGGCCGAAGAAGCGCTCGAGCAGGCCGCTGCACTGCGCGGCGCGCTCGACCTGCGGCACGTGCCCGCAGCCCTCCAGCACGATCTGCTCGGCCGACGGCAGCCAGCGCTCGACGTGGCGCGCGAACGCGGGGGGGATGATCGTGTCGTGCGAGCCCCACACGAAGAGCGTCGGCGCCTCGAGCTGCGACAGCCGCCCATAGAAGCCGTTGCGGCCGAACGGCGCGTCGAGGTAGATGTTGCGCGCGGACGCGAGGAAGGCGATCCGCCCGCCGGGAGACGAGTAGATGCGCTGGAACTCGTCGACCATGACGTCGGCCATGCTCGGGTCGATCGCATCCGGATCGGCGAACAGCGACCACAGGCGATCGGCGACCCGCTCGCGGGCGAAGCGATGGGGGAGCAGGCCGAGCTCGGGCCGCATGACCCGCACGAGCGGGTGGTACGTGCGCTTCACGAAGGCGACGGCGGGGCACAGCAGCGCGAGCCCGCCCACGCGCTCGGGGTGACGCAGGCCCAGCTCGATCGCGACCCGGCCGCCCATCGAGTTGCCGGCGATGTGCGCGCACCCGATGCCGAGCGCATCCATCGTCGCGCGGACGGTCTCCGCGAAGTACCGGGCCGTGTACGGCGCGGTCGTCGGCTTCGACGAGCCGCCGAAGCCGGGCAGGTCGAGCGCGTGCACGCGGTAGCGCTTCGACAGCGCGGCAGCGGTGTCGAGGAACGAGCTCTTCGCGCCGCCGAGGCCGTGGATGAGCAGGACGTCCGGCCCGGCGCCCATCGTCAGCGTCGAGACCCGCCGGCCGGGCAGGCGCACGTCGTGGATGCGCAGCAGCGGCCGGCGACCGTTCTCGAGGCGGAACATGCCCTCGAAGCCGATCGCGAGGTCGAGGTTGCCGCGGGCGTAGAGCCGGCGCTCGCTGAAGGCCTCGATCCCCGAGAGCTCGCCACGGCGCAGGGCCATCCACGTTGCGGAATCGGTTCCGATCACGACGTCGGGCGGGCGGCCGGTGGCGCCCTTGCGGGCGCGGGCGCCGTGCGGCGTGCAGCGGACCTCCCATGTATGGCCGATGTCGCCGAACACGATGCGCCATGTGGCGTCGAAGCCCGGCGCGGCGCCGAGGAAGCGGTCGGGCAGCGACCGAAAGCCGGCCTCGACGGCTGCCAGGCTCGCTGCGTGGTCGACGACCGGCGGCATACCGTCATGCAACCTACCCAACCGCACGGCGGATAGCACTTGTGATGATCACGGGCCCCGAAAATCCGTGCGAGTGGCCGCTCGATAGGGTCAGACGCGGTCCCGATGGCCCCGATCCGCCTGCACGACACCCGCTCCGGCGAGCTGCGCGAGCTCGTCCCGCGCGCGGACGGGGGCGTCGGCATCTACGTCTGCGGGCCGACGGTCTACGACCGCATCCACGTCGGCAACGCCCGCCCGTTCGTCGTCTTCTCGCTGCTCAAGCGCTTCCTCCGGCACGAGGGGCTCGACGCCACGCTCGTCATCAACGTCACCGACGTCAACGACAAGATCTACGACGCCGCGCGGCGGCTGGACGTCGCAAGCCCCGATCTCGCGGCCGAGATGGCGGCCAGCTACCGCGCGGACACCGATGCCCTCGGCCTCGGGCGCCCCGACGCCGAGCCGCTGGCATCGCAGACGATCGAGCCGATCGTGGCGCTCATCGCGGCCCTGATCGAGGGTGGCCACGCCTATGCGGTCGACGGCGACGTCTACTTCCGTGTGCGCTCGGACCCCGGGTACGGCACGCTCAGCCGCCGCGCCGTCGACGAGATGAACCAGGGCGAGGGCGTCGAAGGCTCCGAGCGCAAGGAGGATCCGCTGGACTTCGCGCTCTGGAAGGCGCACAAGGAGGGCGAGGACAGCGCGTGGGACGCTCCCTGGGGCCGCGGGCGGCCGGGCTGGCACATCGAGTGCTCCGCGATGGCCGAGGAGCTGCTCGGGGCGGGCTTCGAGATCCACGGCGGCGGCAACGACCTCGTGTTCCCGCACCACGAGAACGAGGCCGCGCAGACGCGGTCGGCGCGCGGCGCCGAGCTGGCCCAGATCTGGATGCACAACGGGATGCTGCAGTTCGGCGGCGCGAAGATGGCCAAGAGCGTCGGTAACGTCGCGCTCCTGCACGACGTGCTCGACGACGTCGGGCGCAACGCGCTCGTCATGCTCTTCGTCGGAGCGCACTACCGCCAGCCGATGGCCTTCGACGACATGCGGCTGATGGAGGCGCTCGCGCGCGTCGCACGGGTGCGCGACGCCGCTCGCGGGCTCGTCGACGGTCCCTCACCGCCCGAGCTGCGCCACCTGCGCGACGCTTTCTTCGCGGCACTGCGCGAGGACTTCAACACCGCGGCGGCGCTCGGCGCCATGTTCGAGTGGATCAACGAGCGTCACCGGCGTCACGACGAGCCCGTCGGCCGCGCCGACCTCGTCGAGATGCTGTCGGTGCTCGGGCTGGAGAACCTGGCCGAGCACGGCAGCGAGGCCGGGGCGGAGGAGCAGGAGCTGCTCGACGAGCGCCAGGCCGCCCGCGCCGCCGGCAACTACGCCGACGCCGACCGCATCCGCGACGAGCTGCGGGCCCGCGGCTGGGAAGTGCGCGACGCGGCCACGGGGCCGCAGCTGGTCCGCGGCGACCGGTGATCCTGTACGGGCGCAATCCGGTGCGGGAGGCGCTGCGGGCGGGGCGCCGCCGGGTCGAGACCGTGTGGGCGACGGAGCGGGCGGCGCGCGAGCCCTGGCTGCGCGAGGCGCGGCCGCGGATCGTGAGCGCCGACGAGATCGAGCGCCGCTGTGGTTCGCCGGACCACCAGGGGGTGTGCGCGGAGGCCGGCGGCTACCCGTACTCGAGCGCGGACGAGCTGCTCGCCGTCGACGATCCGTTCATCGTCGCTCTCGACGAGCTGCAGGATCCCCAGAACCTCGGGGCGATCGCCCGCACCGCGGAGTGCGCCGGCGCGACAGGCCTCGTCATCTGCGAGCGCCGGGCGGCGGCCGTGACGCCGGCGGTCGCGAAGGCGTCGGCCGGGGCGGTCGAGCACCTGCGGATCGCGCGCGTGCGCAACCTCGCGGACTTCCTCGGCGAGGCGAAGGAGCGCGGATGCTGGTGCTACGGCGCGGACGCTGCCGCGACGACTCCCTACGACCAGCCGGACTACCGCGGCGGGGTCGTGCTCGTGCTGGGGGCGGAGGGCACAGGACTACGCCCGCGCGTCGCGAAGTCCTGTGACGCGCTCGTGTCGATCCCGCTGCGCGGCCGCACCGGGTCGCTGAACGCCAGCGCCGCGGCCGCCGTGCTCGTGTACGGAATCTTGCAGCGCCGAAGCGCCGCTTGACAGCGCTTCATAACTCCGGCTACGGTTCCAGCCACGTCGGGGTCAACCTGAGGTAGAGGCGAACGTTAGAGGCAGTTGGCGCCCTGGGAGGGGACCGCCGCTGAGCACATCCGGCCAGGGAACGGTCGGGAAAGGACTGCTCGTGGCACGAATCTCCCAGAAGGCTCAATCTCAGGTACACGTCGATGACTACTACCTCATCGCGCTGGCCAAGAGCGGGGACCGCACCGCATACGACCGGATCGTCCGCCGCTACTACGGCTTCGTCCGGCTGAAGGCGTCCTCGTACTTCCTTGCCGGCGGCGACGCCGACGACCTCGTGCAGGAGGGACTCGTCGGCCTCTACAAGGCCGTGCGCGACTATCGCTCCGACCGCGAGTCCTCGTTTCGCAACTTCGCTGAGCTCTGCATCACGCGCCAGATCATCACGGCGGTGAAGACGGCCACGCGCAACAAGCACACGCCGCTGAACCAGTACGTCTCGTTCTCGGCCACGCCCGCGGGGGCGGGCAGCGACGGCGAGCCGACGCTCGAGGACGTCATCCCCGGCTCGACGGTCCACGACCCGGTCAACCAGGTCATCTCGTCCGAGGAGCTGCATTCGCTCGTGGGCTGTCTCGCGACGGCGCTGTCGGAGCTCGAGTCGCGCGTGCTGGCGCTCTACCTCGACGGGCGTCCCTACGAGGAGGTCGCCGCACGGCTGGGCTGCGACGCGAAGACCGTCGACAACGCCCTGCAGCGCGTCAAGCGCAAGGTCGGTACGCACCTCACCGGGCGCGCGGTGTTGAACTGACCGTCGGGGTGGCCGATAGCATCGAGCCATGACCCCGATCGCGGTCTCCACGCTCGACATCGTCCTCGTCGTCATCGCCGCACTCATCGTCGTGCTGACGGCGGGCGGCTGGGTCGCGGCGACCCGCCGCGCCCGCGCGCGCGAGCGCAAGCTCCTCGAGGAGCTGCACGAGGCCGAGCAGGCGCTCGCGAAGGCGCACGCGCTGGACAAGGGCTGGGATCGCGAGCTGCTGGAGTCCGCTGCGCGCGACGCGGCGGCCGCGCGCTTCGGCGCGCAGCCGGTCAACGACCTGCAGCTCGTGCAGGTCGTCGACCGGCCCGGGACGGACGCCGATCAGGCCGTCTTCCGCGTCCAGACCGCCGACGGCGACGAGCACCGGATCACGCTCGGACGTAGCGGTGGCGAGTGGGGGCCCGCCTGATCCAGCGTTTCGTCGCCCGCTGGCGATCGCACGGGCGCGATCGGGCAGCGCACGTGCCGCACGCGGCCTCTCAGCCGCGTGAAGTTCTCCAGGAAGACCGACCGGCCGCACGTCGCGCAGGCGCCGACCCTCCTGCCACGCAGCTTCGCGAGCTCCGCGGCGACGGTGCGGGAGAACCCGCGCTCATTGTCGGCCGGGCGCGGCTCTCCTCCATCACCAGACGTCATCGTCACCTCTCCATTCGGACGCGGCAAGCAGCGGCGCGTGTCGTCTGAGCCGCTCGCGGCGGCCGCTTGCCCAGAGCCACAGCGCGTCCCTCTCGTCGCGGTCGAGCCCGCAGGCGTCGATCTCCTGCTCGACGACCTCCATGTCGGCGCGGGCGTCGAGCAGCTCGTCAACCCGCGCGCGGCAGCCGTCGAAGAGGAGGGGAATGCCGTTGGTGGTCATCGGCATCCGCTCGTTGTGGTCGTGCATGCGCGACGAAGCATCGATCCGACGGGTGAACTCCTCGTGGCTTACACAGCCGTCCATGTCGGCCACGGACCGGGATGCGCCGGCCACCGTGTGACCGCGGGCATCGCTCCGCTCTTTCCCGGCAACCCTCGTGACGACCGTTGGCCGCAACACGCGCGAATCGCCGTGACCGACACTGTAGCGCGTGGGGTTGCCACTTGCCGGAGAATGTGCGTCAGCTACGATCGTCGGTGGGCAGGGTCTGCCGTCACGAGCAGTGCGGTAGGCCAAGCCAGTATCCAAGGCGGACGCCCCGCGCTGCTGGCCCGGGACGGACGCGGGAAGGCGACGCGCATCCATGCCCCTCAACGGCGGGCAGCTCCTGGCAGCGATCTCGACGTCGATCGTCGGGATCCTCAGGGAGCACTACGGCCGCGGCCCGATGAAGGCCAAGACCTACGCGCTCGACGACATCATCGTCGTCGTCATGCGTGGCAGCGGCTACACAGCGCTGGAGCGCACGATGATGGACGACGCAGGCGCCGACCGCGTCGTCGCGCTGCGGCACGAGTTCCAGCGCATGATGGCCGAGCGCTACCGCACGACGATCGAAGAGCTCACCGGCCGCAACGTCGTTGCGTTCCTGAGCCAGGCGCACGTCAACCCGGACATCACGATGGAGATCTTCTTCGTCGATCGGCCGCTCGACGACGGCGGCGCGCTGGAGGTCACCCAGTCCGGCTGATACACGCGGCCGTACCACCTGTTCGGGACCGCCGCCTCAGCGGACCTTCAGCAGGTCGATGACGAAGATGAGCGTCTCGTTCGGGCCGATGGTCGGCGGCTGGCCCTGAGGGCCGTAGGCGAGGTCCGGCGGGATGATGAGCTCGCGCCGGCCGCCGACCTTCATCCC
The DNA here is from genome assembly GCA_036403675.1 of Solirubrobacteraceae bacterium. Classification (GTDB taxonomy): domain Bacteria; phylum Actinomycetota; class Thermoleophilia; order Solirubrobacterales; family Solirubrobacteraceae; genus CADCVQ01. The sequence continues at coordinate 538 of DASWQM010000162.1, read as the reverse complement.
GGCCACGCCCTTGTCCCAGCCGGGGATGACCATCCCGGCGCCGAGCTTGAACGAAAACGGCTGGCCGCGGTCCCAGGACGCGTCGAACTGCTGGCCGGTCGACCAGGACACCCCGACGTACTGCACCGTCACGGTGTGGCCGGCCGTTGCCGTCTTGCCCTTCCCCTTGACGATGTCCTTGACGACGAGCTTCGTCGGCGCGGAGCCCGTGGGCTTGGGGATCTCGGGCTTCGTCTTGAGGTTCTTGGAGATCGACGCCGGCTTCGCGGGCGCGGGCGCCGTCGCGGACGTGGTGGGGGTGGTGTCCGGGGCCGTCACCGTCACGTCCGGAGGCTGGACCGTCGTGGCGGTCGGGGCCGCGGCGGCCGCCGGCGCGGAGGCCGTCGAGGCGGTCTTGTCGTTGCTGCCGCAGGCGGTCGTGCCGAGGGCGGCGGTCGCGAGCAGGGCGACCGTTGTCGTGCGTGCGCGCAAGGGTCTAGCCGACCTTGACGAGATCGACGACGAAGACGAGCGTCTCGTTCGGCGCGATCGGTCCGAT
>DASWQM010000161.1:0-27377 GCA_036403675.1 Solirubrobacteraceae bacterium | reverse complement strand
CGCGACCGTGCCGGCCCACGCGACCGCACCCGCGGCGATGGCCACGGCGAACCGCGGCCACGGCATCCGCGCGGCGCCCGCCGTCACGGCGGCGACGATGCGCACGCCCGGCACCCAGCGCCCGAAGAACACGGTGGCAGCGCCATAGCGGGCGAAGAAGCGGTCGGCACGGCCGACCGCGTGGCGGCGGTGCGTCGCCCCGAAGCCGTCGCGGAGCAGCAGCGTCCGGCCGCCGCGGCGACCCAGCCAGTATCCGATCGTGTCCCCGGTGACCGCCGCAAGCGCAGCGACGAGGATCACGAGCGGCAGTGAGAGATGTCCGGCGGCGACGAGCCCGCCGGCCGTGATGAGGGCCGTCTCGCCCGGTATCGGGAGGCCCGCAGACTCCCCGAGGATGATGCCGCCGAGCGCGACATAGCCGATCTGCGAGGGAACAGGGAGCAACATCGGTTCAGCGTCTCAGCCGCTTGTTGGGATCCCGTATGTGCGCCGTTAGAGCACGCTGAGCCGCCGCGCGGCCTGTCGTGGTCGCGTCCAACGAGATCGCAATGTAGGCGGTACACCCCGCAACCGCCCGCAGCGCACCGTGGTGCCATGACCTCCAATGAGCTCCACGCAATGATCACGACCGACGATCGGCACTGGTGGTACCGGGGCCGCCGTCGCGTCCTGCGCGCGACGCTCGACGGCCTCGCGCTGCCGTCGCCGTGCGCGATCCTCGACGCCGGCTGCGGCTCCGGCCGCACCCTCGACGAGTTGACCGACTACGGCGACGCCTGCGGGGTGGACCTGAGCCCCGACGCGGTGAACGCGACACGGGCCCGCGGCCACGAGGCGCACCTGGCAGAGGTCGCGGACCTGCCGTTCCGGGACGCGTCGTTCGACCTGGTGACCTGCCTCGACGTCATCGAGCACACGCCCGACGACCGGCACACGCTGAGCGAGCTGCGCCGCGTGACCCGGCCCGGCGGCGTGCTCCTCGTCACCGTCCCCGCCCACCCGGCGCTGTGGTCCGCGCACGACGAGGTCAACCGGCACTACCGGCGCTACACGCGCCGCGCGCTGATCGACGCCGCCGTCGAGACGGACTGGGCCGTGGCGAAGAGCTCCTACTTCAACGCGGCGCTGCTGGCGCCGGCGGCGGTGGTGCGCATGGCGCGACGCGGCGCCGGATCGGCACGGTCCGAGCTCAGCCTCACGCCGCCGGCGCTCGACCGGGTGCTCGAATGGCCGTCGCGCGCAGAGGCGGCGCTGCTGCGCTCTGGCGTCCGCCTGCCGGTTGGCCTCTCGCTGCTCGCCGTTCTACGGGCCCGGAACGAGGTGCGGGTCGCCGCGCCGGTGTCCGCACTGACACGACCTGCAATCGCCGCTTAGGGGGCAATATCATGGTTTCGAGCACTCGGCTGCGGCGTGCACCCATCGCCGCCGCCCTCATCGCCCTACCGCTCCTGGGCTGCGCCGCCAGCGCCGCCACGCTTCCAGCGTCTCGCACCACCACGGCTACGGCGCCGGTGCAGGCGCCGGTGCAGGCCCGGCCGGCGGCCGTGGGGAACACGTCGATCGACCACCTGACCACGGTCGCGAAGGCCCGCTATGTCCAGGAGGTGCAGGGCGGCGTGGCCCGCGCCACGCTGCGGCGGGTCGCGCGTGACTCCGCCCTGCTGGCGGCGCTGCGCTCCGGCAGCCAGACGCGCCTGCGAAGCTATGTGCAGAGCCAGTACATGCCTGTCTGGTACCACTGGCACGTCTCACGGCTGCGGATCATGCGCGGCTCGCAGGTCCTCGTCGACGCCGGCGTCCCGTTCTGCGTCGCGCCCTCGCAGACGACGCTGCGCGACGCCCGCGGCAAGTCCCTGGCCACGCTGCAGGTCTCGATCCAGGACGAGATCGGCTTCGTGCGCTTCATGCATCGCAACTACCCGGTCGACGTGGTCGTCCGCGGAAAGGGCGCGGCGCATATCAGGACGTCGTTGCCGGCGGCCGCCAACGCCCATCTGCCCAACTCCGGAACCACGACCGTGGCCGGCGTGCGCTACCAGGTGCGCTCCTTCAGCCAGATGGCGCTCGCCAACGAGCCCGTCAAGGTCTGGATCCTCAAGCGCGGCTAGCTCGACATGGCCATCGACATCAGCATCCGTCCCCGCCTGGGAACCCGCGCGCCGGCGATCCCCCGCGCGGGGACGGGCGTCGCGATCTTCGCCATCACGGCGCTCGCCGCCGTCCTGCGCTTCGTCAACTTCGCGCTGGTGCCGACGAACTCGTTCTACGACGCGGCCGTGCGCAGCATGGGCCTGTCGTGGCACAACTTCTTCTTCGGCGCCTACGAGCCCGCGGCGCAGGTGTCGATCGACAAGACGCCGGTGGATCTCTGGCTGCAGGTCGCGAGCACGAAGCTCTTCGGGTTCAGCTCGGTGGCGGTGCGGCTGCCCGAAGCCGTCGCCGGGGTGCTGGCCGTCCCGCTGATCTACGACCTCGTGCGGCGGCTCTTCGGGCGCAAGGCCGGGCTCGGTGCCGCGGCCGCGCTCGCCGTGCTGCCGATCTCGATCGTCACCGCGCACAGCGACACGATGGACTCGCTCATGATGTTGCTCGACGTGCTGGCGGCCTGGCTCGTCGTCGTGGGCGCGCAGCGGCGCAACACGTGGTTCGTCGTCGCGGGCGGCGCGGTCTTGGGCCTCGCGTTCAACGTCAAGATCTTCGAAGCGCTGCTCGTCCTTCCGGCCCTCGCCGTTCTCGCCTGGCTCGCGTTCGACGTTCCGGCGCGCCGGCGCGTGCTGGCGATCGGTGCCGGGCTCGTCGCGTTCGTCGCCGTGAGCCTGTCCTGGGTGACCGCCGCCTCGCTGTCTGCCGGCCCCCATCCGTGGCCGATCGGCTCGTCCAACGGCAGCGTCTGGAACGTCATGTTCGTGTTCAACGGGATCGACCGGCTGCGCGGGCACGCGTCGGCGGCCGCGCTGGCACTCGATGCACCGGGTCCTCTGCGCTTCCTCGGCACGACCGGACCCGACTACGCCGCCCTCGTCGGCGCCACCCTGCTGGCCGCCGTCGTCTTCGGCGCCGTCGCCCTCGTCCACTCGGTGCTGACCGGGCGCTGGCGCGGGCGCAGGCGCCTCGGACTCGCCGGCGCCGCGTTCCTCGGCGTCTGGCTCATCACCGGCGTGGCGCTGTTGAGCCACGCGCAGCGCATGCAGCCGCGCTACCTGGAGGCGGTCACGCCCGCGATCGCCGGCGTTCTGGGCGTAGGGGTGGCGTGGCTGGCCGTCAACGGCCGGCGCAAGCGGCTGCCCGCGATCGCGCTGGCCGTGAGCGCTGCGGTCGTGGCCGTCGCCGGGCTGGCGCTCGTGCACGTCCCGACCTGGGCGACGGTTGCGGCCCTTGCCGGCGTGGGCGCGTGCGCGGCCCTCGCATCCGCGCGCCGCCGCCCGCCGGCGGCCCTCGTCGCCTGCGCCCTCGTCGCCGCCCTCAGCGTGCCCCTCGCGGCGTCGGTGTCGGTCGCACAGCAGCACAGGTCCAACGCCGGGCTGGCACTCGACGCCCCGGTCTCCCTGAGCACCTTCCTCATCAACCACCAGGGCAGCGCCCGCTACGAGGTCGCCAGCGCCGCCACGTTCCGCGCGAGCCCGCTCATCGTGCGCGACGCGCGGCCGATCCTCATGCTCACCAGCTACGCGGGCCGGCCGCTGCTCACCGCTGCGCAGCTCGCGCAGCTCGTCCGGTCCGGCCAGGTCCGCCACATCCTCATGGGATCCGGCGACTGCACGCGGAGCGGCTGCGCGCCGGTCATCCGCTGGGCGCACGCGCACGCGCACGACGTCAGCCGTGCGGCAGGCGTTGCGCCCGGAACGCTGTTCGCGCTGAGCGCCTAACACGACTGCAATCCGGGCTCAACCGCTCCTGACGCCCCCTCGGCCACGCTTGCCACATGACCGAAATCACATCCCCATACGCCGCCGCAGACGCCGATCTCGCCGGGCTGCGCGCGCCCGAATCACCCGTCGTCGATGCCGGCCTGCTGGCGGGCGTGAGCATCGTCCTGCCCTGCTTCAACGAGGCGCCGAACGTCGCCGACGCCGTCCGCGCCGCCGCAAGCGCGGCCGAGGCCTGCGCCGCGGAGTACGAGGTGATCGTGGTCGACGACGGCAGCACCGACGGCACGGCGGGCATTGCCGCGCGCATGGCCGACGCCGACCGCCGGGTGCGCGTGATCGTGCATCCCGCCAACCGCGGCTACGGCGGCGCCATGCAGACCGGTGTGCGTGCGGCGCGGATGCCGTGGGTCCTGCTCACCGATGCCGACCTCCAGTTCGATCTGCACGAGCTCGAGGCGTTCGTGCCGCTGGCCCGCGAGGCCGACCTCGTCGCCGGCTGGCGCATCGCCCGCCAGGATCCGTGGCACCGTCGCTTCAACGCGGCAGCCTGGAACTGGCTCGTGCGCCGCCGCTTCGACCTCCCCGTGCGCGACGTCGACTGCGCGTTCAAGCTCATCCGCCGCGACCTGCTCGAGGCGATCCCGCTCACCAGCGGGGGCGCGATGATCAGCACCGAGCTCGTCGTGCGCGCCGTGGGCGCGGGCGCGACCGTCCGCGAGATCGGCGTCCACCACCGGCCCCGCGTCGCGGGCGAGCAGAGCGGCGCGAGCCCTCGCGTCGTCCTCAAGGCGTTCCGCGAGCTCGCGCGGCTGCAGGGCGAGCTGCGCCAGCTTCCGGGCCGGATCGCGATGGTCTGACCTTGAACATCCCAGCTGCGCCCGAGGCGAATACGCTGGGCGCTGCGATGGCTCCCGAAGACGTGCTCAACATCCTGGTCGTCGACGACGAGTCAGAGCTGCGCGAGCTGCTCGTCCGCCTCTTCGCGCGCGACGGCCACCGCGTCCTGGCGGTGGCCGACGCGCGGTCGGCGATCGACCGCGCAAGCACCGAGCGGTTCGACTGCGTGCTGCTCGACGTCGCGCTGGGCCCGGGACAGGACGGAGTCGACGTGTGCCGCGAGCTGCGAGCGCGTCGCAACGTCGTGCCGATCATCATGCTGACCGCGCGCGACAGCGAGGCCGACGCCGTCCTCGGGCTGGAGGCGGGCGCCGACGACTACGTGACCAAGCCGTTCGGCCCCGCGGAGCTACGCAGCCGGATCAAGGCGGTACTGCGCCGCGCCGGGCCTCGTGCCATGGGCGACGAGATCCTGCAGGTCGGGCCCGTCGTGCTCGACCTGGCGCGCCGCGAGGCGCGCGTCGGCGGGGCCGTCGTCGAAATGACGTTCTCGGAGTTCGAGCTGCTGCGGGCGTTGATGACGCAACCCGAGCGCCTGTTCAGCCGCGAGGAGCTCCTGCGTGCGATCTGGGGCGACAGCGCGTACCGCGACCCCCGCGGCATCGACGTCCACGTGCGTCACCTCCGCGAGAAGCTCGAGGAGCGTCCCGAGGAGCCGCGGCTGCTGCTCACCGTACGTGGTGCCGGTTATCGCATCCACGCATCCTGAGGATGCGCCGCCGGCCATCGTTCGGGCTCCGTCCGCGCCTGGTGCTCGCGTTGGTGGCAACGAGCGCGCTGACGCTCGCGGTGGCCGCCGTCACGCTCCTGTCCCCACTCGAGCAGCGACTCCAGGCCACCGAGCTGGAGTCGGTCTCGCAAGCGGCCGCGATCGCTCCCTCGGTCATCGGCGACCTCAACGCTCGGGAGCTGGCGCCTGGCGCGGCGGCGGCGCGCCGCGCCGTTCAGACGATCGCGCGGCGCGCTGACGGCGAGGCCGTGCTCGTCGACGAGCGCGGCCGTGTCATCGCTCCGGCGGACCCCGACCCCGACGACGTCGCGAGCGCGCAGCGTGCACGCCGGGGAGGCAGGACGCTCACGACGGTGCTCGGCGAAGGCGCCGCCAAGGAGGCTCGTGTCGCGAGGCCGGTCCGGATCGAGGACCGCGTGCTCGGGATCGCGGTGAGCAGGCCGCTCGACACCGTGCAGACGGCCGCAGGCGTCGTCCGGCGGGCGATGGTCACCGCGGCGCTCGTCGGCCTCAGCGTGGCGCTGCTGGTCGGCGTCGCGCTGGCCAGCGAGCTCGTCCGCCGGCTGCGGCGCGTCCGCGACACGGCGCTGCTCGTGGCACGGCTGGGGCCCGTGGTCAAGCTGGCGCCGAGCTCGGGCAACGACGAGATCGCCGACCTCGCCCGCGCGTTCGCCGTCATGCAGGAGCGGCTGCGCGAGCAGGAGGAGGCCCGCCGGACGTTCGTGTCCACCGCGTCGCACGAGCTGCGAACGCCGCTGACCTCGTTGCAGCTCCTGCTCGCTCTCCTGCGCGACGAAGTGGCGAACGACGGCCACGACGCCGCGTCACTGGCCGCGCAGATCGACCATGCGAGCGCCATCACTGAGCGAATCGGCGCGCTGGCCGCCCAGCTGCTCGATCTCAGCCGGCTCGACGCCGGGGTCCCTGCACGGCGCGAGCTCATCGAGCTGCGGGAGACATGCCGCGCCGTGATCTCCGAGTTCCGCGTCCGCGCGCGTGAGACGGATCGAGCGATCGAGCTGGCCGCAGACGAGGCGCTCTGGGCCGTGGCGGACCCCGACGGCGTGGCCCAGATCGTGCGGGTCCTGCTCGACAACGCCCTGCGCTTCGCCCCGCCCGACACGGCTGTCGTCGTCGAGCTGAGCTCGGACGCCCGGGGGTCGTGCGTGATCGCGGTGCAGGACAGCGGGCCGGGCGTGCCCGAGCCAGAGCGCGAGCAGATCTTCGAGCGCTTCCAGCGCGGGGCCGAGACCGGCGGCGAGGGCGGATTCGGGCTGGGTCTGGCGATCGCGCGGGAGCTGGCCCGTCGCATGGAGGGCGACGTGGTGCTGGTGAGCGCGACGAGCGGGGCGCGGTTCGAGCTTCGGCTCCCGCCCGCGCCGGTGCCGCAGGACCTCCCCGGCGAGTCCTAGGAGATCTGATCCAGCGCTGACGCGTGCTCGTGCTCTGAGGCGGCAACGCCCGCGCGGAACGCGGCGCGCTGCCTCTGGAGCTGGCGCAGACCCTCGACGATCGCCGCGCCGGCCAGGCCGACTGCGATTGCCTGGGTGCCCGGCGCGCCGGCGGCGCCGCCGAGCACAACATGGTCCAGCGAGTAGTCGCCGGGGCCGGCGAGCGCGATCGCCACGGCGGCGAACAGCATGTACAGCGGGTACTCGTGGGGCCATGAGACGAACGCGAGGCTTGCGGTCAGGCCCACCAGCAGGAGCCCCGACAGCGGCGTGAAGAGCCCCAAGGCCGCGAGGACCCCGCCCGCCAGCTCGATCGCTCCCATTGCGACCGCCGGGCCCGCAGGAGCTCCGCGGCCCAACAGGCCCGAGAGCTTCGCGGTGCCCTCGGCCATGAGGTAGAACCCGAGCGCAAAGCGGACGATGAGCAGGACGCTGTTCATGTGCCAAGACACGATGGCGTCCGCAATCCGCGCCGTCATCGGGGTCAGCCGCCGTTTCGCGTACCCGCCAGCGGAACCCTCGATATTCCTGCCAGCTGCAAGGGGAGTGGCGTCCCGAGGGTCCGTCCTCGCTACCGTTTGGCCGCTCGTGGCCTCGTGGCTTCCGATCGTCTCACCGCGTCATCGCCTGCGCACGGCGGCGGCGGTCGCGGCATCCGCCGTGGTCGGCGTGGTCGGCGGCGCCGGTCATGGCAGCGCCGATTCCACATCCGTTGCCCCGGAGCGGGACGTGTCCGCGCCGCTCTCGGCCGCCGGCTGCACCACCCGCCGCGAGGAGCGCCAGACGCGCGAGTTCACGTTGCGCCTCCCGAGCTCGCAGGGCGACCGGACGGCGGTCGTGCGGGTCCCGGCCCGCACGGCGGTCGCGCGGTCGCCGCTCGTCGTGGCGTTGCACGGCTCGGGTAGTTCCGGCCGCTTCATGAAGCGCTACTCGGGGCTCGCGGAGATCGGCGACGAGGAGGGATTCACGGTGGCATTCCCGGACGCGACGCCCCAGCACCGCGTCTGGAACCTCAATGCCGGATCGGCCCCGGACGACGTCGGCTTCGTCGAGGAGCTCATCGAGCAGGTCGCGACCGTCGCCTGCGTCGACCCTGGTCGCGTCTTCGTCGTCGGCGTGTCCAACGGCGGCGGGCTCGCGGCCCGCGTCGGGTGCGAGCTCTCAGGGCGCGTGAGCGGCATCGTCGTCGTCGCGGGCGGCTTCGGCGGCCTGCCGCAGTGCCGTCCGCACCGGCCGGTGTCGGTGCTCGAGATCCACGGTTCCAACGATCCGGTCGTCCCGTACCGTGGCGACCCGCGCCACGGCGGGGCCGGCGACGTTCGCGCATGGCTCGCGGGCTGGGCTCAGCGCGACCGCTGCGGGAGCACCATGCGGCCCCGCACGATGGCGCCCCGCGCGCTGCGCTTCGACTGGCGCGGTTGCGCCCCGGGCACGAAGCTCGCCCACATCCAGGTGCTCGGAGGCGGACACCAGTGGCCAGGCGCTAAGCCGCCCGATCCGGGACCACCGAGCACGTTCTCGGCAGGCCAGCAGGCATGGCAGTTCCTCGCGTCGCTGCGGGCTCCGCGAGACGAGTGAGCTCGCCTGCCGCAAGCAGCCCCGCGAGCACCACAAGCCCGAAGGCGCCGGCATGCAGCAGCGCGATCGCCGGAGTCGCGCCCAGCGACTCGCGCATGACGAGCAGGCCGCCGAGGATCGCGACGACGTTCGTGCCCGCCGTCATGAGCGTGACGACGCCGGTGGCGGGGCCGGACTGCAGACCGCGCTGGAACGCGAAGAACCCGCCCGCCGTGACCGTCGCGCCCGTGACGACCGCGACCGCCACGACCGGCGACGCGCCGCCGCCCGCCGACAGCAGCGCCGCCAGGGCGACGTTCGTGGCGCCGTAGAGGATGCCGGCAGCGAGCCCCAGCCGATGCGGCATGCCGTCGCCACCGCGCCGCCAGGCGATCGCCCATGCGACGAGCGCCGCGGCGACCTCGAACCCCAGCAGCGCCGCCGCAGACGGCACGTGGGCAGGGCCCGCGCTCGCGCCGACGCCGAGGCTCGCCAGCGCGACGACGATCAGCCCGATGGCAACGATCTCGCGCGTGCCCGGACGGCGGCGCCGCGCCCACGCCGCGCCGAGCGCCACCACGACGAGCCCCGCGGCGATGATGCTCTGCACGAGCGACAGCGGCGCCAGCCCGAGCGCGACGATGTTCAGCGCGAGGCCGGTGTAGCTCAGCACGGCCCCGGCCACCCACGTCGGCGACGCCAGCAGCGCCCGCACCGTGGCCAGCGGCCGCGATGCGCGGACGGCCGGCGCTGCCGACAGGCCCGCGTGCTGCACGAGATAGCTCGCGTTCAGCAGCAGGGCTGCTGCGCTCGCCGCGACGATCCCGGGCAGCAGGCTCACGATATGCGCGGCACGCGGCGCAGGTCGACGAGCTCGCGCAGCGTCCCCGGTGTCAGGCGTGGCCCGGTCCCGGCTTGCCGGCCCGCGACGCGCGGCCGGTGGTGCACCGGCACCTCGGCGACGCGTGCGCCGGCGGCGCGGCTCTTGACGAGCAGCTCCGTGCCGACGAGCGCTCCGCCGGCCCGCAGGTCGAGGCGCTGCACGAGCTCACGGCGGACGAGCCGGAACCCGCAGTCGACGTCGCGTGCGGGCAGGTCGAACACGGAGTGCACGACGCGGTTCCACAGTGCGCTGCCGGCGCGCCGGCCGACGGGTCCCTGCGGCAGGATCCGCCAGCCCACGACGAGGTCGGCCGACCGGGCCAGCGGCAGGAAGTCTCCGAGCTCGCCGACGTCGAACTGCAGGTCGGCGTCGATGAGCAGCACCCACGGCAGCCGGGCGTTGGCGATGCCCGAGCGCAGCGCCTCTCCATATCCTTGGTGCTCGGCGTGGATGACGAGCCGTACGCGCGGATCCCGCGCGGCGAGCCCGGCGGCGACTTCGACGCTGTCGTCGGTGCTGCCGTCGTCGACGACGACGATCTCGTGCGCCAGGGCGTAGCGGTCGGCCGCGTCCGTCGCGAGCACCACCGCCTCCCGCAGGTTCTCGGCCTCGTCGAGGCAGGGCAGCACGACGGTCAGACCGCTGAGTGTGTTGGGCGCCGGGTCGCCGTCGAAGGCGGGGGAGAAGGCGGTGTGGGTGGTGGCGCGCATGGCGGTCGTACTTCGGTGACCACAGCAACGTAGAAGCGCGCGCGTTGCCCTCGGCGGCGGGCGAGGTTGCGATCGCGTTAGGTCGCCGGGGCGCCGGCGCAGGCCAACACAGAACCAACACAGATCGCGCTGAACGCCCGCCGCCGCGCGCGACCATTGCGCGTGATGCGCGTCCTGATCGTCGAAGACAAGGTCAAGCTGGCCGGGCAGCTCTGGCGTGCGCTGAGGGGCGAGGGCATGGCCGCCGACATCGCCGTCAACGGCGAGGACGCCCTCTGGATGGCGGACGCCACGAACTACGACGCCGTCGTGCTCGACGTGCTGCTGCCGGGCATCGACGGCATCGAGACGGTCCGCCGCCTGCGCGCGCAGAGCCAGTGGGTGCCGGTCCTCATGCTGACCGCGCTCGGCAGCATCGAGGACCGCGTCGCCGGACTCGACGGCGGCGCCGACGACTACCTGACCAAGCCCTTCGACCTCAAGGAGCTCACCGCCCGCCTGCGGGCGCTCGTGCGCCGTGACCCGATCGAGCGGCCGACGGTGTTGCAGGTCGGCCCTCTGCGGCTCGATCCGGCGAGCCGCCAGGTGTGGCGCGACGGCGACGAGATCGAGCTCGCCGAGAAGCCGTTCGCGCTGATGGAGACGTTCATGCGCCGCCCGGGCGTCACGCTCAGCCGCTTCGCGCTGCTGGAGTCGGCCTGGGATCACGCCTACGAGAACCGCTCCAACGTCGTCGACCAGCACGTCCACGCGCTGCGTGACCGGATCGACCGCCCCTACCGGGTCACGAGCATCGAGACGGTTCGCGGCCGCGGCTACCGGCTGCGCGAGGACGGCGGGCGGTGAGCCGCCTGCCGGTCCGCTGGCGCCTCACCGTCGCGTTTGCGTTCGTCATGGCTGTGCTGCTCGCGGCCACGGGCCTGTTCATCCGCCAGCAGGTCCAGACGAATCTCGACAGCGCGCTCATCGCGTCGCTGCGCTCGCACGCAGCGGACATCGCCGCGCTCGCGCAGCAGTCCGACAGCGGGCTGACGGAGGCCAACCTCGGCGTCGGCCAGCGCCCGCAGCTCGCCCAGATCATCGACGCCGGCGGGCACGTCATCGATGCGACTCCCGGCCTCCCCCGGAGTCCCCTGCTCGGACCGGCGGCGCTCGCCCAGGCCCGCCACAGCAGCGTGGTGGCAGACCGGGTGCAGCTCGCCGGCGGCCAGCCGGTGCGGCTCCTCGCGGTGCCGATCGTGGCGCAGGGCAAACCGCTCGTCGCGGTGGTCGGGCAATCGCTCGCAGAGCGCGACCGCGCGCTCGAGGACCTGAGGAGCGTGCTCCTGCTGGGCGGCCCGGCGGCGCTCTTCCTGGCATCGCTCGCCGGCTACGGGCTGACCGGCGTCGCGCTACGGCCGGTCGAGATCATGCGCCGTCGCGAGCGCAGCTTCATCGCCGACGCCAGCCACGAGTTGCGCAGCCCGCTCACCATGCTGCGTACCGAGCTCGAGCTCATGGCGCGCGACAACCCGACGGGCGCCGACCTCCAGATGGCGACGGCCTCGGCGATCGAGGAGACCGAGCGGCTCGGCCGGCTCGCGGACGACCTGCTGCTGCTCACGCGCAACGACAGCAATCGCTTCGAGCTGCACCGGACGCCGGTGTCGCTCGACGCCCTCGCCCACGACGCGGCGGTGCGGGCGCAGCGGCGCCGGCCGACCCGGCACGTGCGGGTCGACGTCAGCCAGACCGGCGAGGCGCCGCTCGTCCTGGCCGACCCCGACCGGATCGCGCAGGTGCTCGACAACCTGCTCGACAACGCGCTGCGCTACGCGGCAAGCGAGGTCGAGCTCACGATTCGGACGGCCGGCTCGAGCGTCGAGATCCACGTGCTCGACGACGGCCCCGGCTTCCCGCCCGAGTTCCTCCCGCGCGCCTGGGAGCGCTTCTCCCGCGCCGATGCGGCCCGCACCGACGACGGCGTCGGGCTCGGGCTGGCGATCATCCGCACGATCACGGAGTTGCACGGCGGTCGAGCGCATGCGGCCAACCGCGAGGGCGGCGGAGCCGATGTCTGGATCAGCCTGCCGCTCGGCTCCCCGCCAAGCAGCGGTGGGCGCCCCCGGCCCCGAGACGGGAGCGCCCTGCGCTACTACTCCACTCCTTGGAACTGATGGTCCGCGGAGGGGTTGCCGGGCTCGTCGGCGTGGCCGCCGGGCCCGTCGCTGTTCGCGGCCGTCTCCGAGCCGGGCTGCTCAGGCGCGCCCGGCAGCTCGCTGGCCGCCGATTGCTCGGTGCCCGGCGCCTCGGCCGTCGCCGCGATCGTCTTGCCCGTCGCGGTGTCGGGGTTCGTCTGGTCGCCGGACTGGATCGTGTCCGTGTCCGGGCCACCGATCGGCTCCGAGCTCGGGGCGGCCTTCGTGATCGGCGCCGGCGTCTGCGCCGGCTGCTGGGCGGCGGATGCGATCGCGCCACCTCCGACGACGACTGCCGCAACCGCTGCGACCGGCACGAGCAACCTGTGGATCCGCTTGGTCATGGTGTCTCCTTTCTCTGAGTTGGTTCAAGCTCGACCAGGGTCGCGCGCCGAGGTGTACGGACGATGTCGTCGATGCGCGGTAGCGCGGCGACGCGGACGTCGCGCGAGACGGCCGCCAGCTCGCCGGGGACGGCGGCCAGCCGCACGCGCTGCACGAAGCTCAGGCGCCGCCCGAGCGGCGCGAAGAAGTCGTCGTAGTGCGTCGGGACGACGAGGCGCGGGTCGAGGCGTGGCAGGATCCGCTGCCAATAGCCCGGCGTGACGCTGCGCCCGGCCACCCCGGCGAGGAAGACGTCGACCGGCTCGTCGCGCAGTTCGTCGTCGTCGAGGTTCGCGCTGCCCTGGTGGTAGAAGCTCGTGCCCGCGACGTCGATACGGATGCCCCACACGTCACCGCACCTGTATGCGCCGGGCGCAAGCCGGTGGACGTGGTCGCACGTCAGCTCGCCGTCCATCGGCACCTTGCGGCCGAAGAGCAGCTTCGAGTGCCGGCTCGGCACGAAGCGCACGACGAACGGCCCGAGCTCGTACGGCTGATGGGCCACGACCTCGACCGCGAGCCGACCGAGGCCGTGCAGGCGCATGAGCTGCCCGAGCGACGCCGAGCCGTAGGCGTTGGCTCCATAGCGGCGCGCGAGCGCGGGGGCGTCGACGGCGTGGTCGAAGTGGGTGTGCCCGACGAGCACGCCCGCCACCGGCCCGGGCGCCGACGCGTAGCGATCGATGAGCGCCTCGTCGGGGATCGCCGGCCGGCGCAGCAGCAGCGCGCGCAGCGGGACCCGCGAGACGTACGGGTCGATGAACAGTGAGACGCCCTCATACGTCAGCCGGTAGCCCGACACGCCGAGCCACGACAGCTCCAGCCCGGCGGGCAGGCCCAGGGGCGCGGCCTCGAGCTCGCGCAGGGCCTGAGCGTCGTCGGTCGCGGATCGCGCCACCCGGACAGGGTCGCAGCACGACCACGGCGGCACGGTGGTCAAGCGCCACATCTACGAACTCCGTGTCGCCCCCAAGCGCAGCCTTCCGGCAAGCTCTCGGCCGATGCTTGACTTCCGCACCTGCCCCGCCGACGAGGAGCCGGGCGCCGCGCTCGTCCAGGGCATGCGTGACGAGATCGCCGCGCTCTACAGCGGCCTCGACCTCGACGGCCCGCAGATGCCCAAGGCCGGGCCGCGGGAGCTCGCCCCGCCGGGCGGCACGTTCGTCGTCGGCTTCGAGGGCGACCTCCCGGTCTGCTGCGGCGGGCTCAAGCGGCTGCCGGACGGTGCGTGCGAGATCAAGCGGATGTTCGTGGTCGATGCCGCCCGCGGCCGCGGCGTCGCGCGCGCCCTGCTCGCCGAGCTCGAGCGGCGCGCCCGCGATATCGGCTACACCGTCGCGCGACTCGACACAGGCCCGCGGCAGACGCGCGCCCAGCGCATGTACGAGCACGCCGGCTACGTCCCGATCGCGAACTTCAACGGCAACCCGGTCGCGAGCTTCTTCGGGGAGAAGCGCCTGTAGTCCGGTCCGGACACCGGCTCGCGCTGGCAGCGGCGGCGAGGAGCCCGACCTTCGACCGCCTGCGGGCGCCCCGCCTCACTCGATGTGCTCGCGCAGCTCCTCCCACAGCTCCGCGTATGCGCGCCCGGCGCGCCCGTGCGGGGCGAAGTCGGCGAGCACGCGGCGCTCGACGGCCATCCGCTCGACGTCGCTCGCGGACGGGATCGCGGTGCGCAGGACGCCGTCGGAGCCCGACAGCTCGTCGATGACGTCCTGGTGCAGGCGCCGGCGGCCGTCGGTCATCGAGAAGAACGCGAGGATCCGCGGCGGCTTGGGCACCTCGTCGGCGACGAAGCGGCGCAGCTGCTCGAACGTTCGCAGCGAGAGCGGCGAGGGGATGAGCGGGACGAGCAGCACGCCGGCCGCCGCGAAGACGCTCTCGGAGGCCAGCGAGATCGCCGGCGGGCAGTCCAGGAAGACGTAGTCGTACTCGCCGGCGAACGGGGCGAGGACCCGCGCCAGCCGCCGCGTCGGGCGCTTCGTCGCGTCCAGCGCGAGGTCCATGTTGCGGTAGGAGAAGTCCGCCGGCAGGAGGTCCAGGCGCTCGTGGTCGGTTCCCTTCAGCAGCGCGGCGGGGTCGCTCTTGCCGTGGACGAGCCGGCGTCCGCCGCCCTTGACCTTCGGCTTGATCCGCAGCAGGTACGTCGCCGCGCCCTGGGGGTCGAGGTCCCACAGCAGCACGCGCGCCCCGCTGTCCGCGGCGAGCCACGCGAGGTTCACCGACACCGACGTCTTCCCCACGCCGCCCTTGATGTTGTAGGCGGCGACGACGGTCATGCGAACGTCTGCTTGACGAGCGCCCGTTGCTCCCTGGCCGAGAAGGCGCTGAAGGTCTCCTCGAACTCGGCGCGCGCCGCCGCCTGGTCGGCCGCGAGCTGTTGCACGAGCACGCCCATCGCCATGAGCGCCGGCGCGCCGCCCTCGAGCGCCGCGACCTCGTCGCCGAGCGAGCGCAGGCGGTCGGCCTGGACCTCGCGGTCCTGGAAGCGGCCGAGGACGTCCTGCAGCCCCTTCAGCGACGACACCATCGGCTTGATGACCTCCGGCGGGTAGAGGGACGCGAAGAACTCGAGCAGGTAGCGCAGCTCCTTGCCCTTCTTGCGCAGGTCGTGCAGTGCCTCCGCCGGGCTGCCGTCGTCGATCTTGCGGCCCATCCGGACCATGCGCCGGTGGACGGCCGCGATCCGCTCGCCCGCGACGTCCGCGACCGGTCGCGGCGCGTCCGCGCGGCCGCCGGGATCGCTGTCGACGAGCCCGTCGAGGATCGCCGACCAGTTGTCGAGGAGGGCGCGCGTGCGCGCCGCGCGCAGCTCGCGGACCATCGTCGCCCGCGCGCCGCGCAGGTGCTCCTCGAGCAGCCGGCGCAGCGGCGCGACGGCGACGGCGCCGTCGCCGCCGTCCGGCAGCCGAGCGGCGAGCTCGTCGAACTCGAGCAGCTGGACGTCGAGGTCGCGGGTCGGACCGGTGATCGCCTGCAGCTCGCGGAAGCCGCCGCGGAACACCCGCAGCGGTTCGGGCGGGAACACACCGGCCAGCTCACGCTGCAGCGCGCGCGATCGGCGGACGGCGACGCGCAGGTCGTGGAGGAACTCGCTGTCGACGTCGTCCAGCGTGCCCGGCAGGTTGACCTCGATGACGTCGAGCAGGCGGCGCGCGATCGCGACCGCCGCGGCGTCGGCGCGGTCGCCGGATTCCAGCCGCACGCGGAGCTTCGACGATGTGCCGCCGACACGCCCGCCGTCTGCGGCCACCGCATCGTCGGCCACCGGGCGCGCCGGCGCCACGAGGCCGAGCGCCCGCTCGAGCTGCGCGCCCACGCGCTCGAACTGGCGGTCGTAGCCGAGCACGCCTGTGACGTGCAGCCGCGACGGCAGCGGCGCGTTGCGCGCGCCGAACACCGCGACGGGCTCCTCGACGCGCAGGCGAACGACGATCTTGCCCACGTCGTCGAGGACGTTCAGCGGGAGGAAGCGGCTGCGCACCCGCGCGGCCGGCGTGAGCGCGCGCATCTCGATGAGCGGCGCGAGCCGGTCGCGCAACGGGCCCGCCGGCAGGCCGCCGGCGAACAGCCGCGCGGGTCCGCGCGGAAGCTCGCCGGCGGCCTGCTCGGCCGACGTCGCGGCATCGGCCAGCACGAGTCGCCCGCCGGCGGCGACCAGCGCCAGCCCCGCGTCATGGAGGCGGCCGTCGAAGGTGTCCCAGAACGTGCGGTCGATCGTGTGCGCGCGCTGCGTCACGATCGGCAGCTCGGCGGCGAGCGCGTCCGCCACGGCGGCCGCGGCGAGGCCCTCGGGCAGCAGCAGCTGGGTCGCCCGGCCCATCATGCGCGACAGTCTGCCAGCGCGCGCGGGCCGCCGTGCCGCGGGCGGCGCGGGCGCTCCGCCCGCGGCGGTATGTCAGTCCTCGCCGCCGGTCGTGTCGGCCGCATCACCGGCACGGTGCTCGGCTTCGGCGCGGGCCGGATGGTCGGGCGGCAGGTCGTGCGGGTTGATCTCGTCGTGCGCCTCGGGCGTGTCGCCGAGCGGCGTCTCGTCGTCGGGCGTCATCGGGCCGAGCGGCTCCTCGGCGTCCTCGTCGTGGGGCGGAGCGGGATGGCCCTCCTCGTCGCGCATCGGCACTTAGAGGCGCGCCTTCAGCAGGCGCTTGCCCTCCTCGGCTCCCTTGCGGCTGTCGGCCTGGGCCTTGCGGAAGAACGTCGCGAGCTCGTCGTCGCCGTCGCGCTCGGCGTCCTGGATGTAGGTCGCGAGCCGCAGCGCGTTGTCGAGGCACGCCTCGGTGAACCAGATGATGTTGTAGTCCTTGTCCTTCGTCCCGGTGACCTCACCGGTCTCGGTCTGCGAAGTGCTCATGGGCGGTCCTCCTGGAATGCGGGTGGTCTGCGCGTGGGGTACCGCTTACCCGACGCCAAACCATGCATTCCGCGGATGTCTGCAATTGGGCGGTTAGCCGGTGGTGCTGCGGGGCATCATCACTGCTCCGGTAGAACCGATCAGAACCCGTAGACTCATTGGAGTAGCTCTATGCCTATCCTGCGCCATGACCGCGAGACACTCGAAGTCGGCAGTTACTACGCAAACGTCCGCACGGGGACGATGGTCGAGATCATGGAGGTCGACCTGTCCGGCAACTGCAGGGTGCTCGACGCCGCCGCCGAGCTCGACGCCCCATGGCAGGCGCTGTCGCACACCCAGATCTCGTCGTGCCTGTGGCGCCTGGTGGGCACGCCCGATGACGTTCGCGGCGAGCCGGCGCTCGAGCTTCAGCGCGCCGCCTGACGCAGCCCGCGCGCGTTGGCGCGCAAGAACCCTCCGGTCCTGGTGTTCGCCACCGGTCGGACTACATACGCTGCCATGGGAAACCACCTTGCAGCGCTGCCGGACGGAGGGATGGGGCCGCAGCTTGCGAGCTGTCCCGCCGGCAGCCGTTCGCTGCGCGAGCGGGCGCTCTTCGAGCAGTACGCGCAGCGCCGTGATCCGTTCACGCGCGGCGCGCTCGTCGAGCGCTTCCTACCGCTCGCGCGCTCGCTTGCGCGGCGCTACGAGCACCCCGGCGAGCCGCTGGACGACCTCGTCCAGGTCGCCTCGCTGGCGCTCGTCAAGGCGATCGACCGCTTCGAGCCCGAGCGCGGCTACGCGTTCACGAGCTTCGCCGTGCCGACGATCGTCGGCGAGCTCAAGCGCCACTTCCGCGACCGCACCTGGGCGGTGCGCCCTCCGCGCGAGCTGCAGGAGCTCTCGCTGCGGCTCGACCGCGCCGCCGGCACGCTCGCCCAGAAGCTCGACCGCGCGCCCACGGTGAGCGAGCTCGCCCGGACGGTGGCCGCCGACGAGGAGCACGTGGTCGAGGCGCTGCAGGCGCGCGCCGGCCGCAGCGCGCTGTCGCTCCAGGCGCCCGGCGCCGACGAGGACTGCGGCCCGACGCTCGAGGACGAGATCGGCGGCGACGACGACGGCTACGCGCGCGCCGAGTCCCGGGCAATGCTCGACCGGCTCATGACGCTGCTGCCGGCGCGCGACCGCGAGGTCCTGCGACTGCGCTTCGGCAGCGACATGACGCAGGCCGAGATCGGCGTCCTGCTCGGCGTCAGCCAGATGCAGGTGTCGCGCATCATCCGCCAGGGCATCGGGCGCCTGCGCGAGATCGCAGATCAGCAGGAACGCCTGCAGCAGGCGCGCCGCGCGGCGTGCACCTGACGCTCGCGCCCCCTTCCGGGGCGGCCGATGAGGCTGGCAGGATGCAGCGATGCCGCGACGAGCCGCAGGCACGGAGTACCGCGTGGCGCGCGGCATCCTGGCACCGGAGCTCGTCGACGGCGCGCTGCGCCTGCTGCACCTCGACCTGCTGCAGCGCGGCGCAACGGCCGACACGCTCGCCGACTGGCTCTGGAGTGCGCACTGGTTCCCGCATCTGAACCACCATCCGGCCGTCGTGGCCCTCGCCGAGGCGCTTCCGCCCGGGTGGACGACGGGAACGCTGTGCGATCCGCAGATCATCCTGCAGTTCCCGCACGTCGGGCCCGATCCGGACATCACGTTTCACGTCGACGAGGAGCCGCACTGGGCGCAGGCGCGGCGCTACCTGCGGATCGTCGGGGTGCCGCTCAGCAGCTGGCGGGAGGAGAACGGCGGGCTGCTCGTGCGGCTGGCGGAGGAGACGGTGCCGGTCGAGCTGGACCCGGGTGACGCGGTGATGATGACCCCCGACCTCCCTCACTCCGGCGGCGTGAATCGCACCGGGTCCGTGCGCTACGGCATCTATTTCCGATGGCTGGATGAGTGACGGGTTGATGAAGAAGGGTTGATGAAGTCAAAGCCGGGGTATGCGACTCCCCCTCGATGTGACGAACCGACCAGATGGGGGGCCGTGTGAGCGAAACAATTCTCATCACCGGGGGTGCAGGATTCATCGGTTCGCACCTCACCGACGAGCTGCTGCGCTGCGGTTGGCAGGTGCGGGCGCTGGACAATCTGGAGCCGCAAGTGCACGAGACGGGCGAACGCCCGGCGTATCTCGACGCTGACGTCGAGCTCGTCGTCGGCGACGTCCGCGACGCCGACTGCGTCAGCCGCGCGCTGGACGGCGTCGACGCCGTCGTGCACCTCGCCGCCCGCGTCGGCGTCGGCCAGAGCATGTACGACATCGCCGGCTACACGAGCGTCAACGGGGCCGGCACGGCCGTGCTGCTCCAGGCGCTGCTCGACCACCCCGTGGCGCAGCTTGTCGTCGCGTCCAGCATGAGCGTCTACGGCGAGGGCCTGTACGAGGGCGCCGACGGGCGCCGCGTCGACGCCGCCGAGCGCTCGCGCGAGCAGCTCGAGCGGGGCTCCTGGGACCCGGCGGACGACGACGGCGCCCCGCTGTCGCCGCTGCCCACGCCCGAGGACAAGCCGCCGTCGCTGTCGTCGATCTACGCGCTCGGCAAGTACGACCAGGAGCGCATGTGCCTCCTCTTCGGCTCGGCCTACCGGATGCCCGTCACCGCGCTGCGCTTCTTCAACGTCTACGGGCCGCGCCAGGCGCTGTCGAACCCCTACACCGGCGTGCTCGCGATCTTCGCCGGGCGCCTGCTCAACGGCCGCCCGCCGCTCATCTACGAGGACGGGCGCCAGCGCCGCGACTTCGTCAGCGTCTACGACGTCGCGCGCGCCTGCCGGCTGTCGCTGGAGCGGCCCGATCCCGCCGGGCGGGTGCTCAACATCGGATCCGGCGAGGACGTCAGCGTGCTCGAGATCGCCGACGAGCTCGCGCGCGTCATGGGCCGCGAGGACGTCGGCACGCAGATCACCGGCAAGTACCGCGTCGGCGACATCCGCAACTGCTTCGCCGACATCGCGTCGGCCACCGCGACGATCGGCTACAGGCCGGAGGTGACGCGCGACGAAGGCATCGCCGAGCTCGCCGGCTGGCTCGCGGGCGAGGTCGCCACCGACCGTGTCGACGACGCGGCGGCCGAGCTCGCGGCCCGGGGACTGACGGTATGAGGCGCCACACGCTCATCACCGGCGGCGCCGGCTTCGTGGGCACGAACCTCGCCGACCGGATCCTCGGCGACGGCGGGCGCGTACTCGTCTTCGACAACCTCTCCCGCGACGGCGTGGAGGAGAACCTGCGCTGGCTGACCGACCGCCACGGCGACGCCTGCGACGTCGAGATCGCCGACGTGCGCGATCGCCGCGCGGTCGCCCGCGCCATGGCGCACGCCAACCGCGTGTTCCACCTCGCGGCGCAGGTCGCCGTGACGACGAGCCTCGACGAGCCCGTCCACGACGCCGCCGTCAACCTCGAGGGCACGATCAACCTGCTCGAGGCGGCGCGCGCGTGCCGCCGGCCGCCGACGCTGCTGTTCACCTCGACGAACAAGGTCTACGGCGGCCTCGAGGACGTGGAGCTCGCCGAGCGCGACACCCGCTACGAGCCGGTCGACCCGGCGTTGCTCGGCAGCGGCATCGGCGAGCGCCGGCCGCTGCAGTTCTGCACGCCCTACGGCTGCTCGAAGGGAGCGGCGGACCAGTACGTCCTGGACTACGCGCACTCCTACGGCCTGCGTACGATCGTGTTCCGGATGAGCTGCATCTACGGCCCGCACCAGTTCGGCAACGAGGACCAGGGCTGGGTCGCGCACTTCCTCATCCGCGCGCTCGAGGACGAGCCGATCACCGTCTTCGGCGACGGCAAGCAGGTCCGTGACGTGCTCTACGTCGACGATCTCGTCGATGCGTTCCTCTGCGCCGCGGACGGCTCGCGGCGCCTTGCGGGGCGCGCATTCAACATCGGCGGCGGCGCGGAGAACTGCCTGAGCCTCGTCGAGCTCATCGACCTGATCGCCGAGGAGCAGGGACGTGCGCCGACGGTGGACTTCGGCCCCTGGCGGCGCGGCGACCAGCGCTACTACGTCTCCGACACGTCGGCCTTCGCTGCCGCCACCGGCTGGCACCCGCGCACGCCGCCCCGCGACGGCGTGCGGCGGCTGCGGGACTGGCTGCTCACGCGCACGGACGCGGAACGCAACGCGGCCGCGGCAGCCGCCTGAGCGCGTGCGGGCCGCCGTCATCACCGCGCCCGGCAGCGCCGAGCTTCTGCGCCTGCCGACGCCGGACCCGGGTCCGGGCGAGGTGCTCGTCGAGCTCGAGGGCTGCGGCGTGTGCGGCTCGGACCTGCCGGTGTGGCAGGGCCGCCCGTGGTTCGACTACCCGCGCGAGCCCGGCGCTCCGGGGCACGAGGGCTGGGGACGGATCGCGGCCGCGGGCGATGGTGTGCGGGCGCCCGCGATGGGAACGCGGGTCGCCACCATCAGCTACCGCGCCGACGCCGAGTTCGACGTCGCCGCCGCCGACGCGGTCGTCGCGCTGCCCGAGGAGCTCGACGGGCGGCCGTTTCCGGGCGAGGCGCTCGGCTGCGCGATGAACGTCGCGCGGCGCAGCGCGCTGCGCCCGGGCCAGACCGTCGCCGTCGTCGGCGTCGGCTTCCTCGGCGCGCTGCTCGTGCAGCTCGCCGCGCGCGCGGGCGCACGCGTCATCGCGATCTCGCGCCGGCCGTTCGCGCTCGAGGTCGCGCGGACGATGGGCGCCGAGCACGTCCTCGGTGCCGGCGACGACGCCGTCGCGGCGGTGCAGGAGCTGACCGGCGGGAGGCTCTGCGACCGCGTGCTCGAGGTCACCGGCCGGCAGGCGCCGCTGGACCTCGCCTCGCAGCTCGTGCGCGTGCGCGGCCGGCTCGTCATCGCGGGGTTTCACCAGGACGGCCGGCGCACGGTCGACCTGCAGCTGTGGAACTGGCGCGGTCTGGACGTCGTCAACGCGCACGAGCGCGACCCGGCTGCGTACGTTCGCGGCGTGCGCGACGCCGTCGACGCCGTGACCCGTGGCGAGCTCGATCCGGCGCCGCTCTACACCCACGAGTTCTCGCTCGGCGAGATCGCGGCCGCCTTCGAGACCGCCGCCGAGCGCCCGCACGGCTTCCTCAAGGCGCTGGTACGGCCATGACGGCCGTCGCGGCGGCGACGCGCCCGCGCCTGGGCTTCCTGGGGACCGGCTGGATCGGACGCAGCCGGCTGCGGGCCGTTGCCGCCAGCGGCGTCGCCGAGATCGCGGCGCTCGCGGACCCCGCGGGCGACTGCCTGCGCGACGCGGCGCTCGACGCGCCCGGCGCGCGCTTGGGCCGCGACCTCGGGGAGCTGCTCGACGCCGGTCTCGACGGGATCGTCATCGCGACCCCGAGCGCGCTGCATGCCGAGCAGGCGGTGGCCGCGCTCGACGCCGGGCTCGCCGTCTTCTGCCAGAAGCCGCTCGGGCGCAGCGCCGCCGAGACCGAGCGCGTGCTGGCGGCCGCGCGGCACGCCGACCGGCTGCTCGCGGTCGACCTCTCCTACCGTCACACGCGCGCCGCCGTGGCCGTGCGCGAGGCGGTCGCGGGCGGGGCGACGGGCCCCGTCCACGCGATCGAGCTCGTGTTCCACAACGCCTACGGGCCCGACAAGCCGTGGTTTCAGGACCCGGCGCTGTCGGGCGGCGGCTGCGTCATCGACCTCGGGATCCACCTCGTCGACCTGCTGCTGTGGACGCTCGACTGGCGCGCGGTGCAGCGCGTCGAGGCGCATCGCTGGCGCCGCGGCGAGCGCGCCGGCAGCGACGAGGCGGAGGACCTCTGCCTGGCCACGCTCGAGCTGGAGGGCGGCGTCGTCGCGCGCCTTGCCTGCTCGTGGTTCTCGCACGAGGGGCGCGACGCCGTCCTGGAGGCGACGTTCCGCGGGCGCGACGGCGCCGCGAGCCTGCACGACGTCGGCGGCTCGTTCTACGACTTCGCGGCCGAGCTGCGGCAGGGCACGAGCGCGCGCCCGCTCGCCGCTCCGCCCGACGACTGGGGCGGCCGCGCAGCGGTGCAGTGGGCCCGCCGGCTGGCCACCGGCCAGCGCTACGACCCTGACAACCGCCGCCTCGTGACGGTGGCGGAGGTCATCGACCGCATCTACGGACGATGAGGCTGCTCATGACGACCGACGCCGTCGGCGGCGTCTGGACGTACGCCACCGAGCTGCGTGCGCAGCTCGCGGCGTCCGGTGTCGACGTCGTGCTCGTGACGCTCGGGCCACAGCCGCCGCCGGATCCCTCGTCGCCGCACATCCGCTGCCGGCTGGAGTGGCAGGAGGACCCGTGGGACGACGTCGCGACGTCAGGTCGCCGGCTGCTCGAGCTCGCCGACCAGGCCGGCGCCGAGCTCGTGCACCTCAACGGGTTCGCCCACGGCGCGCTGGCGTGGGAGGGGCCGGTCGTCGTCGTCGCCCACTCCTGCGTGCTGTCCTGGCACGAGGCGGTCCGCGGCGCGCCGCCGGGCGCGGAGTGGCACCGCTACCGGGCGGCGGTCGTGGCCGGGCTGCGCGGCGCGGACGCCGTCGTCGCGCCGACGGCCGCCATGCGCGCCGCGCTGCGCCGCCACTACGCCTACGACCACCGCTGCCGGCTCGTGCCCAACGGCGTCTCGCCGCACCCGCAGACGTCTGGTCGACGGGGTCGGCTCGTGCTCGCGGCCGGACGGTTGTGGGACGAGGCCAAGGGGCTCGACGCGATCGACGGCGCGGCCGCGCAGATCTCCTGGCCGGTCGCGGTCGCGGGTGACGCCGGCGGGCGGACCGCGCGCCACGCGTACCTGCTCGGCGTCCTGCCCCGCGAGGAGCTGCGCGCGCGGATGGCCCAGGCGGCGATCTTCGCCCACCCCGCCCGCTACGAGCCGTTCGGGCTCGTCGTGGTCGAGGCGGCGCTGGCCGGCTGCGCACTCGTGCTCGGCGACATCCCCGCGCTGCGGGAGCTGTGGGACGGGGACGCGCTCTTCGTCGCGCCGGGGGACGCGGGCGCGCTGGCGGCGGCGTGCGAGCAGATCATCGACGACGACGGCCTGCGTCGCGAGCTCGCGCAGCGCGCGCGGCGGCGCGCCGCGCGCTACGACGCGGCGGGGATGGCCGCCGCCTACGTCCGCCTCTACAAGCGGCTGCTGACCACCGAGCGCAGGCCGGTGCACGTATGACAGCGCGTCATTGCTTGGCCGCAGCAACCGCGCCGACGGACGGCCGGTCCTCGCGATTGAAGGTCGCGATCTTCTGCCACTCGCTGCTGTCGGACTGGAACCACGGCAACGCGCACTTCCTGCGCGGCGTCGTCGCCGAGCTGCTGGCGCGCGGGCACGCGGTCGTCGCGCACGAGCCGCGCGACGGCTGGAGCCGCACGAACCTCCTGGCCGACGGCGGCGCGGCGGCGGTGCGCGACATCCATGAGGCGTTTGCGTGGATGGACGGCGTCGTCTCGCCCTACGACCCGCAGGGGCTCGACCTCGACAGGGCGCTCGACGGCGCCGACCTCGTGCTCGTGCACGAGTGGAACGAGCCGGCGCTCGTCGCGCGCATCGGCGAGCGCCGTGCGGCCGGCCGCCGCTTCCGGCTGCTCTTCCACGACACCCACCACCGGGCGGTGAGCGCGCCCGGCGAGATGGCGCGGTTCGACCTGCGCCACTATGACGGCGTGCTCGCGTTCGGCGAGGTCGTCCGCGGCCTCTACCTCGACCGTGGCTGGTGCGAGCGTGCCTGGACCTGGCACGAGGCCGCCGACACGCGCGTCTTCCGCCCGCTCGCCGGCGACGTCTCCGCGCGGGGCGAGATCGTCTGGATCGGCAACTGGGGCGACGGCGAGCGCACCGACGAGCTGCGGGAGTTCCTGCTGACTCCGGCGCGGCGGCTGCGCTTGCGCGGGACCGTCCACGGCGTGCGCTACCCGCGCCGCGGGCGCTGGGCGATCCGCCGTGCCGGCCTGCGCTACCGCGGCTGGATCGCCAACCACCGCGCGCCCGAGGCCTTCGCCGGCCACCGCGTGACGGTCCACGTTCCGCGGCGGCCCTACGTCGAGGCGCTGCCCGGGATCCCGACGATCCGCCCGTTCGAGGCGCTCGCGTGCGCGATCCCGCTCGTCAGCGCGCCATGGGATGACACCGAGGGGCTCTTCCGCCGCGGCCGCGACTACCTCGTCGCGCGCGACGGCGACGAGATGGCGCTGCGCCTGCGCGAGGTGCTCGACGACGCCGAGCTCGCGGCCGAGCTGCGCCGGTCGGGGCTGGAGACGATCACGGCGCGGCACACGTGCGCGCATCGCGTCGACGAGCTGCTGGAGATCCACCGGACGCTCGGCGCAGCCCGCGAGGTGATCGCGTGAGGTTCGCGTTCTTCGGATCGAGCCTCGTCTCGTCGTACTGGAACGGCGCCTGCACGTACTACCGGGGGCTCGTGCGCTGCCTGCACGCTCGCGGGCACGAGATCGTCTTCTACGAGCCGATCGCCTACGAGCGCCAGGAGCATCGCGACATCGACGATCCGGACTACGCCCGCGTCGTCGTCTACGAGGCGCAGACCGAGCAGCAGGTGCTGCGCACCGTGCAGACCGCGCGCCAGGGCTTCGACGTCGTCGTGAAGTGCAGCGGCGTCGGCGTCCACGACACGCTGCTGGAGGCGGCCGTGCTCGACCTCGGCGCGCCCGTGACGATCTTCTGGGACGTCGACGCGCCGGCGACGCTCGCGCGCATGGAGGCCGACGAGGCCGACCCGCTGCGAGCGCGCATCGCCGACTTCGACCTCGTCCTGACCTATGGCGGCGGCGATCCGGTCGTGCGCCGCTACGGCGCGCTGGGAGCGCGCGACTGCGTCCCGGTCTACAACGGGCTCGATCCGACGACGCACCATCCGGTCGCGCCGCGGGCGGAGCTGCGCGCCGACCTGTCGTTCCTCGGCAACCGCCTGCCCGACCGCGAGGCCCGTGTCGAGGAGTTCTTCTTCGCGCCGGCCGCCGCCGTCCGCGACCGCGCGTTCCTCCTCGGCGGCAGCGGCTGGGGCGACCGTGCCCGCGGCCTGCGCAACGTCCACTACCTCGGTCACGTCGCGACGGGCGACCACAACGCGCTGAACTGCTCGGCGCTGAGCGTCCTGAACGTGAGCCGCGAGAGCATGGCCGCCAACGGCTTCTCCCCCGCGACGCGGGTCTTCGAGGCCGCCGGCGCGGGCGCGTGCGTCATCACCGACGCCTGGGAGGGAATCGAGCTGTTCCTCGAGCCCGGCGACGAGGTGCTCGTCGCGCACGACGGTGAGGAGGTCTGCGAGCTGCTGTGGGAGCTCGAGGCGCGGCGCGCGCGGCGCATCGGCCACGCGGCCCGCGAGCGCGTGCTCGCGGCGCACACCTACATGGACCGCGCCGCGCAGGTCGAGGCGCTGCTGACGGGGGTGCCGGCTTGAGATTCGTCCTGCTCGGTCTCTCGATCACGTCGTCGTGGGGCAACGGCCACGCGACGAACTACCGTGCGCTCGTGCGGGCGCTCAGCGCCCGCGGCCACGACGTGCTCTTCCTCGAGCGCGACATGCCGTGGTACGCCGCACACCGCGACCTCCCGCAGCCGCCGTACGGCACGACGCGCCTGTACCGCTCGCTGGACGAGCTGCGCACCGACTACGCCGGCGCCGTGCGCGACGCCGACGCCGTCATCGTCGGGTCCTACGTCCCGGAGGGCGTCGCCGTCGGCGAGTGGGTCGTCGAGACCGCGCGCGGCGTGCCGGCGTTCTACGACATCGACACGCCGGTGACGCTGGCCAAGCTCGCGCGCGGCGACCACGAGTACCTCACGCCGCAGCTCGTGCGCGCGTACCGGCTGTACCTCTCGTTCACGGGCGGCCCGACGCCGGCGCGGATCGAGGACGAGCTCGGCGCGCCGTGCGCGCGCACGTTCCACTGCCTCGTCGACCCCGACGCCTACCCGGTCCTCGACGTGGAGCCGCGCTGGGACCTCGGCTACCTCGGCACGTACTCGCCCGACCGCCAGCCGGCGCTCGCGCGCCTGCTGCTGGAGCCCGCGCGCCGCAATCCGGCGCTGCGCTGCGTCGTAGCCGGCCCGGGCTATCCGCACGACATCAAGTGGCCGACCAACGTCGAGCGCATCGAGCACCTGAGCCCGGCCGAGCACCCGGGCTTCTACGCCGCCCAGCGCTTCACCGTCAACGTCACCCGCGCGGACATGGTGGCCGCCGGCTGGTCGCCGAGCGTGCGGCTCTTCGAGGCCGCGTCGTGCGCCGTCCCGGTCATCTCGGACGTGTGGGCGGGCATCGAGACGTTCTTCATGCCCGGCGAGGAGATCCTCGTCCCGGCCGACGCCGCCGCCGTGCTGCGGACGCTCGCGACGACCGGCGACCGCGAGCG
>DASWQM010000160.1:0-33023 GCA_036403675.1 Solirubrobacteraceae bacterium | reverse complement strand
TCCGGCACAGCTTCCTCCATAGCCCCCACCAACACAGATGACTACGTGCGCCGTCACGACTGGCGTGCCTGCAGCCCACGGTGGGCCTCAAGGCACTGCGGGTACGCAAGACGTGATCCGCTACCACAGGAGGACGTGATGCTCAGCCTCGTCCTACGAACCGCCGAGATCCCCACGCCGCCGCTACCCGGACCCGACCCGAGTCCGCCAGTCCCCGAGCCCGGTGGACCGCCCGGTCCCGACCCCACTCCCCCTGTGCCGCGACCCGATCCACGGCCGCCGCGCCCGATCTGACGGCGGGCCCTACCGACCTCATCGGGCCGGCCGCCAACCCGAGGCTGCCGCCTGTTCATCGCTCGGGCGGCCTTGTGAACGTAAAGAAGATCCTTCAGTGCGATTGTCGCGCGGGAACCCAGGACGCGGCGCGAGCACTCGGCGATCCAGCCGCCAAGGCGGGGCCAGCCGTCCGACCAGCCGCGCGAGCAGAGCTGGGCGAGCAGCCCTACACATCCTTATCGGCCTGCTCGACGAGATCCACGAGCTGCCCGTCGCCCTGCCGCCGCGATTCGCCGTTCTGATTGAGCTGGAAGCGGCCGACGAGCTGCTCGAGCCCGGCGACGGTGTCGGCCAGCGATTGGGCGGTGGCGGCGATCTCCTGGGAGGAGGCGCTGGTTTGCTGGGTGGAGGCCGAGACCTGCTCGGCGGACGCCGAGGACTGCTCGGCGATCGAAGCCACCGCGGTGACGTCGTGCTCGGCGCGCTGGGCCGCGGCGGCGATCCGCTCGATCGCGGCGGCGATCTCGCTTACCCGCGCGTTGACCTGCTGGACGGCGGTGCTGATGCGCTCGAACGCGTCGCGGGTCTGCGCCACGGTGCCGACGCCGTGCTCGGTGCGCTGCGCGGCGTCGGCGACGACGCTGACCGCATCGCCGGTCTTGGCTTGCATCTCGTCGATCAGGGCCGCGATCTCGGCGGCCGCGTGCTGGGATTCCTCGGCGAGCTTTCTGACCTCCTCGGCGACGACGGCGAACCCGCGCCCCTGCTCGCCCGCGCGGGCGGCCTCGATCGCGGCGTTCAAGGCGAGCAGGTTGGTCTGTTCGGCGATCCCGGTGATCGTCGCGACGATCCCGCCGATGCGCTCTGAGCGTCCCGATAGCTCATCGATCGCGCCGCCCACCTGCTCTGAGGAGGCGGCCAACGCTCGGATCGCGTCGGTCGCGCTGGAGGCCGCCGCGAGGCCGTCCTGGGCGGCCTGCTCCGCCTCGCCGGCGGCGTCGCTGGTCAGTGCCGCGACCTGGGCGCTGGCGGCGGCCGCCTCGGCGGCCTGCTGCACGGCCTCGCGCGTGGACTCCACCATCTGCACCTGGCGCTCGGCGCCCTGCGCGACATCGTTGACCGCCGCCGCGATTTCGCCGACCGCCCGGCCGGTTTCCTCGGACGTGGACGCCATCTGCCGGCTGGCCGAGCTGACATCGCGCGCCGAGCCGGAGACCTCGCCGAGCAGCGCGTTGAGGCTGACGGCCATCTCGGTGAACGCCTGTCCGAGCGCGTCCTGCTCGCTCGCCGCGGCGATCCGGACGGTCAGGTCGCCGTCGGCGATCCGGCGCGCCGCGTCGGTCATTGTGCGCTGGTAGGCGATCATGCGCTCAAACGCGCTGCCGAGATCGGCGAGCTCGTCGCCGCCGCGGGTGTCGACGTGCTGCTCGAGGTCGCCCTGGGCGAGCCCGTCGGCGGCGGCGGTGACGGAGCGTAGGCGCCCGGCGAGCCGGCGGCTGAAGGCGACCGCGATCCCCAGCGCCAGCGCGATGCCGGCCAGCGCGGCCAGGATCGCGACGAGCCGGGCGTTGCGCGCGGTGGCCGACGCGCTGGCGACATCCTTCGCACGGGCGCGGTCCACGACGCCGGCGATGCGCTCCTGCGCGGCGAGCGGGACGCGCACGTAGCGGTCGGCGTCGCGTAGCGCGCGCGTCGCGGTGGCGCGGTCGCCGGCGGCCATCGCCGGAAACAGCGTCTTGTGCACGACGGCGTCGTGCTTGACGTCCGCCGCATTGGCGCCCGCCGCGATCTTCGTGACCGCCGCCAGGTGCAGCGCCTGGACCGCCGCCGCCCCGGATTCGGAGAGCTTGACGCCGCCCTCCCATTCGCGCCGATAGCGCGGATCACCGGTCGCCACGTACAGAGCCTGAGCGGCCATCTGCGTCCGCGTGCCCTGCTCCTGGCGTGCGGCACCGGTCACCGCGCGATCCCAGCGCGCAGTCTGCTCCCACTTGCGCTGGGACGCGCCGCTGAACAGCAACGACACGACCGACGCGGCCACGAAGACGGCCACCACGACGGCGAACGCCGCCACCATCTTGCCCTGAAACCTGAGTCGCATTCTCACTGCTCGTCTTCCTTGATCGGCAGCACACGCCGCGTGCCGCCCGGGTCGCTCACCCGCCACCGTGACCCGTGATTGGCCGAGACCCGTGAAGTTGTAGGACGGCGCGATGGGCCGGCGACGAGTCCTATGATCTAGTCGCCGCGCGGCACCACGGATCTGAGCACCAAGATCAGGCTGGCCACCTGCCATCGGCGTTGATCACGAGTTCCAGGAGGTGCGCTAAGCGGACGCCCGAGGCTCTCTAGTGCGTCGGGCCCTCTGCAGACGTCCCGTAACCGATAAAATGGGGGTCTAAAGAGAATTCGTGCGCAAAACCGGGATAGGTCCTGAGCCGGATAGGTCGCCGTCAGGGTCGTCGTGCGAACTCGGGATCGGCGCGATGGCCGAGAGCGAAGGTGCCGATCGGCGTGGTGTGATCGTAGGCGACGTGCAGCTCGCCGCGGTCGATGCGCGCGGCGAGGTCGGAGAGCGGGAAGCGCCAGGCCACTGGTCGGTGATGCCGTGGCGTCGCATCCAGTCGCCGGCCTCGTCAAGCAGTTGCGCGATCGCTGGGAGTCATCGGTGCGCGCAGTGTGGATCATCAGCTGGCGCGGCGGACAGGCTGCCATCAGTCTCCTGCGACGTCGATCTGGAGGGCGGCGTCTTCACCGTGCGCCGCGCGTTCGCGAAGCGCCGGCTGAAGCCCTACCCGAAGACGGCGGGCTCGCGCCGCCGTGTGTCCCTACGTGCGAGGCTGCTCGACGCGCTCGTCGAGCTGCCGCACCGTGAGGGCGTACCTGTTCCCGGCGGCCGGCGGGGGACGTAGCGACATCGACAACGTTCGCTCCCGGGAGTGGCTGCCGGCGCCGGAGGCTGCGGGCCTTCCGCCGGGCGATGGGCACGACCAGGGCGATCCCGAGAACGAGAACGCCCCGCCTGGGCGGGGCGTTTCGGCAAGCGGATGAAGGGACTCGAACCCTCGACCTTCTGCATGGCAAGCAGACGCTCTAGCCAACTGAGCTACATCCGCGCAGGGGCGGGATTATAGCCGCGGGCTCGGAGCCCGACCATCGGGCGACGCCCGGCCTGGACCTTCGTCGTAACCCCATGTGCGGGTTCCTGCAGGCACGCCTGCAGCACCGCGCATCTCCTGGTGCCTGAAACCGCAGCGGAACGGCGGGTTCCGGCAGCGGATGTCGTGGCTAGCTCCGATGGAAACCGGTCGCGCCTATGCGACGGTCCATTCGTTGACGGTCGCGGAACGGCCGTGGGGCAACACGGAGGCAAGGGGCATAGATGCTGCCAGTTCCAGCGCGGGACGCAAAGCCAGAGGTGGAGCGCAGGACAACGAGACGAGACGTGGGCAACGGCGCCCAGGACCGGACATGAGCATGGACTGCTCAAAGAGCGACGTCGGTTGCATCGCGCCGTCCCCGCTCATCGCGACGCGGGCGCATGACGACCTCGCCGCGCGGCGCATCGAGAGCGCGCTGGCCGCCGACGGCATGAGCGTCGGGCTGCGCGGGTGGATGCCGAGCGAGCTCCCCGGCGAGGGCGGCCGTGAGCCGGAGGTGCTCGTGATCGCCTTCGGCCACGGCGTGACCGAGCGCGACCAGCAGATGCGCCGGCTGCGGCGCAGGCTCCCGGAGGCCCACATCGTCGCGGTCATGCCGGAGGACTCCCGGCGCGGCGTCCGCCGCGCGCTCGAGGCCGGTGCCGACGGGGTCGTCTTCGAGTCCGAGCTCGAGACGGCGCTCTCGCTCACGGTGCGAGCGGCTCTCGCCGGCCAGACGGCGGTCCCGGCGGCGCGCCGGCACGAGGTCGACCGGCCCACGCTGTCCGCGCGGGAGAAGCAGGTGCTCGGCATGGTCGTCGACGGCAAGAGCAACAAGGCCATCGCCGCCGAGTTGTTCCTCGCCGAGAGCACCGTCAAGTGCCATCTCTCATCCGCCTTCTCCAAGCTCGGCGTCCGTTCACGCAACGAGGCCGCCGATCTCGTACTCCAGTCCGGCGCCGAGCTCGGCTTCTCCTTGGGCATCGCGCCGGGCGCCCACGCAACCACGGAAGGAAGCGAAGCAATGACCACGCAGCAGACGCAGAGCCTCAAGGGTGATCGGGCATGAAGCGCCTCATCATCGTCGCCGACCACTCGCTGGTCGCGCACTCGATCCGCCAGGCGCTGAAGCAGACGTCCGGCTTCCGGATCGTCGGCGTCATCGACGGCCGCATGACCGCACGAGATGCGCTCATGGACCTCCGTCCCGACGTCGTCCTCATCGACGACATGCACGGCGCGCGCGCCGACGGCCCCGACCACGCGCGCGCTCGGCTTCGCGAGGCCGCCGATCACGCACCCGGCGCCCAGCGGCTGCTGCTGACGACACGGATGGACGAGGAGCGGCTCAGCGACGTCTTCCACGCCGGCGCGCACGCGGTGCTGTCGAAGGCCATGCACCCCGTGAGCCTTGGGACGATGCTGCGCGAGGTCGCTCGCGGCAACGTCGTGCACCGCTTCGACCGGCGTGTGCCGGCGATCGTCGCGGACTGCCCGCTGACGCTGCGCGAGAAGGAGATCCTCGGGCTCGTCGCCGAGGGCCACACCAACGGGCAGATCGCGCGGCTGCTGTGGGTCACCGAGCAGACCGTGAAGTTCCACCTCTCCAACACATATCGCAAGCTCGGCGTCGCCAACCGCACCGAGGCCAGTCATTACGCGCACGTCAACAACCTCATGCGCGTGTCCGAAGCCGTCGCCTGCTGACGAGCGCTCGCTCGAGCTTCGAGCCAGGGACGGGCGCGGAGGGGGCCCGTCCATGGGCCCCCGCCGCGCCTCCGCATGCCCAGCGCCGTTGGGGGCGACGACCAGGGCATGGGGGTCCGGGGCTCCACACGTAGGCCCCGTGCCTCCGTCCATGCTCTGCTGCGCGGCGTCATCCGGCACTGGACGAAGGTGTAGGTCCGCCGGACGGCACGACGTTTCTCCGTCCCGGCCGGCGCCCGGTGCACGTCCGCCGGCTGGACCGCGCGCGAGCAGCCTCGCATTGCGGGCCCGCCGGTCCTCCGCACGTACACTGAAATTCAGACTATCGTCCTAGTCCGCTCGGACCTCGGTCCGAGCCGACGTGCGGCTTCTCGCACATCTGGCTGCACCCTCGCGCGAAGAAACAGCAAGTTCAGGCGCGAGATGTCGTGAGTCCCTCCGATGGCACAGCCGCCTTGCTGTGCGAGTGTCGTCGGCGTCTGGCAGGCCCGAAAGGGCCAGGGAGCCATCAAGAGAGGTAGGGAAGCCGATGCAGTTGATTCCTCAGGGAAGGGATGACCGGCGCACGGCATTGAGCCCGGCGCCGCGCGTTGGAAGGGCACGGCGATGAAGCGGCTACTGATCGTCGCCGACCATTCGCTGGTCGCGCACTCGATCCGGCAGGCCCTCAAGCAGACGGTCGGCTTCCAGGTCGCCGGCGTCGTCGACGGCCGCGTGAGTGCGCGCCATGCCCTGCTGGCCGTGTGCCCCGACGTCGTCGTCGTCGACGACATGCACGATCGCGGCGCGGACGCCGCGCAGCCCGACCATGGGCTGGCGCGGCTGCGCGAGGCCGCCGAGCACGTGCCGGCCTCGCACCGCCTGCTGCTGACGCTGCGGATGGACGAGGCCTGGTTGAACGACGTCTTCGAGGCCGGCGCCCATGCGGTCCTGTCGAAGTCGATGCACTCGGTCGCGCTCGGGACGATGCTGCGCGAGGTCGTCCGGGGCAACGTCGTGCACCGCTTCGAACGCCGCCCGCCGGCGACGAACGACGACTGCCCGCTGACGTTGCGTGAGCGGGAGATCCTCAGCCTCGTCGCAGGAGGCGCGACGAACGGCGACATCGCCCGGAGGCTGTGGGTCACCGAGCAGACGGTGAAGTTTCACCTCTCAAACACGTACCGAAAGCTCGGCGTGGCCAACCGGACACAGGCCAGCCACTACGCGCACGTCAACCACCTCGTCACGGCAGCTGAGGCAATTGCCTGCTGACCGAGGCAGCACGCTCCCGCGGGACGCGGGCCACATCACGAACATCGAGACCAGGGGAAGAACGATGAACAGCGAGCCACGGAGGGCGCTCCCGATGCCCGAGGCCGACACGCAGTGGGCCGGCAGGACGAAGGATCGACTCGTCGCCAAGTCCAGCGTCGAGACGTCGCAGGAGATCGAGCGGCTCGTGAGTCGCGCAGTCGCCCGCGCCAAGCAGGGCGACCGTGAAGCGGTGCGCTTCCTCTACCTGCGCTACGCCGACAACGTCTACGGCTACGTCCGCACGATCGTGCGCGACCACCACGACGCCGAGGACGTCACGCAGCAGGTGTTCGCGAAGCTCATCACCGCGATCGCGAAGTACGAGCAGCGCGGCGTCCCGTTCGTGGCCTGGCTGCTGCGGATGTCGCACAACGTCGCCGTGGACGCCGTCCGCGCCCGCCGCAGCACTCCCGCCGAGGAGATCTTCGGCGCCGACCACGCGGCCTGCGACGACGCGCCCGAGCGCGCCCGCTCGCTGCACGCGGCGCTCGCGGCGCTGCCCGAGGACCAGCGCCAGGTCGTCGTCCTGCGCCACGTGCTCGGTCTCTCGCCGGTCGAGATCGCCGAGCATCTCGGCCGCACGAACAGCTCCGTGTACGGGCTGCACCACCGTGGCCGGCGCGCGCTGTGCGCCGAGCTCGAGCGGCTGGACTCCACGCCGCTGACCGCGGGGCGCGGCCGGATGGCGGTGGCGGCATGAGGACGCAGGCCGTACCCCACAGGTCCGGCCACGTGCCGGTCATGCGCCTGGACAACACTGCCGACCCGCAGCGCTTCGCGGAGATGATGGAGGCCGTCGCGCGGGTGGCCTCGGCCGGCGCGTTCACGCTGGGCCACGAGGTCGAGGCCTTCGAGGCCGAGTTTGCCGCCTACAACGAGACCGTGCACAGCGTCGGCGTCTCGTCGGGGACGGAGGCCCTCGTGCTCGCGCTGCGCGCGCTCGAGATCGGGCCCGGCGACGAGGTGATCGTCCCGGCGAACTCGTTCGTCGCCACCGCCGAGGCCGTCAGCCTCGCGGGCGCGACGCCGCGGCCGATCGACGTCGACCCGCGCTCGCATCTCATGACGGCGGCCGGCGTCGAAGCGGCGATCGGGCCACGCACGCGATGCGTGATCCCGGTGCACCTGATGGGCTCGACGGTCGACATGGATCCGGTCCTGGCGGTCGCGCGCGAGCACGGACTGCGCGTCGTCGAGGACACCGCGCAGGCGCACGGCGCGCGCCTGCGCGGCAAGCGCGTCGGGACGTTCGGGGACATCGGCTGCTTCTCGTTCTACCCGACGAAGACCCTCGGGGCGTGGGGCGACGGCGGCGCGATCGTGACCGCCGACGACGAGCTCGCCGACCGGGTGCGGCTGCTGCGCGCCCACGGCGAGCGTCCGCGCTACCACCATCGGGTGGTCGGCACGACCGCGCGGCTCGACGCGCTGCAGGCCGCCGTGCTGCGGATCAAGCTGCGCGACCTGGACACGGTGACCGACGAGCGTCGACGCATCGGCGCTGCGCTGCGCGCCGGCATCCACGGCTCCAGCGTCGCGCTGCCCAGCCTGGCCTGCGACGGCGCAGACCACGTGTACCACCTGTTCGTCGTGCGCAGCGATGACCGCGAGGCGCTTCGCGAGCACCTGTCCACGGAGGGCGTCAACACCGCCGTGCACTACCCGGTCCCGATTCACCGAGTCGGGGCCTATGCGGATCTGGGCCTCCCCGCCGGCAGCCTGCCGGTGGCAGAGGCGCTGGCTGACCAGATCTGCACCCTGCCGCTCTTCCCCGGCATGTCCGAGGACGAGGCGGTGCGCGTAGTCAACGGGGTCCAGACGTTCGACGGGAGGCGGTCATGAGGGCTGTTGGAGGCAGGGAGAGCAAGCGGTTCGTCAGGAAGGGCGTCGTCGGCGGGGGCGACGAGATGGGCCCGGTCAACGTCGCCGTCGTCGGATACGGCTACTGGGGGCCGAACCTCGTCCGCAACGTGAACGCGTCCGCGGCCATGCGACTCGCGGCGCTCTGCGAGCGCGACGCAGGGCGCGCGGATGCGTTCAGGTCGCGGATGCCGGGCGTGGCCGTCGAGCCGGACTTCGACCAGCTGCTGCTCGACCCGTCACTCGACGCCGTCGTCGTGGCGACGCCGCCCAGCACCCACCACGCGTTGTGCAAGCGGGCGCTGCAGGCCGGCAAGCACGTGCTCGTCGAGAAGCCGATGGCCAAGACGTCGGTGCAGGCGCGCGAGCTGACGGCGCTCGCCGTCCAGCGCAACCTCGTGATCATGCCCGGGCACACGTTCCTCTACAGCCCAGCGGTCAACAAGGTCCGCGAGCTCATCAACAACGACGCCGTGGGCGAGGTCTACTTCGTGACGTCGTCGCGGATGAACCTCGGCAACTACCAGCCGGACGGCGTCGTGTGCGATCTCGCGCCGCACGACCTGTCGATTCTCCTGCACTGGCTCGACCGCCCGATCGTGCAGGTGTCAGCCTCGGCCCGCAACGTCTTCCAAGAGCATGTCGCCGAGACGGCGTTCATCACCCTGGCGTTCGAGGGCGGCACGACTGCCAACGTGCAGGTCTCCTGGCTCGCCCCGCGGAAGATGCGCCAGATGCTGATCGTTGGTAGCCGCAGGATGATCTCCTACGACGACACCCTGTCCGACGAGCCCGTGCGCCTGTACGACCGCGGGATGGAGTTCTCGACGCCCGAGAGCTTCGGCGAGTACCAGCTGACGTACCGCAGCGGCGACGTCGTCATCCCGCGCGTCGAGCCGGCCGAGCCGCTGGCGCTCGAGCTGCAGGACTTTGCCCGCGCGATCCTGACTGGGTCCACGCCGGTCTCCCATGCGCAGCTCGGGCTCGAGGTGGTGTGCGCGATGGAAGCCATCGAGGAGTCGCTCCTGCGCGGTGGCGAGCCGGTGGTGCTCGACGCCACACCAGCGGCTGCCGTGGCCTGAGGTCACATGGGCGCCGTCACGATCCTTCGACAGTTGTGGCGGACCCGCGTGCTCGTTGCGGTTGGTCTGGCGCTCGCGCTGTTCCTGGGGATCGTCATGGCCTATCGCGTCACGCCCGGCTTTCCGCCGACGTTCAAGAGCCGCCAGTACGAGGTCGGGATCGCGTCGGCGGCGGTCCTGGTCGATTCGAGGAGCTCGCAGGTGGTCGACGTCGGCGGGGGCCCGACCCGACCGAACGTCGACCAGCTCTCGATTCGCGCGCGGTTGCTCGCGAACCTCATGGCGACGAGCCCGCTCAAGGACGAGATCGCCGCGCGGGCCGGCGTGCACAGCGGATGGCTGATCGGACATGCCCCGACCGAGGGCGGACCGACCTCCAGCCGCGTGCCGGAAGGGCCGAGCGCGTCGATCAGCGAGAGCGATCCGCGCGCGAGCGTCCTGCGTCTCTACGTCAACGAGACGCTGCCGATCATCACGGCCGACACCCGCGCGCGCGACGCCGCGACGGCCGCTCGGATCGCGAGCTCGTCGATCGTCGAGTTGCAGCGCTACCTGAACGCTGCGACGGCCGCCAACCGCCTGCCGGACGATCGCACGCTCGTGCTGTCCCGCCTCGGCCCGGCGAAGTCGGGCGTCGAGACCCAGGGCCACGGGCCGCTGCTCGGTCTCCTGCTGTTCGTCTTCGTGTTCGGGTTGTGGTGTGCCGCGATCATCGCCGGGTCGGGCCTGGCCCGTGCGTGGCGCCAGGCCGCTGAGGACAGCGCGGCCGAGGCCGCGGCCCGCGCGCGGATCGCGCCGCCGCCGCCATCACCGACCGCTCCGCAGGAGCGCGCGGTCGAGCCGCCGCCGGAGCCCGCTCCCGGTCCGGGCGCGCACGGCGTGCTGCGACCGGACTCCCCGCTGCCGCATACCGCCGGATCGACGCTTCCCGCGTACGCCTCGCCGCAGGGCCCGTCGTCGGGCTGAGCGACGATGTCGCGGCGGTGCGACGCACGCGTCAGCGCTTGATCGTCAGATCGGCGGCCGTCGTGGCCGCGCCGACCTTGACGACCGCCGCGAGACGCGCGCTGCGCACTCGCGCGAGCGAGCGCCGTGCGGCGCGCGAGACCCGCATCGTGGCGGTGCGGGTGCCGGGCCTCTGCAGCCCGAGCGATACCGTGCGCAGGCGGATGCGCCCGGCGCTCCGCGCACGGCCGGGACGGATCGTCCCGGAGACGCGGATGTGCCCCTGCGCCGTCGTCGTCACCCGCAGGCGCAGCTTCCCGGTCGCCCGGATGGAGCGCAGCGTGGACAGCGAGCGCACCGTCGCCGACGAGCTCGCCGGCGGCGCGCTGCCACCCGCGCGGATGCCACGGTCGAGCCCGTCGCCGGCGTCGCCTACGCCGAGCGACCCAGGCGCAAGCGCGAATCCGGCATACGTCGTCGGGTGCGTGCCACCGACGTAGGCCGGCAAGCCGGTGATGTTGCCGGCGCCCCGGCTGGCGGTGCGGACGAGGTTGTGGCTGTTCTCGGCGAGGCTGGCGTGCCCGTCGCCGAACGAGATCTCGCCGAGGACGTTGTCCTTGATCACGGTGCCGTGGCCAGGATCGCACTCGGTCGGCTCCGAGCAGGACGGCTTGGAGCCGAGCGTGAGGATTCCGCAGCGCGCGTGGAACGCGCACGCGCCGTCGGGGAACGTGTTGTGGCGGACGATCGAGCCGTCGTCGGACCAGAGGATGATCGGAAACGGGTACTCGCCCGGATCGATGACGTTGTCCTCGATGATCTCGTGGTCGGCGCCGGAAGAGGCCATGATCCCCTGGGGCACGCGGTACATGTAGTTGCCCTTGATGAGCGTGTGCTCCGAGCCGTAGAGCTGGATCGCGTCGGTGTGCACGCCGTCGGGGCTGCCCGGCTCGAGGTCATGGAAGACGTTGTTGATGATCCGCGTTCCGTTGGATCCGTTGGAGATGCCGTCGCTGAGGCCGCCTCTGAACTCGCTGTTCTGGATCGTGATCCCGGACGGCTCGCGGCCCCGCTCCGGCAGGTAGACGCGGCCCTCCGCACAGTTCGGGCAGACGTCGAAGTCGCGGTGGACGTTGTGGTCGAAGAGGATGCTCGCGTTGGCGAGCTCGCCCGTGCGCAGCGTCGTCTGGCCCGGGATGTCGGAGTTGCGCACGGTGATGTTCTTCGTGCGGGCGTCGGACAGCTCGATCTCGGTCAGCGTCAGGCCGTCGATCGTGATGTTCGACGCGGGGCTGAAGTGCAGCCCCATCGTCGCCTTGGCGCCCGGCTGCGGCGCGAGCGTGACCTCACCGGATTCGAGCGCCCCGGTGAACGTGCCGTAGTTGCCCGAGGCGAGCTCGATCCTGTCGCCGGACCGCGCCGACGCAAACACGCTGCGGAAGGTCGCGGGCGTCGCCGACAGCGTCGCGGCGGACGCGCGGTCGGACCCCGCCGTCGCGATGACGAGGATCGCCGACAGCGCCAGCGCCGCTCCACCCACCGTGACAATCCGACCAGCGTGCACAGGCGTCCCTCTCGTCGATGACCACGCGCGACCGCGACGCTGTCCACGGCGGTTGCAGCGGCTTGAGAGGATAGACGCGGGTCTCCGGCGCGGTGCGCGCTTCGGCGGGTCGGGCTAGGCGGCGGCGGCGGTGACCGTCGCGCTCCGTCGCCGGTCGGCGACGAACCGCAGGATCGCCTCGGCGGCGCGCTCGCCCGCGCGGCCATCCCACATCGGAATCGGGTGCGCCGCGGTCAACGGCGTCCGCGCGAGCTGCTCGGCGCCGGCCCGCGCGAGCTCGGCGGGGTCCAGCCCGACGAGCCGGTTCGTGCCCAGCTCGCACGTGATGGCGCGTTCGGTGTTGTCACGGTAGGTCAGGCACGGGATCCCCAGCGCCGAGGTCTCCTCCTGCACGCCGCCGGAGTCCGTCACGACGAGCCGCGCCGAGGCCTGGAGCGCGATGAAGTCGAGGTACTCGAGCGGCTCGACGACACGCAGCCGCGCAAGCGCGTCGGGAGCCGCCGCATGCAGGCGCGGTCTCGTCCGAGGATGCAGCGGGAACACGACCGGCAGGTGGTCGGCGAAGCCGGCGAGTACCTCGGCGACGGCGGCCAGCTGCTCGGGATCGTCGACGAGGGCCGGCCGGTGGAGGGTGACGAGGATGTATCCGGTGGGCTCGAGACCGTGCCGCGCCAGCGCGTCGCCGCGCCGCGCCGCCGGCAGCAGCTTGAACAGGCTGTCGATCATCGTGTTCCCGACGAGCCTGACCTTCTCGGGCGCGATGCCCTCGGCGGACAGGTTGTCGACCGCCTCACTGCAGTGGCACAGCAGGAGGTCGGAGACGCGGTCGGTCACGACGCGGTTGATCTCCTCGGGCATCGTCCAGTCGCCGGAGCGCAGCCCAGACTCCAGGTGCACGATCGGAATGCCGAGCTTGGCGGCGGCGAGCGTGGCGCCCATCGTCGAGTTGACGTCGCCGGCGACGACGACCGCGTCCGGGCGCTGCGCGAGGAGCAGATCCTCGATGCCGACGAGCACCGCCGCGGTCTGCCGCGCGTGCGTGCCGGAGCCGACGCCGAGGTCGTGGTCCGGGCGCGGCATGTCGAGGTGCTCGATGAAGCTCCCCGCAAGGGCGCGGTCGTAGTGCTGACCGGTGTTGCAGATCCGCACCTTGACGCCGGGCTCCGCGCGCAGCGCGTGCACGACCGGCGCCATCTTCACGAAGTTGGGTCGCGCGCCGACGACGCACATGATCGAGACGGCCTGGGTTTCGAGCTCCATATCACCGGAAGAACGTCGCGCCGGCGGCGTTCTTCCGAGATGGATCGAATCCGCATCGTCGTGATGCCCGCCCGCGAGCGCGCCGCCCGCAGGCGGCTCTTCGACGCGATCGAGGAGACGCTTCCGGTGCGCTTCGTCGGCGGGGACACGGGTGACCTGGCCGGCGCGGGGGGCGTGTTCCTGCTCGCCGACGCGGCGTCGCAGGCCGGCGCCGTCCCGCCCGACGTGCCGTGCCTCGTGGCGTTCGGCGACGAGACGCCCGCCCCCGCGGGCACATCGCCCGGGCCCGTGCTGTCGCTGCGCCGCGGCGAGCCGCTCGACGCGAGACTGCACGGGCTGCAGCTCCATGATCCCGCCGTCGCGGATGCCCCGGCGCTGCTTGTGGAAGACCGCCGGGCGGTCCTCGCCGGCTGCGGCCGCAGGCCCCTGTGGATCTCCGATCGGCAGCAGAGCGGCGTCCGCGACCACGTTGCCGCGGCGCCCGCCGAGCTGCGCGAGGAGGAGTGCCTGCGCGACCGGCTGTGCGACGGGCGCTTCCTCGCGGTGGCGGCGCTCGTGCACTTCGTGCGCGCCGTCTGCGCTCCGACCGGGTGGCGCCCGCCGCCGCTGCGCGCATGCTTTCTCTTCGACGACCCGAACCTGCACTGGGGCTCCTACGGCCACCTGCGCTACCGCGAGCTCGTGGGCCACGCGGACCGCTTCGGCTACCACGTCGCCTTTGCGACGGTCCCGCTCGATGGCTGGTGGGCGCATCCGCGGACGGCGCGCCTGTTCCGCGAGCGCAGCGATCGCCTCTCGCTCGTCTTTCACGGCAACGACCACACGCGGCTGGAGCTCGATCGCCCGGCGGGTGCGGCCGCGCGCCGCGCCCTTGTCGCGCAGGCCGTACGCCGGATCGGCGCCTTCGAGCGGCGCTCCGGCGTCTCGGTGGGACGCGTCATGGTGGCGCCGCACGGGGTGTGCTCGCAGGAGATGGCGCGCGAGCTCGTGCCGTTCGGCTTCGACGCGCTCTGCATCAGCCGCCCGTATCCATGGCTCGCGCGGCCGCCGCGATCGTGGTTGGCGCGCCCGGCCGGGAGCTCGCAGCTGGCCGGATGGGACCCGGCGAGCGTCGTCGACGACGGCCTGCCGGTGCTGCTGCGACGGGCGTTCAGCGAGCCGGTCGAGGACCTTCCGCTGCGGGCCTTCCTGGACCAGCCGCTGATCCTCTACGGGCATCACGGAGACATGGCCGGCGGGCTGGACCGCCTCGCGGAGCTCGCCGGCGTCGTGGGGCGGCTGGGGGATGTCGACTGGATGTCGCCGGCGCAGATCGCAGCCTCGAACGTGACGACGCGACTGGAGGGCGATGGCCTTCGCGTGCGGCTGTTCACGCGCCGGGCTCGCCTCCAGATTCCGGGCGGTGTCGCGCGGATCGTCGTCGAGACGCCGAGCCTCGTCGGCGAGGCCAGCAAGGACAGCGTGCGATGCGGGACGGGCGAGAACGGTGCGGCGTCGGCACAGCTGCGGGACGGTACGGCCTCGTTTGAGATCGACGCCCGCGCCGTCGAGATCCGCCTCATCGCCGAGGACGCGGTCGACGCCGCGGCCGTCATGGCGCCACCGCGCCGCGGCTGGAAGATCGCCCGCCGGCTCATGGTCGAGACGCGCGACCGGCTCACCCCCGTCTACCGC
This sequence comes from Solirubrobacteraceae bacterium, assembly GCA_036403675.1. GTDB lineage: Bacteria > Actinomycetota > Thermoleophilia > Solirubrobacterales > Solirubrobacteraceae > CADCVQ01. The sequence continues at coordinate 18,219 of DASWQM010000160.1, read as the reverse complement.
AAGACCGTCGGGCAGGCCGCGCGCGGCCGCGCCTGACCTGCGCGCGCGTCTGGTGACCGGAGGCGCTGGGTCGTCCGGTCACACGGCGCGGCCAGCATGGTCAGGGGGTCGCGGTGTGTCCTGCTGGCGCCGGGCGGTAGCCGACGTCCTCGTAGCCGGCGGGGAGGTTCGTGGGGAGGTAGTCGATGAGGTCGGCGAACTGCGGCACGAAGGCGCGGTCCGTGGGTCCGCCGGCCGAGCCGTGCTGGATCAGGTTCTTCGTGACCGCCGTGTACTGGGCGGCGCCGGTGCCGCCGACCTCGGTGAGCAGGTTGCGGTCGAGGGTGTTTCCGGACGCTGGTCCCTCGGAGATGAGGCCGTAGAGGCCGCCGAATCCGCCGCTGTTGTAGCCGGAGCCGCAGTCGTAGATCGTGTTGCGCACCCAGGTGTAGCGGACGAGTCCGAGCGTGCTCGAGCCGGTCGGCCCGCCGGTGAGGCAGATGTTGTCCGTGCGTGCGATGAGGTTGTTCTCCATGCGCACGTCGGTGGTGGATCCGGACATCAAGAGGCCTCGACCGTCGGTGATGCGGTTGTCCTTGATGAGCCAGCGTTCGGAGCCGGCCCAGAGCATGAGGCCGTCGGGGTGGGGGTCGGGGTAGGCGGGGTCGACGGCGACGTGCTTGACGACGTTTCCGATGATCTCGCCGTCGTCGGAGTCACCGATCTCCATCGCATCGTTGTTCAGGGCGTCGAACGTGTTGTAGCGGATCTTCAAGCCACTCGTGCCGCCGTTGCCACCGGCCACGACAACGCCCCAGCCCGTCGAGAAGCTGCCGTTGTGATGGATGCCGTGGACGTAGTTGTGGTCGAACAGGATGTCGGTGTCGCCGTTCCACATGTGGAGTCCCTGGCAGTAGCAGTCGTGGATCTCGTTGCCGACGATCTCGATGCCGTGAGCTTCCTGCTGCGCGGTGTCGAACCCGCCGAACGGCATGTTGAAACCCTCGACCCGAAGCTTCGACACGCCCGCCAGCCGGATCGACGGCAGCGTCACCTTCTCCCCGGGGTACGCGCGCAGCGTCAGCTTGAATGTGTGGCGCGCGCTGATGCTGAGCTCGGCGGTGCCGTAGTCCGCCGTGTGCGCGCAGACGGTCTTGCCGCCATTGGCGAGGTCCTGGACCTCTGACAGCAGGGCCGCGCGATCGCCCACCGTGATGTCGCAGCTGCCTGGCGGCGGTGGCGGCGGCGGCGGAGGAGGTGGCGGCGGAGGAGGTGGCGGTGGCGGTGGCGGCGGCGGAGGTGGTGGCGGCGGCGGCGGCGGAGGTGGTGGCGGCGGCGGCGGCGGAGCTGCGCCGGTGTCCGACGCGTAGATGGATCCGGTCTGCGCGCCCCAATCCGGCCCGCTGCTCCAGCTCCGCGGCACCCAGCGCAGCCACCTGCTCGCCGAGCCGTACGTCCGGCCCTCGCCAGTGGTGCTGCGGTACATGATGGTCCCGTCGCTGCCATACGGCTGCAGCACGACGGTCCAGTACGTGGCATCGTCCGAGACGCTCGCCTCGGAGAAGAAGCACCGGTTCCACGCGTTTAGATGCAGCTCGGTGATCGCGCAGCGGGCGAGGCGCCAGCGGGGGCCGTCCGTCGTGCCGGCGAACAAGCCGAGCTCGACGCGGGAGGAGTCCTCGAGGCTGGAGGAGCCGTCGATGTAGATGCTCAGCGTGTCGACCTTCTCTGTCGCGGTGCTCGTCACGCGGTAGGCCTGAGCTCGTCCGGGAGTGTTGAAGTCCGCCACCGGTCCAGGCGTCGTCGGTCCCACCGTCGCTCCTGCCGCGGCCGGGACGGCGAGGCCCGCGACGGCGAGCAGCGGCAGCAATCGGCGGGCCTTGGACAACGGGCGGATGGGGGCAGGACGGGATGCGAGCATGCGTGGATCTCCTGTCGCGAACATCACACCAACCGGCGACGCGCGCTTGTTGCACCGACGTCGTTACGACAATCGGTGGCGCTGCAGTCGCGCGTCGGCGACGGATTTACGAAGACTTACGGCAACAGCGACGCCTGCGGTCTGGGTCATCGCTGCACAGTGCGTTCACACGGATGTGCCCCGCCCTCCTCGGCGGCGACAGTGCAAACTGCAAACTAGGGTCGTCCCCGCAGCTGATCGTGAAGTTTCAGCTATTCAAGCGTGAACAACGTGTACTCACACTGTCGCGATCGCACGCGACGGCAGGTACCCGCTACGGCGATCAGGCGCGTGTTGCGGGCGGATCCTGCGCGGCTCGCGCAGGTCCGCGCCCGAGGCGCCGGAAGGCGTGACGCTGCCCCTGCGAGACCGCGCGCCGCAGGCGCCGGCGCTCGTCGCGGCGCACGAACCGCACGTACTCCGGATCGTCGATCCGCGGCGCGCGGAGCACCGATGCCCTCAGGTACCCGTACAGGAACGCGGCCCCCGAGATGCCCGCCGGCCGCATCGGCGCGACCTTCAGCGACTTGACGACCACCCACGGGAACGAGAACCGCAGCACGTAGTGCGTCGCGCCGCCCCGGAGCCGCCCGCGCAGCAGCCCGTCCGCGGAGCCGCACGCGCGGTGGTGGCGGGCGACGAGGTCCTCCGACGGCCGCGTCTCATAGCCGCGCATGCGGGCGTACGTCTGGTCGATCCCGTCCCAGCCGAGGAGCTCGCGGACACCGCCGATCGATTCGAAGCACTCGCGGCGGTACAGCTTCAGGGCGCCGCGGACATGATGCGCAGCCGTCCGCATCGTGCGCCACTCGGAGCCGACCTGCTCGACGAGGATGCCGCCGCCGATGCCGAGCCGGGGGTCGCGCTCGAAGTCCTCGAGCAGGCGCTCGAAGTAGTCCTCGGGCAGCTCGATGTCGCCGTCGAGCTTGCCGATGTGGGTGAAGTCGCGCCAGTCGACCGACCGCAGCGCCCAGTTGAACGCCCGCGGCGCGGCCGCCGCCGTGTGGCGGTCGCCGCGGTCGACCGTGAAGCCCGGGGGCGTCGACAGCACGCGCATGAAGCCGATCCGCGCAGCGAGCTCGTGCAGCAGGTCCGGCGTAGCGTCGGTCGAGCCGTCGTCGACGACGAGCCACAGGTCCGGCGGGCGCGTCTGGCGCTCGAGGCTCCGTGCGACCGTGCGAATGTGCTCCGCCTCGTTGCGGACGGGGGAGATGATCAGCACGCGGCTGCCGGTGTCCATGGCGTCAGGCGGTCGTGGCCGCGTCGCAGAACTGTTCGACGAGCTCGCTTCCGCGGCGGTGCAGGTCGGCGAGCCGGTCCTCGCGCGGCGTGGGCTGCACCGGCGGCAGGTCGTCGACGTCGCGCAGCACGCGCAGCAGGCCGCGCTGCTCGAGCCACAGATCGACGGCGGGCCGGCGGCCGGCGAAGATGCTGACCGTGGGCACGCCCAGAAGCGCCGCCTCGCGCGTCATCGTGCCGCCGGCGCCGATCATGAGATCGGCCTGGCTCATGAGCGAGCGGCTGTCGACCGCGCGCTCGGCCACGATGCACCGCGGCCCGAGCTCGGCAAGCGCCGCCCGCTGACCGGGATGCCGGGGAAGCACGACGACGGTCGTCCGCGGGTCGCGCAGGACGTGCTTGACGCACCTCGCGAAGAGCGGGTTCTCGAACGAGTGGTACGCCGCGAGGTCCGGGGCCGGCCGCGCGACCACGAGCGTGCCGCCGTCTGCGAGCTCGACGCCGAGCCGTCCGACGAGCCCGGCATCGGGCTGGAAGTCGGCGAGGTAGAGCTCCTCCTTCAGCCCGCCGTAGAACCGCGTCTTGCGCTCCGTCGCCCCCTGGCGTCCGAGGCCGGAGCGCTCGAGCGCGGCAGGCAGCAGCACCGTGCGTGCCAGGCGAAACGCGAGGTGGTTGGCCGGCTGGTGCTCGAAGTCCATCGCCGTGACGACCGGGATCCCGAGCTGCCGCGCGGCGACGATCTGGCCGTACGAGTTGTGCGACAGCGCGACATCGGGGTCCGCGGCCCGCGCCCAGCGCCGCAGCTCGAGGACGCGCTGCACCATCGTCCGCGCCTTGGCGCGTCGACCCTTCGGGCTTGGTCCGCCGATGAGCGCCGCGTCGGGCCAGCGCTCACGCGTGAGCTCGACCGTCTGGGCGTTGTCGCGCGCGGTCACGAGCACCGTGTGACCGCGCTCCTCGAGGCGTCTCGCCACGGGGGCGAACAGCAGCGGATGGGGCGAGTTGGAGAAGTCCAGCCAGACGCGCATGGGTCGTTGCGCTACAGACGCACGACGTGGTCGGCGGAGCGACCGCTCGTCACACCGCGGAAGTCCACGACGACGGGCGCCTCGCGCAGCACGAGCTCCATGTCGAGGTCCGGGTGGACGGTGACGATCGCGACGACGTCGGCATCCTTCAGCGCCTCGTCCAGCGGCTCGGACGCCAAGCCGAACGCCGCCAGCTCCGGCACGTAGTCGTCGTGGTAGACGAGCTCGGCGCCGCGGTCGGCGAGCAGGCGCATGATCTTGATGGCGGGTGACTCGCGCACGTCGCCGACGCCGGCCTTGTAGGAGACGCCGAGGATCGCGATCCGCGCGCCCGACACCGAGCGGCCGCGGTCGTTCAGCGCGCCCGCGACCTTCTCGGCGCAGAAATGCGGCATCCGCGCGTTGACCTCGCCCGCCAGCTCGATGAAGCCGGTCTGGGCGTCGTACTCGCGGGCCTTCCACGCGAGGTAGAACGGGTCGACCGGCAGGCAGTGGCCGCCGAGCCCGGGCCCGGGCTGGAACGGCATGAAGCCGTACGGCTTCGTCGCGGCCGCCTGCACGACCTCCCAGACGTCGATGCCCATCCGGTCGCAGGCCATCGCGAGCTCGTTGACGAGCGCGATGTTGACCGCGCGGAAGATGTTCTCGAGCAGCTTCGTCAGCTCCGCGACCTCGGGCGTCGAGACCTGCACGACCTCGTCGCAGACGCTGCTGTACAGCTCCGACGCGCGCTCCAGGCAGCGCGGCGTCAGCCCGCCGACGACCTTTGGCGTGGTGCGGATGGTGTAGTCCGTGCGACCCGGATCGATCCGCTCGGGCGAGAAGGCGAGGTTGAAGCCCGTCCCCGCCTGCAGTCCAGACTCCTCCAGCAGCGGCGCGAGCTGGTCGCGCGTCGTCCCGGGGTAGGTCGTCGATTCCAGGATGACGAGCTGGCCCTCCTGCAGGATCTGCGCGAGCGCGCTGCCGGCAGACATCAGCGGCTGCAGGTCGGGCTCGCGGTTGGGAGTCAGCGGCGTCGGGACGGCGATGATGACCGCGTCGACCTGCGCAAGGTCGGCGTAGCGCGTGGTCGCATGGAGACGGTCGCTCACGGCCGCCAGGCGCTCGGAGGTGATGTCCTCGATGTAGCTGCGGGACTCCGCGATCGCGCGGATCTTGCGGTCGTCCAGGTCGAGCCCGATGACCGCGTGGCCTGCCTCCGCGAACGCCACTGCGAGGGGGAGGCCGACGTATCCGAGTCCTATGACGCCGACGCTGGGGCGCGTGTTTCCGTATTCCATGTGCACTTGCCTCCCTGCCTCACCAGATGTTGTGTCGATCAACGGCGCGGCGGGCGCCTTTCTCCCACGGCAGGGCAAATGCCGCCGGCGGGTGCGCGCAGTGCCTCCGGAAGCGCGGGTGCCCGTCGTCCGTTGCTGTCGGGCATGACCTTCACGACCGAGGATCTCCGCGCGTGAGTCGACCGAACGCTTCCGAGCGCCTGCGCCAGGCCCGACGGCTGCTGCAGAGCGAGGGGCCGGCCGGCATCGCGATGCGCCTGCGCGAACGCGCCGCCCACGCCCTCGCGCCGGACGGCTCGCGGCCACTACCCGTGGATCAGGCCGACCTCGTGCGCGCGGCGGAGATCGCCGCCGGCGGCTGGGTGCTCCCCGAGCCGGCCCCGCTACGTCCGGGCCAGCCGCTCGAGATCGCGTGGGTCTGCGTGCCGCCGGGCGCCGGCGCCGGCGGCCACACGACGATGTTCCGCATGGTCGCCGCGCTGGAGCAGGCAGGTCACACCTGCGTCGTCTACCTCCAGGATCGCCACGGCTGGGAGATCGACCAGCATCGCCGGACGATCCGGCAGTGGTGGCCGTGGGTCCGCGCCGAGGTACGCGACCTCGCGGACGGAATCGCGGATGCGCACGTCGTGCTCGCCACCGGCTGGGGCTCGGCGTATCCCGTGCTCGCGTCGCCTGCGAAGGGCGTGCGCTGCTACTTCGTCCAGGACTTCGAGCCGTCGTTCTTCCCGGCCGGCAGCGAGGCGCTGCTCGCCGAGGCGACGTACCGCTTCGGCTTCCACGGCGTGACGGCGGGGCGCTGGCTCGCCGAGCGCCTCACGCGCGAGTACGGGATGCCCGCCGACCATTTCGACTTCGCCTGTGACCTCGAGCTCTATGCGCTGGACCCCACGATCGATTGCGCCCGCGAGCGCACCGGCGTCTGCTACTACTCGCGCCCGTCGACGCCCCGGCGCGCGCACGAGCTCGCGGTCCTGACGCTGGAGCTGTTCGCCGCGCGCCATCCCGAGGTCGAGATCCACCTCTACGGCGAGCCGGCTCCGGGACATGCGTTCCGCGCAACGGATCACGGGCTGCTGACGCCCGCTCAGCTCGGGGCGCTCTACAACCGCTGCATCGCGGGCCTCTCGCTGTCGGCGACGAACGTGTCGCTCGTGCCCCACGAGCTGCTCGGCGCCGGCTGCATCCCGGTCGTCAACGACGCCGAGCACAATCGCCTGGTGCTCGACAACCCGCATGTCGAGTATGCGCCGGCGACGCCGTTCGAGCTTGCGGACGCGCTCTGCAGGCTCGTCGAGCGCCCGCCCGCCGAGCGCGTTGCGCGCGCACGGGCGGCGGCGGCCAGCGTCGGCAGCACGACGTGGGACGACTCGGCCGCGCAGGTCGAGCGGATCCTGCGCAATGTCGTCGACGCGCGGCTGGCCGTGCCGGTGGAGGGCGCATGAGCCTGCCGACCGTCAGCGTCATCGTGCCCTGCTACCGGTACGCCGACGTCCTGCCGGGGTGCGTCGCGAGCGTCCTTTCGCAGGACGGCGTCGACGTCCGCGTGCTCATCGTCGACGACTGCTCGCCCGACGACACGCAGGCGGTGGCGGGCCGGCTCACCGCTACGGAGGAGCGCGTGGAGTACGTGCGCCATGCCGACAACCGCGGCCTCATCGCGACTGCGAACGAGGGCCTGGAATGGGCGCAGAGCGACTACGTCGTGCTGCTCTCGGCCGACGACGAGCTGACGCCGGGATCGCTGCGACGCGCGACGAGCGTCATGGAGCAGCGGCCGAGCGTCGGCATGGTCTACGGGCGCACGGCGTTCGCCTACAGCGGCCGGCCGCTGCCACGATCGACGAGCGCCTGGCTCGGAACTCGCGTCTCGCGTGGTCAGGACTGGATCCGCGTGCGCTGCCGCTCGACGCAGAACTGCATCTCGTCGCCGGAGGTTGTCGTGCGCACGAGCGTCCAGCGCGCGGTCGGCGGCTACGACCCCGGCTGTCATCACACGAGCGACCTCAACATGTGGCTGCGGATCGCCGCCGTCTCCGACGTCGCGTACGTCCGCGCGCAGCAGGCGATCTACCGCATCCACGCCGGCAGCATGCTGCGCAGCGACGCCGGCCCGATGGTCGACCTGCGCAACCGGCGCGCCGCGTTCGACTCGTTCTTCGCCCGCTGCGCCGCGCTCGTCGACGACGCGCCGCGGCTGCAGGCGACTGCGGCCCGCGGGCTTGCGCGCCAAGCGCTGTGGCAGGCCAGCCGCGCGGTCGACCGCGGCCGCGTGGACGGCCCCGACGCCGCACTCGTCGACGAGCTGCTCGCGTTTGCGCTCGACGTCTATCCCGCCGCCGAGCGCCTGCGCGAGTGGCACGGCTACCGGCTGCGGCGCCGGATCGGCGCCGGCCGCTCGCAGTGGTTCCCGGCGTTCGTCGCGACCGGCGCCGCGCACCGCGTGCAGGTCCACCTCAGGCGGCTGCGCCTGAGGACGCGCGGGATCTAGCGGCTCTCACAGCGCCGGGAGGTCGTCGCGCGCGTCACGCCGCAGCGGCTGCGCCGGACGGTTCCGTCGCGCGCCGCCACACCCGCAGCACACCGTGCAGGACGACGACCGAGCAGGTCCAGAAGATGAAGATGAAGAGCGCGCCGGCGACCCCGATGAGCCGTGAGCGCTGGCTCCCCGGCATGGCGACGGACCGCACGGAGCCGAGCGGGCGTACGACGAGGCTGCGGCCCACGGTCGGCGCTCGTGTGGCCATGACCTCCTCGAGCGTGTCGCGCGCCGCCGACGCGATCCGCCGCGCGGTGAGCTCGGACGGAGCGCTGACGTCGATCGTCAGCACCGGCAGCGGAGACGCCGCCGCGACGCTGATGACGCTCGGCGCGGGAAGCCCCGCCACGGCGTCGCCCGCACGCTGCGCCAGCAGCCCCGGCGCGAAGAGCTGGGCGACCTGGGGCCTGTGGATGAGCAGCTCCGACGGCGGCACGCCCGCACGCTGTGCGATGACGTTGCGCTGGTCGTCGCCGGCCATGACCTCTGCGAGCAGCGCCGCCTGGGTGCCGAGGGTGTCGGAGACCGCGCTGAGGTCGGCGAGGATCGGCTTGTGGTGGTCCAGCATGACGCGCGCCTCCGCGACGCCTCGGCCTGGGCTGGCGCCCGACCCAGGACCGAACGGCAGCGCGCCGACCAGCAGCAGGCCCACGAGCGCCGCGACGGGCACGCCGAGCGCGACAGCGATCCGCCGCCGCCACAGCACGGCGAAGACGTTCAGGAACTCCATGCGGCCCCCGGCTCGGGCTCAGGATCTCGCCTGACGACGACCGCGAGCAGCCCCGCCATCCACAGCGCGATGTATGGGCAATGCGGGAACGACATGACGTCGAAGAGCGACGACACGACGAGCAGCACGATGGCCGCGCCGGCCGCCGACAGCGCCGCTGCCGCCTCGAGTGGTCTTCGCTCGCGGATCGGCCGCCGGGCGACGGCGACGATCGTCCCGATCATGAAGAAGTACGCGAGCAGACCGAAGACGCCCACCTGGACGATCGTCCCCAGCAGCTCCATGTCGAGGACTCGGTGGACAGGAGGCTTGAAGCTGCCGAAGCCGCGCCCGAACGCGATGTGCGAGAAGACGTCGGGCCGCACAGCGTCGTAGTCGGACGTGCGGTCGCTGACCGTCGGTACGCCGCTCTTGCTTCCGCTCACCTGCCCGACGACCGACTGGGCCGCACCCGGCGTCAGGGCGAGCATCATCACGCCGATCACGACGCCGAGCGGCGCCAGGCGCATGAGCTCCCGGCGCCGGAAGTACGCGAGCGTCACGAACACCGACAGCGGTGCCATCAGCGCGCTCTTGCGCTCCGTGGAGACGGTCGCGGCGAGGATGATCGCGACCGCGATGCCGTAGAGGATGCGCGCGCGCGTCACCTTGGACTGGATCAGCCCGACGACGGCGATCGGCAGGCCCATCGCGAGCATCGTCACCGCCTCCAGCGGCACGGCCCCCGGCCCGCGCACAAGTCGTCGGCCGATCGCATCGACGGCCGAGGCCTCGGCTTCCCCGACCGTGAAGATCCCCGGCAGCACCGCGTGCGCGGCCGAGTAGAAGATGTTGTAGGAGAAGCGGTACTCCCAGATCGTCCCGAGCGCGCAGATCACCGCGAGCACGAGCGTGTACTTCAGGAACGCCGGCACCTCGGTGCGGCGCACCGAGCTCGCGACGATGAGGAACAGCGAGATGTAGGCGACGAGCAGCGTGAGCTGCTTGACCGACGTGTCGAGCTCGAGCGACTGGTTGAGCTGGCGCGCGCCGACGACGAGGCTGAGCAGGTACGCGAGCGCGACGCCGGCGATCCCGATATGGATCCAGGTCAGCCGCATCCGCGGCGCGCCGACGCCGCCCGCGCCAAGCGCCAGCGCCCAGGTCGCGACGAGGAACGGCAGCACGAGCCGATCGAACTTCAGGTCGATCGGAAGCGAGTACGACAGCTGGATCTCGTTGAAGGGCACCAGCCAGACGATCCAGATCAACCCGGCGATCATCCACGGCAGCACGCGCGTCGTGCGCGGCCAGTCGCCGGCCTTCAGCGCCGCGCGCCGCGACACCGTCGCCAGCCGCTGGTCGGCTGTGCGGCGCACGGTGCCCGGCGCGGTCAGCGCGCCTGCGCCGGCGACGAGCGGCGTCATCGCCAGCGGGTGCCACGCGAACGCGGGGCCGAACGCGGGGGACGGACGCACGCGCGGCGCGGACCCGCCCGCCGGCAGCCAGGCCTCGCCCGCCGGCGCGGCGTCGGGCGCCCGCAGCCCGCTGCCGCCTGCGAGGCGGCGGCGCAGCTTGCCGCCCAGCAGCAGCGCGAAGATCCCCAGCAGGAACACGAACACGAACGTCAGGCCGAAGATCTCGCCCTTCGCGCCACCGTTGATGATCGCGCCGCGCGCCGGCGCCGGCTGCTCGAGCACGATCTGCCGGCTCGGATCCGCGCCCTCCCGGGTCCCGAGCGACTGCAGGTACTCGCGCAGCGCCGGCACCGCGGCGTCCGCGATCCGCTCGGCCTCGGCCACGGTCGGCGCCTGCCCATAGACCCCGAGCGTCGGGACGACGGGGTCCGGCTGGACCTCGAGCTGGAACTGCAACGCGGCTTCGCGCAGCTCGGTCGCCCGCTTCTCGCTGACGACGTCGCTGAACGCGTCCTGCACGGCTGCGGTCACGCGTGCCTTTGCGGCGAGCTGCTGCGGCCGCAGGCCGGCGCGGCGGGCGACCAGCCGGCTCACGGGCGGGCTGGCCATGAGGTTGCCGAGCAGCACCGCTCGCTTCTGGAGCGTCCGGTAATCGCCGTCGGTGGCGAGGCGATCGCTCAGCAGCGAGCGCGGATAGTCGACGATGACGCGGGCGCTCGCACCCGCGATGGCGAGCTGGCGAGGCTTGATGCTCGGCGGCAGCAGGCTCACCGAGCTGACGCTCGCGATCGCGGCCAGCCAGGCGAGCGCGGCGCAGAGCGCGATCGCCGCGATGATGCGCAGCTTCGGAGATGTCGGTGTGGGGATACGGGTCATGCGCAGCCGGGCGCGTGCGGGCCTCCGGAGGAGCAACGTCGACCGGCGGGCGGACTTTCGCGGCGTGCGGAAGCCCGGGCCGGGCGACACGTTCTTCATCGATGACGTACAACGCCCAGCCCAGCCGCCCGCCCGCGCTGGAGCGCGCGATCGAGCTCGCCGACGACGCGCGTGACTCGGGTCGGCGCGCCGAGGCGGAGGTCCTCGAGCACGTCGTGCAGGCGGCCGGCCCGCGCCGCTCACTGCCGCGGCGGATCTTCGGGCGCGTCGCGCGGCCGGCGCTGGAGGACCTCGTCCAGCGGCCGCGGATCTACAAGTACGGGATGCTGTCGACCTGCCCGCGGCTCTCCGGCAGCCCGATCCGGCTGCAGCCGGTGCTGTTCGTCGGCCCGGGTGAGGTGGTGCTGGGCGAGGGGGTGCAGTTCGGCTGGCGCAACTCGCCGCTCTTCTACAGCGGCTACTGCCACGTCGAGGCGTCACGGCCGCAGGCGCGCATCGAGGTCGGTGATCGGACCGAGTTCAACAACAACCTCATGATCAAGAGCGAGGGCGCCGGGATCCGCGTGGGCCGCGACGGCCTCTTCGGCGCCCACATCCAGATCTTCGACAGCAACTTCCACGACCTCGATCCGTGGCGCCGCCGCGACGGCGAGCAGCGGATGGCGCCGGTGGAGATCGGCGACAACGTCTTCGTAGGCATGAGCGTCACGATCCTCAAGGGCGTGACGATCGGCTCGGATTCGGTCATCGGCGCCGCCGCCGTGGTCTCCTCCTCGATCCCGTCGGGGGTCATCGCGGCAGGCAACCCGGCGCGCGTCATACGCGAGCTGTAGATGGACCTCTGATGGCGCCGGACGACGAGCTCGGCGACGTCCGCAGCACCGAGCAGCTCGTCGACGCGGCGGGAACGGGGCTTCGCTGGATCACGTACGCGCGGATCGTCATCGAGGTCGCGTTGTTCGGCTCGATGGTCGTGCTCGCGCGGCTCATCCCGCCTGCCGAGTTCGGCATCTTCGCGATCGTCGTGATCGTGCAGGAGCTTGCGCTGACGATGCCGATGGAGGGCATCGGGAGCGCGATCGTACAGCGCCGCGCGGTGAGCCTCGCGCATCTCCAGGGCGGGGTGGTGCTGAGCCTGCTCGTCGGCGTGGTCCTCGCTCTTGCCACGCTCGCGGCCGCGGTCGTCGTCGTGGCTCCGCTGTTCGGCCACCGGACCGCCGACCTCGTCGCGCTCGCGGCGCCGTGGTACCTGCTCGGCGCGATCTACGCCGTGCCGGTCGCGATGCTTCGCCGCCGCCTGGACTTCCGCCGGCTGAGCCTTCTCGACCTCGCGGCGAACATCACCCGCGCCGTCGCGACGATCGGCCTCGCGGTCGCAGGCCTCGATGCGGAGGCGCTGCTCCTCGGCTGCATGGCCGGGATGGCCGCGGCCGTCGTGCTGGCGACTGCGTTCGCGCGGCCGCCGCTGCCGCGCTGGCGGTCGCGCGCGATGCGCGAGCTGCTTCCGTACGGCGGGCCGGCGGCGCTCGCCACGATCGCGTGGACGGGCTTTCGCAACGGCGACTACGCGATCATCGGGGCGAAGCTCGGGACGGCGCAGGCCGGGTTCTACTGGCGCGGCTACCAGCTCTCCGTCGAGTACCAGCGCAAGATCAGCGTCCTCATGACGCAGATGGCGTTCCCGGTGCTCGCCCGCGCCGGCGACGCCGAGGCGATGCTCGCGCTGCGCCAGCGGATGGTGCAGCTGCTGACGGTCGTGCTGTTCCCGCTGCTCGTGAGCCTCGCGCTGCTCGCGCCGGTGCTCGTCCCGTGGGCCTTCGGCCCGGGCTGGGAGCCGGCGGTGCTGCCGACGCAGATCCTCGCGCTCGGCGGTGCGGCGGTGCTCGTCACCGATGCGGCCGGATCGGCGCTCATGGCGGCGGGACGGTCACGCGCGCTGCTCGGCTACGGCGTCGCGCACTTCGTCGTCTATGCGAGCGTCGTCATCGCGGTCGCATCGCACGGTCTGGCGGCGGTCGCGATCGGCGCTTCGGTGGTGCACACGGTCTTCCTCGTCATCGGCTACGAGGTGCTCCTGCGCGGGGAAGGCTCGACCGGGCTGCGCGTCCTGTGGGCCGACATCGCGCCCGCGACGCTGAGCTGCGTGGCGCTCGTCGCGGTAGCGGCACCGGCGGAGTGGGGCCTACGGTCGCTGCACGTGCCGGCGCTCGTCCATCTCGCCGGCGTCGGGACCGTGGGCGCGATCGCCTACCTCTCCGCCCTGCGGGCGTGGTTCCCGGCGACGGCGGCCGACCTCGCCACGGCGCTGCGCCGGCTGCTGCCGGCCGGCGTGATCGCCGCCGCGCCCCTGCGGCGCCTCAGCGCCGCGCGCTAACGATCCGCGACGCGCGCCGGTACGCACGCGCCAGCGGGCGCCGGACGCGCTCGCTCGCTCGCGCGGCCTCCAGGCCGCGACCGTGCGCGAACCGGCCGGCGGGCGATCCGAACGCCACGGGCTCGAGCGCTCCGGCTCGCAGCGCGCGCAGCACCGACTCGACGCTCGCGGCGCCGCCGTCGGACGCGACCATCGCCAGCGGGAAGAACTGCCGCGCCGAGTGGAAGTCGAGGCCGACGAACGGCCGCAGCCCATGGCCGCCGGCGGCGAGCTCGAGCCCCGACCGGCTCGGCGCCCAGCCGTCGCACTTTCGGTTCCAGATCTCGATGCCGTACGCGAGCTCGAGCCATTCTGGATCGAGCGTGCGCCACGCCTCGCGACGATCGGGATGCGCGATGACCGCGAGCGCACCGGCCGCGCGGGCGTCGGCGAGCAGCTCTCCGGTGGGACGGTCGCGCCCGAGGAACCCCGGCGCGCCCCAGACCGGGACGTGCACGCAGTTGGCGGCGTCGCTGTACTCGATGCCGGGCACGAGCACGGCGCCGCACGCGCTCGCGGCCGAGCAGGCGGCGCAGAAGCGCTCCCACGACGCGTCGTCGAAGGTCCGGTCGTGCTCGGACATGAGCACGGCGTCGTAGCCGCGCCGCGCGAAGGCGCGCGCGAGGTCCTCGAGCGCCCACTCGCCGTCGTAGGACCACGTGGAGTGCACGTGCGCCGCGACGCGCAGGGCGGTCACCGCGTGCTCCGCTTGCGCACCGGCTCCAGCACGGTCTGCAGCGTGTCGTCGAAGAAGACGCCTGGGCGGCGCGCTGACGACCAGTTGTACCAGCGCTCGCTGCGGCGGACGCGGGCCACGTCGCGGAGCGCACCCCAGCGCGACGGCCACTCGTCGAGCGCAGCGGAGCGGGGCCCCCGGATGACGCTCGCCAGATGGAGGATCTCGCGGCCGAGGTGGCGGCAGACGACCGGCTGCGGGGGCGTCGCGACGACCGGGTCCGGAGGGGACTCCGGACGCAACCGCGCGCGCGCCGCCCACCCCGGGTACTCGAGCCCGAGCCGGCGGGCGAGCGCGAGACTGCCCCACGCGCGGCCGTTGAGCTCCATGAACCACGCCGTGCCGTCGCGGTCGCGCAGGAACTCGAGCATGAACAGGCCGTCCCAGCCGACGTCGCGCATCATCCGCGCGCCGGCCTCCGTGAGTTGGGGGTCCGGTGCCAGCGAGACGCAGGCGCTCGATCCCGAGCCCTGGGGATTGACCATCCGCAGGCGCCGGTGCGCGCTCCAGTGCAACACCTCGCCGCCGACCGCGATGCCGAACAGGCCCTCGCCCGTGCCGCGCAGCCACGGCTGCGCGAGCAACGGGAAGCTGTCGACGAGTTGGCCTGCCGCGGCGGCCAGCTCGCTCGGGCCCGCGCAGACGCGGGCGCAGCCGCGCGACAGCACGTCGCCTCGCTCCTCGATCGCCAGCGACGGCTTCAGCACGAGCGGGAACGCGTCGAGCCCGACGATGTCGTCCGGCGTCTGCGCGATCCGCGTGTCGGGTACTGACAGGCCCGCGCGGCGGGCGGCGGCGATCTGCAGCCGCTTGTCGACCGCCAGCCGCGCCTGCTCGCCGGTCGGGCCGATGACCGGGACGCCGTCGAGCCGCGCCGCGGCGCGGTCGCACAGCCACAGCGACGCGTCGTCGAGCGGCATGAGCGCGATGGCGCCGCGCGCCCGCGCGAGATCGGCGAGATCGGCCACGGCGTCGTTCGCGCTCACGTCGGGCGGGGCGATCTCGTCGACGCGGACGCGCCGGTCGCGGCGCAGGGCGGGCCGGCTGCCGCGTGGGGCGAACGCGGTGACATCGAGACCCTCCCCGATGAGGCTCTCCGCGGCCTCGGGGGCCGCGAGCGCACCGGCGAAGCCGATCAGGATGGGGCCCGCCGGCTCCGCGCCGGCTGCGACGCGTGCGCCGTTGACGTGCCCGTTCACCGCCATCGCTTCACCCACCGCTTGACGCTGCGGCGCGCCGATGCGAGCGGATGCGGGTCCGGCGTCAGCTGCGCCGGGGCGCCGTCGTTGCTCACCGACGTGCGCGGCTGCAGCCACGCGCCGGCGCTGGCGGGACCGCCGTCGCTCGTGAAGACGCGCTCGTATCCGCCCGCGCGGCGGGCATGGCCGAGCACGCGCCGGTCGTACGCGCCGAACGGCACCGCCACCTGTGCCACGGGCGCTCCCGTGATCGCTTCGAGGACGCGCCGCGACTCAGCGAGTTCGGCGATGAGCTCATCGTCGCCGCAGCGCCGCCAGTTGCGGTGATGGAGGCCGTGCGAGCCGATCGTCATCCCCGCGCCGACGAGCCGCTGGACGTCCTCGACGCCGAGGTGCCGCGGGTCGTCGAGGCGGCCGGCAAGCACGAAGAACGTCGCCGTCAGGCCGCGTTCGGTGAGCGCGGGCAGCGCGAGATCGATGTCGGAGCGGTTGCCGTCGTCGAAGGAGATGCGGACGTCCCCGCGCCCCGCGACGGCGTCGAGCGTTGCGCGGAAGCGGTCCAGCGGGAGCCAGACCATCGCCTCGCCTGGCGCGAGCGACCGCGGCGGCTCGCCGACGCCGTGGAAGTTCATGTTGTGGACGGCCGCCGCGGTCATGCCGGATCTCGCAGCGTCGCTCGCAGCGCCGCCGCATGGCCGCGGGCGTTCGCGGGCCGGCGGAGGTTCGCGACGGCGTGGGTGAGCGCCTCGACCGCCACGCCGGCTCGCTGCAGCGCGGTCGAGATCGGTCCTGAGTGCTTGCGGGCGTACAGCGCGCGGCTGCGAGCGAGGACGGGGTAGAGGCTCGTGCGTGGCGCCGACTGCCCCTCCGTGTGGCGCACCGTCGCGCCCGGCTCGTAGCGGACCAGACCGCCGGCGGCGCGCAGCCGGACGCAGAGATCCATGTCCTCGCCGTAGAGGAAGAAGGCCTCGTCGAAGCCGCCGACGCGCTCGAGCATGTCGCGGCGCGCGAGCATGCACGCGCCGGAGATCCACTCGGGGTAGCCGACCGACTCGTGCGCCTGCGCCCCGTAGTCGAGCTCGTTGGCCCAGCGAGCGTGCGGCGCGACCCGGTGGAGGAACAGCGCCTGCGCCCAGATCGACGCGAGGCGCTGGCGGCGGCGCAGGTTCGGGATCAATGTGCCGGCGCCGTCCAGCAGCCGCGGGCCGACGACGGCGGTCTGGGGCTCGGCGGCGAGGACCGCGACGAGGCGTTCGAGATCGGCGCGCTCGATCCGTGCGTCGGGGTTGATGAACAGGACGTAGGGCGCGTCGCCCGTCGCCGTCCCGAGGTTGCAGCCGAAGCCGAAGCCGCCGTTGCGCCCGGACTGGACGGTTCTCACCGGCAGTCCCTCGAGGACGTCCAGGGAGCCGTCCGACGACGCGTTGTCGACGACGGTCACGGTCACGCCGGGGATCGCCAGGAGCGGACGCACGGCGTCGAGCAGCGTGTCGCGGCTGTTGTAGCTGACGATGACGGCGTCGACGCTCATGTCCATGGACCTCGAGCGAGAAACGGCTTGCGCGGCGGCGTCCTTGCGCAGAAGTCAGGTCCTGGCTCGCGCGTTCTTTGGGGTGAGCGCCGGGCTCCCGGCACGTCGAGTCCTCGTTCAAGGAGAAACGCCCCACATGACCCCACAAGGCCACGTCACCCTGGCGGGCGGAGCGCTCACCCAAGGCATCAGCGAGCGCGGTGGGCGGCTGGCTCGCACGGTGATCGACCGCTCGCCGGTCGTCCGCTCGGTCATCAAGAGCGCTCCGGCGCAGCGCCAGATCGTCACGGGGCGAGCCCTCACGGTCGTGCGCGAGCGCGCGCGGTTCGTGGCGCGCGAGCTCGAAGGCAAGACGACGGGGCGCTACCGCCTCCGCGACTCCGGGCTGACGGTGCACGTCCGTCACCGGACCGGCGACGTCGTGATCCTCAACAAGATCTTCGCGCGCGGCGACGCGCTCAACAGCTACCAGCCGCCGGCCGAGGTCGCCGCGGCGCTCGACGCGCTCGCGGCACCGAGGATCCTTGACGTCGGCGCAAACATCGGGCTCTTCGGCGTCTTCGCGCTCGGGCGCTGGCCCGAGGCCCGGATCACCGCGTTCGAGCCCGACCCGTCCAACCGCCACATGCTGTGCCAGACCGTCGCCGCCAACGACGACGGACGCCGCTGGACGGTCGTCGCTGCAGCCGTCGCCAACGCGGTCGGCGAGCTGAGCTTCGTGCCGGACCTGGGCGCCGAGGCGCACATCGCGCGCACGCATGAGGACGGCACGGTCACCGTGCCGACCGTCGACTTCTACGAGCAGCTCGGCGACGGCGCCGACCTCGTCAAGATGGACTGCGAGGGCGGGGAGTGGGCGATCCTCGCCGACCGCCGCTTCGCCACGATGAAGGCGGGGATCATCCGCCTCGAGTGGCACAGCATCCACTGTCCGCAGCCGGATGCCCGCGCGGAGGCGATCAGGCTCCTCCGAGCCGGAAGCTTCACGCACATCGTCGACGCCGACCACGAGCACGACCGCAACGGCGTGCTGTGGGCTTGGCGCGAGCGCAGCGCCTGAGCCCGTAGGCGAGCGGACCGCGCGGTCACGGCCGCTTTTGGCTGGAAGAGCGAGCACCGTTCGTCTCGCACTGCGACGGGTGACGCGCGGCGCCGCATAGGCCACACGGGCGAGCCCCGCACGCGCCGCGGCGTCCGACCACACGCGGCCCTCAGCGAACGACGAGGTCCGGCCGGTCGGCGGGCGCCGATGCCGGGCCACCGGCCGGCCGCCCGTCGAGGACGGCGCCGGGAGTCGCGAGCTCGCGCTCGT
>DASWQM010000159.1:0-15956 GCA_036403675.1 Solirubrobacteraceae bacterium | reverse complement strand
TCCGGGACCACTGGGAGAGCTTCTCGCCCGATCCGTACGAGAGGGGATCTTTCGGTTTCTGATGCCGAAGCTTGCGGGGCCCCTCAGCGTGGTGCCGTTGGCCGGGCTCGCCGATGCCGATCTCTCACACTACGCGCTCGTGGCAGCCGCTCAACGTGGCCGCCTGAAGGCACATAAGCATCAGGGGACGTGGTACTCGACGCCGCAATGGGTGGACGAGTACAAGCGCAGTCGGCGCCGTCGCCGTATGACAGCTCCAACCTCGTGATAGCCCAGCGCTTCTGACGGCCGTGGACTCGCCGGCTGCCGACCTCATGGAGCGCCTCGGGCTCTCCGACGACGAGCTCTGCGAGGTCCTCGCGGCCGACCCGGTCGCGATCCTCGCTGGCGACCTCGACCACCGGCCCGAGCTGCCGATCCTGCTCGACCTCACGGAGGAGGCGGCGGCGCGCGTCGGGCCCGGGCTGCTGCGGCGCTGGCTGCGCCGGCGCGGACCGAATGGCGTTCCGCTGGAGCACCTACGCGCCCGCGACTTCGCGGCCTTCGAGGACGATCTCGCCGTGCTCGCCGAGCGCGGCTTCGTCCTGCGCCAGCTCGAGGCCGCCGGCGCCGTCACTCCTTCTCGGGTCGCTTCTCGCCGGGCCAGATCCCGGTGAGCCATTGAAAGCCCTTGGCGCCGCTGCGGTTCACGGCCGCCTTGGTGACCGCGAAGGTGGCGCCCTGGATGGCCGCCGCCCCGAGGAGCTTGCCCCAGGTCGTCTCCTTGGTCGTGGGCTTCGGGGGCTCGCGCTCGTCGATGCGGCCCCAGATCTGGCTGAAGACCTGCCGCGCGAGGATGCCCGCGATGATGCCCACGATGATTCCGAACGGCTTGTAGAGAATCTTCATGGTTGCGCAGGGTACCCCTAGGCCGTCACCATGACTCCAAGAATCAAGGAGGACTGACGTGGACCCATCGGACGACCTGCTGCAGCGCGCGCTCATCGACGCTCAGGCGTCCGTGTCCGTGGCGCTCAAGGTCGCCGATCTGGCCGTGTCGGAGGCGCTCACGGTCATCTTCCACGGCCGCCCCGACCTCGGCACGCTACAGACCTACGTAGCCCACGGCGGGCTGCCCGCCGGGTCGGCCGTCGGCGCGTCCGACCTCCTGCGGGTGCCGTGCGACCTCGACCTCGCCGACGCCGGCTCGCGCGACGAGGCGGAGGAGCTCTACGCCGCGCAGGCGCGCGCGCTGCGCGACGCGATCGTGGCGGCCGACACGGTCCTGTCGCTATGGGCCGGCGAGCTCGCCGCGGCAACCGGCGACGACGTCGCGATCGACCGCTCGATCGACCTCCACGTCCGCCTGCCCGCCCACCGCCTCATGCCGGTCGCGCTGACGGCGCCCGAGCGGCGGCTGCTCGTCGCCGCGGTCTGCGGCGCGCGGACCCTCGCCGAGGGCCGGCCGCCGATGGGGATCGTCTGCGCGCAGCCAGACCTCGCCCACGTCTACCAGCTCTCCGACGACCCCGAGCGCTGCCTGGAGGACTTCGAGCAGCGCGCCGCCGAGCACGCCCGCCACGTGGCCCGCCGGCTCGACCAGCAGGAGGCCTCGATCCAGCGCTTCCTGGAGCTCAACGGCGACGACTTCCAGCCGACCGGCTGACCGCCCGTCGCGCGGGCTGCGCCGTCGCCGGACGGCCGTGTCCAGAATGAGGGCGTGAAGCGCCTTGTCATCATCGTCGTGGCCGTGACCGTCTTCCTCGGCGTGAGCGTCCTCGTCGCCCGCTGGCTCTCCGCCGACACCGACGAGCGCGGCCAGGTCGTCGAGCTGCTGCGCGCGCAGTCCCGCGGCGATGCCGGCGGGATGCTGCGCTGGCTGGCCTGTCGCGATCCGGCCTGCGTCGCGACCGTGCGGTCCAACGCGCGGAGCCTGCGCGGTCACGGGGAGCTGAAGATCCCGCTCTACCAGTCGGGCACGGCGCACGCCCTGGGCTCGCGGACGAAGCCCACGCGGGTCGTCTGGTTCACGCCCGGGCGGCTCACCACGGTGCAGTGCGTGCTCGTGCGGCGCGCCGGCAACGTGTTCGCCGGGACGTCGGTTACCCTCCTGCGCCTCAGCGCGCCGATCGGCCGCGAAGCGAGCTGTCAGTAAGAGCAGCACAACTCGCATCCGCAGGCGGTGTTCTGCCCCCCGAAGACGATGCGCATCGCCCGCCTGCTCGCACTCTCGATCGCCCTGCTCGCCTGCGCAGCGGGGGCCGCGGCGTCCGCGGTCCCGGCGCTCGCCGCCGACGGCATCACCCGCGGCACGATCTACCGCGACGGGCCCGACAACCGCTACCTCCTCGGTGGCACCTGGCTCTTCCGGCTCGACACCGCCGGGGTGGGGCAGCGCGACGGCTTCCAGCGCCAGTCATCGACCGCCGGCTGGACGTCGACCACGGTCCCGAACGCGTGGAACGTCGGCGACAACTCGGTGGCGTCGATGACCGGCACCACCGGCTGGTACCGCAAGGACTTCCACCTGCCCGACCGGAGCGCGCGGATGGACTGGCTCGTGCGTTTCGAGTCGGTCAACTACCGCTCGACCGTCTGGCTCAACGGCAGGCCGATCGGGCGCAACACCGGTGCCTACCTGCCGTGGGCGCTGCGGCTGCCGCGCGGCCTGCTCAAGCGAGGCGGCGTCAACCGGCTCGTCATCCGCGTCGACAACCGCCGCCTGCGCACGGACTTCCCGCCGTCCGGCCTGACGGGCTCCGGCGATCCGGCCGGCGGCTGGTGGAACTACGGCGGCATCCTGCGCGAGGTCTACCTCCAGCGCGTCGACCGGATCGACATCTCGAGCCTCCTCGTACGCCCCGAGCTGCCCTGCGCGACGTGCGCCGCGAGCGTGCTCGCGCGCGTGACGGTGCGCAACTACGGCGACGCGCCCAGCAGCGTCCACGTCGCCGGCACGTTTGGCGGCCAGCGCCTGGCGCTCGGCACGAAGACCGTCGGCTCCAAGCGCTTCGCGACGTTCGTCGCGCGCGTGCGCGTCGCCCACCCGCAGCTGTGGTCGCCGCCGAGCCCGCATCTCTACCAAGCGCGCTTCACGGTCCGCAGCGGCGGGCGCAAGGTCGTCGGCTACTCGCTGCACAGCGGGATCCGCTCGATCAAGGTCGTCGGTGGCCGGCTGGATCTCAACGGCCGCCCGCTGGACCTGCGCGGCGTGGGGATCCACGAGGACGATCCCTCTGCCGGGTTCGCGATCGGCAGCGCGCGACGGCAGCAGATCATCGCGCAGGCCAAGGAGCTCGGCGCGACGGTCCTCCGCTCGCACTATCCGCTGCATCCCGAGATGCACGAGCTCGCCGACCGCGAGGGCCTGCTCATCTGGTCGGAGATCCCCGTCTACGCCGTCAAGACGAAGTTCCTCAAGCGCCTGGAGGTCCGCAAGCTCGCCGCGCGCGAGCTCGAGGACAACATCCTCGCCAACCAGAACCACCCCTCGATCATGCTGTGGTCGATCGGCAACGAGCTGTCGGCGCGGCCCGGCCCGGTGCAGCAGAACTACATCGAGCGCGCCGTCCGCCAGGCCAAGGCGCTGGATCCCACGCGCCCGATCGGGCTCGCCGTCGCCGGCTATCCGTCGGCGGGCTGCCGCCCGCAGTACGCGCCGCTCGACGTCGTCGGCATCAACGAGTACTTCGGCTGGTACCCGGGCCCCAACGGGCAGATCGCCGACCGCGACGCGCTGTCGGGCTTCCTCGACGCGATGCGCGCGTGCTATCCCAACAAGGCGATCTTCATCTCCGAGTTCGGCGCCGAGGCCAACCGCTCGGGGCCCGTGCAGGAGAAGGGCACCTACGAGTACCAGCAGGACTTCGTGAACTTCCATCTCGGCGTGCACGCCTCCAAGCCCTGGCTGAGCGGCTCGATCTACTGGGCGCTGCAGGAGTTCCGCGTGCGGCCGAACTGGGACGGCGGCAACCCGCATCCAGACTCGCCGGTCCACGAGAAGGGCCTGCTGCGCTACGACGGGACGAAGAAGCCCGCGTGGTTCGACGTCGAGCGCCTGTTCAAGTCGACCCCGCAGTTCGGCGGGACGTAGACGGGGGATTGGCGGCCGCCGCGGCCCGTTCGGTACCCTTCGCCGTCGCCATGGCTTCCCAGAGCACCAAGCTGTCGATCTCGCCGCGCGCGCCCGAGGGCTCGCGCGCGACGCGCCGCCTGCGCCGCAGCGGCCGTGTCCCCGGGATCCTGTACGGCGGCGGCAGCGAGCCGCTGACGTTCAGCGTCGACGCGCGCGAGCTGCGCCACGCGCTCGCCGCCCGCGGCGCGGTGCTCGAGGTCGTCGACGAGGGCAACGCGACCCCCGCGATCCTCAAGAGCGCCCAGTACCACCCGGTCCGCGGCGACACGATGCACGTCGACCTGCTGCGGGTGAACCTCAACGTCGCCATCGCCGCGGTCGTCCCGCTCGAGCTCGTCGGCGCGGAGGATGCGCCGGGCGTCCGCGAGGGAGGCGTCCTCGAGCAGATCACGCGCGAGCTCAACATCGAGGCGCTGCCGACGTCGATCCCGGAGTCGATCACGCACGACGTGTCGGGGATGGACATCAACGACACGGCCACGCTGTCGGACGTCACCGTGCCGGCCGGCATCACGCTGCTCGACGATCTCGAGGAGACGGTTGTCGCCACGCTGACCCCGCCGCGCCTGGAGTCCGAGCTCGACGAGCTCGAGCAGGAGACCGGCGTCGTCGGCGAGGGTGCCGGCGCAGCCGAGGGCTCCGCGGCGGACGCCGCCGCGGGCGACGTGCCCGCCGACGCGGGCGACTCCTCCAGCGAATAGGCGCCGGCCGTGCGCATCCCCGGTCGCGGCGGCGGTACGGGCGCGCCGGTCGACTGGCTCGTCGTCGGGCTCGGCAACCCCGGCAAGAGCTACGCCGGCACGCCGCACAACGTCGGCTTCGAGGTCGCCAACCGGCTCGCGCAGCGCTGGGAGCTTCCGCGTGCGAAGTCGAAGTACGCCGGCCTGCTGACCGAGGGGCGCACCGGGCCCGGCGGCCCCCGCGTCGCCGTCCTGCTGCCGCAGACGTACATGAACGAGGCCGGCCGCTCGGTCGGGCCGGCGCGCGGCGCCTACAAGCTCCCGCTCGAGCGCGTGCTCGTCGTGCACGACGAGATCGACCTGCCGTTCGGTGACGTCCGCACCCGCATCGGCGGCGGGCTCGCCGGCCACAACGGGCTCAAGTCGCTGAAGGCCGAGCTCGGCGGACCCGACTTCGCGCGTGTGCGCGTCGGCGTCGGCCGGCCGAACACGACCGACCCGGAGATCGTCTCCGCGCACGTGCTCGGCGCGTTTCGGCAGTCGAAGGCCGAGGTCGAGGAGCTCGTCGACGACGCCGTGCGCGCGGCCGAGGCGATCGTGCTCGGCGAGCGCGAGCCGTAGCGCCCCGCCGATCCGTCAGCGCGAGTACAGCTCGACGATCCGCTGCGGCTCGACGGGCGTCTGGATCTCGTCGCGGCGCGGCAGCCGCAGGACGCGGCCCGCGAGCGCGTCGTGGTCGGCCAGCAGCCACGGCGGGACCCGCTCGACGAGCTCGGTCGCCTCCCGCGCGATCGGCTCGGCGGCCGAGCCCGGCAGGACCGACACGACGTCGCCGGGAGTCACCTCGAAGCTCGGGATGTCGACCCGCCGGCCGTTGACCGTCACGTGGCCGTGGGACACCATCTGCCGCGCCTGGCGCCGCGTCGCCGCCAGCCCGAGCCGCGTCACGACGTTGTCCAGACGCAGCTCGAGCAGCGTCAGCAGCTCGTTGCCAACGACGCCCTTGCGGCGCCGCGCGCGCTCGAAGATCCGGCGGAACTGGTTCTCGCGCAGCCCGTAGAAGCGCTTGGCGCGCTGCTTCTCGCGCAGCTGCTCGGCGTAGGTGGAGACGCGCTGCCGGCGGCGGCCGTGCTCGCCCGGCGGGTACGGCCGCCGCTCGAGCGCGCTCTTGCCGGCCAGCGCGCGCCGTCCCTTCAGCCCGAGGTTGACGCCCTCGCGGCGCTCGAGCTTCTCGACGGGTCCACGGTCGCGTGCCATGCGACGTGCCATAGGTCACGGCCGGCGGTCGGCCAGCGCGCCGCTTGTGCGTCGGCAGCTGCGGTCTAACCTCGCGGCTCATGGCGATATCGGCGCCATCGGCGGTCGCTGCGCCGGATCCGCGCGTCGCCGTCGTGATCATCGCGATGAACGCGCGCGAGCGGATCGGGCGCGCGCTCGCGCAGCTCAGTGCGCTGCCCGAGGCGCCGCGGGTCGTCGTCGTGGACAACGCGTCGACCGATGGGACGGCCGAGCTCATCCGGCGCCGGTTTCCGCGAGTCGACGTCGCCCGGCTCGCCGAGAACCGCGGCGCCGCGGGCCGCAACATCGGCGTCGCGATCGTCGACGCGCCGTACGTCGCGTTCGCCGAGGACGACAGCTGGTACGAGCCCGGCGCGCTCCGTGCGGCGGCGGACATCCTCGACGCCCACCCCGAGATCGCGCTCATCAACGCGCACGTGCGCGTGGGCGAGGAGGGCCGCCGCGAGCCGCTGCACGACGACATGGTCGACACGCCGATCGCCGGCCGGCGGCCCGACCTGCCGGGTCATCGCATCCTGTCGTTCCTCGAAGGCGTGTCGATCGTCCGCCGCGAGGCCTTCCTGGCGGCCGGCGGCTTCGACGCGCGTCTGCTCATCGGGGGGCCGGAGGAGCACCTCGCGGCGGATCTGCTGGCCGGCGGCTGGGAGCTGCGTTACGTCCCGGCCGTCAACGCCCGCCATGTCCCCGACCACGCCGCGCCGTCCCCGCTGGTCCGGCGCCTGGGCCTGCGCAACACGCTGTGGTTCGCGTGGGGCCGGCGCCCAACGGTGGCCGCGTTGCGCTGGAGCGTTCACGTCATGCGCTCGTCGCCGCTGAACGGGGCGACGGTCCTTGGCGTCGTCGACGCGCTGCGCGAGCTGCCGCGCGTCCTGCGCGA
Organism: Solirubrobacteraceae bacterium; assembly: GCA_036403675.1. Lineage (GTDB taxonomy): Bacteria > Actinomycetota > Thermoleophilia > Solirubrobacterales > Solirubrobacteraceae > CADCVQ01. Next base: position 8,986 of record DASWQM010000159.1, on the reverse strand, counting down.
GCGGCGTCCACTGCCGCGCGCGGTCGAGGCCGAGATGGCGCTGCTCGACGACCTCAAGCGCAACTCGCGCGCGCGCTGCTACGGGCGCTGAGGCGCGCGTCGGGTGAGATGCACGCTGATCGGGCGCACGCGGCGGCGCGCGCGGAGTCGTCACTCGGGCTCACCGTCCGCGCAGCGGCCACACGCGTTGGCGAGTTCGTCGCGTGTATGCGGACGAGTCGCCGATCGCCGTCGGCCGGCCCGGGCCCGGCAGGTCCCGCAGCCTTGGCTCGTCGCGAGCGCCCGGTCCTCGATTCCGTTCGCCGACGCCCGAATCAGCTACGGCGCGCCGAGGAGCTCCAGGAGCTCGGCGCGCGTCTCGCGCAGGTGCCGGCGCCCCGCTCGCGCGCAGTCCGCCGCGCGAGCGCCGGCCTCGTCGGTGAGGCACCAGTCCAGCAGCTCGGCGAGTCCCGCAACGTCCGCCTCATCGACCGTGCGGGCGGCGGGCCAGCCGAGCGCCGCTGCCTGAGCGGCGACCTTCGCGCCGCCGGCGATCGGGTCGATCGCGAGTGCTGGGACACCGGCGCGCAGCGCGAGCACGAGCCCGTGCAGGCGCGTCGTGACGACCGCGTCGACGCGCGCGATCAGCGACGTGAAGCGCTCGGCCGTCCGGCACGAGAGCGCGTCGCGGGCGTCCAGGCGCGTGTCGAGCTCCAGCGGAGCCGCCCGCGTCCGGCGCATGAGGTCGCGCACGAGCCCGTGCGCGAGGTCGTGGCGGCCGCGCTCTCCGTACTCGGGCTGCGGGTGGCCGAGGGTCACGCCCACGACCGCGGTCGCGGCCGGCGGCGCATCGAGGCTGAGGTCGGGCCGCGCGACCGCGCCTCCGTCGCGCGGCAGCACGTCGTCGAAGCAGCCGCCCGCGCCAGGTGTCATCGACACCCCGACCGCGATCCGCCGGCAGTGCTCGAAGCGCTGCAGCAGGCGGGTGATCTTCGGCGAGGCGACCGGCCCGCAGACGAAGAGCACGTGGCTGTAGCGCGCGGGATCGGCGTGCTCGGCGCCGACGTCGCCGTCGCTGCGAAAGCCCGGGATCGCCGCCACGTCGTGCGGCACGCCGGCCGCGGCCAGCCACCCGCGCACCGTCGCGCAGGCCAGCATGTCACCGGCGGTGATCTCGCCGTCGTCCGTGCTGAACCACCCCATGACGAGGACGCGCATCGCGGTCACCCTAGATGGTCGATTCCGCGACCGGTGCCGACCATCTCGTCGTCGATCTTTGCGGCGCCACCGCTGCCTCACATGTTCCCGCGTTACATCCGCGCGTGGTGGGTACCGGCGCCGCGCATGCGGGTGCTCGGCATCAACTCGGTGTTCCACGACCCGGCGGCGGCGCTCGTCGTGGACGGCGTCACGGTCGCAGCCGCGGAGGAGGAGCGCTTCAGCCGGCGCAAGCACGGCAAGGAGCCGGTCCCGTTCTCGACGTGGGAGATGCCGCTCGCCGCCACGCGCTGGTGCCTGCAGGCAGGCGGCGTCGAGCCCGCCGACGTCGACGCGGTCGCCTACTCGTACGACCCGCGCCTCGCGCCACAGCCCGCCGGCGACATCACCAACGCGTCGTGGGAGGGGCTGCGAACCCTGTACGCCGCCCGCGCGCCGCGCTTCATGGCGTCGGGCGTGCGGGGGCTGGATCCGCGCCGCGCCCGCTTCGTGCCCCACCACGTCGCGCATGCGGCGTCCGCGCACCTCGCGGCGCCGCACCGCTCGAGCGCGGTGCTTGTCGTCGACGGCCGCGGCGAGCGCGCGTCGCACCTCGCCGGCCACGCGCGCGCCGACGGCACGCTGGAGGTGCTCGCGACCCAGGCGCTCCCGCACTCGCTGGGGCTCATGTACGAGGAGCTGACGGCGCACCTCGGCTTCCGCCGCTCCTCCGACGAGTACAAGGTCATGGCGATGGCCTCCTACGGGAAGCCCGCGCACCTCGACGCGCTGGGCTCGGCCGTGGCGGCCACGGACGACGGGGGCTTCCGGACCGAGCCGATCGACTGGAGCAGCTTCGCGCCGGCGCTGCGAAGCGGCGACGAGTGGACGCCCGCGCACGCCGATCTCGCCCGGACGGTGCAGGAGCGCCTGGAGGAGGTCCTGCTCGACCTGGCCGGCTGGCTGCACGAGCGCACCGGCGAGCGCTGCCTGACGATGGCCGGCGGCGTCGCGCTGAACTGCGTCGCGAACTCGCGCATCTGGCGCGACGGGCCGTTCGAGCACGTCTGGGTGCAGCCGGCCTCGGGCGACTCCGGCACGGCGCTGGGGGCGGCGCTGCACGTCGCCCACGCGCTCGGCGACGACGTGCGGCCGATGCCGACGGCCGCGCTGGGGCGGTCGTGGGACGACGACGAGCTGGCGGCCTGGCTGACGCGCGCCGGCGTCGACTTCGCGCGTCCGGCCGACATTGCGGAGGAGGTCGCCCGCGCGCTCGCGCAGGACGGGATCGTCGCGTGGTTCCAGGGTCGCAGCGAGTACGGGCCGCGCGCGCTGGGCCACCGCAGCCTGCTTGCCGACCCGCGCAACGCGGCGAACCTCGAACGCCTCAACGACGTCAAGGGCCGCGAGCAGTTCCGTCCGGTCGCGCCGATGGTGCTCGCCGACCGCGCGGCGTCGATCTTCGGCGCCGGGCCATTGCCGAGCCCGCACATGCTCTTCACGCACGGCGTGGCGCCGGAATGGCTGGCGCGCATCCCCGCGGTGGTTCACGTCGACGGAACGGCGCGCATCCAGACGGTCGAGCCACGCGAGGAGCCGCTCGTCGCACGGATGCTCGCGGCGTTCGAGGCGTACACCGGGGTGCCCGTGGTCGTGAACACGAGCCTCAACACCGCCGGCCGGCCGATGGTCGACGACCCGCGCGACGCGCTGGAGTGCTTCGGGTCGGCGCCGGTGGACCTGCTCGCGGTCGGCCCGTTCGTCGTCCGCCGCCAGGATGCGCGCGGTAGGGGCGCTGAGCGGCACAGCGCGGTGCCGGCGTGACCGCGCCGGTCGCGATCGTCGTGCCGACGGTCCGTCCTGCTGCGCTGGCGCGGCTGCTGCGATCGCTGGAAGACGCGGGCTGGGACGGTCCGGTGGTGGTCGTCGACGACCGCGTCGACGGCGCGACGCCGGCGATCGCGTGCGAGCCGGCGCCGGCGGTCGAGCTCCTGCGCGGGTGCGCGGCGGGCCCGGCGGCGGCGCGCAACCTGGGCTGGCGGCACGCGCGCGCGGAGTGGGTCGCGTTCCTCGACGACGATGTGGTCGTGCCGCCCGGCTGGCCGCGCGCGCTGCGCGCGGACCTCGCGCGGGTGGATGACGCGGTCGCCGGCTCGCAGGGCCGCATCGACGTCCCCCTGCCGCGCGACCGCCGGCCGACGGACTGGGAGCGCGACGTCGCGGGCCTGCAGGACGCCTGGTGGGCGACGGCCGACATGGCCTACCGCCGGTCGGCGCTGGCGGCGCTCGGTGGATTCGACGAGCGCTTCGGCGCCGCCTACCGCGAGGACTCCGACCTCGCGCTGCGCGCGCTGCGGGCGGGCTGGCGCCTGGAGCGGGGCGTCCGGCACGTCACCCACCCCGTCGGCCGCGCGCGCCCGCTCGTGAGCGTCCGGCGCCAGGCCGGCAACGCCGACGACGTGCTCATGCGGGCGCTGCACGGGCCGCGCTGGCGCGAGGAGGCGCGCGCGCCTTCGGGTCGGCTGCGCGGCCACGTGGCGACGACCGCCGCGGCCGCGGCGGTTCCCGCCGCGCTCGCCGCCGCCGGCGCGCGGGCGGCCGCTACGCCAGCGGCGCTGTGGGCGGCGAGCACGGCCGCGTTCGCGTGGCAGCGCATCCGCCCCGGCCCGCGCACGGCGCGCGAGCTCGCGGTCATGGCGCTCACGAGCGTGCTGATCCCGCCGGCGGCGACGCTGCATCACCTCCGCGGCCGCGTGCGCGCCCGCGCGCTCACGCACGTCCCGGCGCGGCCGCTGGCCGTGTTGCTGGACCGCGACGGCACGCTCGTCGTAGACGTGCCCTACAACGGCGACCCTGAGCGCGTCGCGCCGGCGCCGGGGGCGCTCGCGGCGCTCGAGCGCTTGCGGCTGGCCGGGCTGAAGCTCGCGGTGATCTCCAACCAGAGCGGCGTCGGCCGCGGGCTGCTGACGGCCGAGCAGGTGACGGCCGTCAACCGGCGCGTGGAGGAGCTGCTCGGCCCGCTCGGGCCCTGGCTCGTCTGCCCGCACGCGCCCGAGGCGGGCTGCGGGTGCCGCAAGCCCGAGCCCGGGCTCGTCTTCCAAGCCGCCGCGCTGCTCGGCGTCGACCCGCGGCGCTGTGCCGTCGTCGGTGACATCGGCGCCGACATGCAGGCCGCGCGAGCCGCCGGCGCGCGCGGCGTGCTCGTTCCCACGCCGGCGACGCGGGCGGCCGAGATCCGCGCCGCAGCCGAGGTCGCGAAGGACCTCGAGGCCGCGGTCGACCTGCTGCTCCGGACGGCCGCATGAGCACCCACGTGCTGCTCGCGCGGATGGACAACGTGGGCGACGTGCTGCTCGCCGGACCGGCTGTCCGCGCGGTCGCGGCCCGGGCCGCGCGCGTGACGTTCCTGGCGAGCCCGCGCGGAGCCGCGGCCGCCGAGCTCCTGCCGGGGGTCGACGAGGTCCTCGTGCACGACTGCCCGTGGATCGAGGCCCCCGCGCCGCGCGTGACGCGCGACGCCGTCGACGCGCTCGTCGCCGATGTCGCGGCGCGCGGCATCAGCGAGGCGATCGTCTTCACGTCGTTTCACCAGAGCCCGCTGCCGCTCGCCCTCCTCCTGCGCCTGGCGGGCGTGGAGACGATCGCCGCGATCAGCATCGACTACCCGGGCTCGCTGCTCGACGTCCGCCACCACGTCTCCGACGACGTCCACGAGGCGCAGCGCGCCCTGTCGCTGGCGGCGGCGCTCGGCTACGCCGCCGCGCCCGACGACTCGCCGCGGCTCGCGGTCCGCCGCCCGGCGGCGCGTCGAGCGGGGCTGCCCGGTGGTCCGTACGTCGTGGTCCATCCAGGCGCGTCGGTCCCCGCGCGCGCGTGGCCGGCCGACAGCCATGCCGCGCTCGTGCTCGCCCTGGCTGAGCGGGGCCGCCGCGTCGTCGTCACCGGCACCGCCGCCGAGGCGCCGTTGACGGGGCGCGTGGTCGCGGGGGCGCCGGATGCCGCGCTCGACCTCGGCGGGCGCACGGATCTCGCGGAGCTCGCCGAGATCCTGGCGGGGGCCGCTGCCGTCGTCGTCGGCAACACCGGCCCCGCCCACCTCGCCGCCGCCGTCGGCACGCCCGTCGTCTCGCTCTTCGCCCCGACCGTCCCGGCGGTGCGATGGCGGCCGTGGGGCGTGCCGCACGAGTTGCTGTACGTCGACGTCCCCTGCGCCGGCTGTCGCGCCCGCGACTGTCCCGTGCCTGGCCATCCGTGCCTCGCGGGCGTCACCGTGCCCGCCGTCGTCGAGGCCGTCGAGCGCCTCGCGCCCGCGCGTGAGGCGGTGCCGGCATGAGGGTGCTCCTGTGGCACGTGCACGGCTCCTGGACGACGGCGTTCGTCCACGGCTCGCACGACTACGTCGTGCCGGTGCTGCCCGGCCGCGGCCCCGACGGCCGCGGGCGCGCGCAGACCTACGTGTGGCCGGATGGGGTGACCGAGGTCACGCCGGAGGAGCTGCCCGACCTCGACGTCGACGTCGTCGTGCTCCAGCGCCCGCGCGAGCTCGAGCACCTCGCGGAGCGCTGGCTCGGCCGCCGGCCCGGCCGCGACCTCCCGGCGATCTACGTCGAGCACAACGCGCCGCAGGGAGTGGTCAACGAGATGCGCCACCCCGTAGCGGCGCACGACGGCGTCCTCGTCGTCCACGTGACCCACTTCAACGACCTCTTCTGGGACTGCGGCTGCGCGCCGACGACGGTCATCGAGCACGGCATCGTCGATCCCGGCCATCGCTACACGGGCGAGCTCGCGCGCGTGGGCGTCGTCGTCAACGAGCCCGGCCGGCGGGCGCGCGTGACCGGGACGGACCTGCTCGAGCGCTTCGCGCAGACGGGCCCGATCGACCTGTTCGGGATGGGCGCCGCCGGCGCCGGCGCGGCCGTCAACGCCGTCGAGGACCTTCCGCAGGCGCGCCTGCACGCCGAGCTCGCCCGCCGCCGCGTCTACCTGCACCCGATCCGCTGGACGTCGCTCGGCCTCTCGCTGCTGGAGGCGATGCAGCTCGGCATGCCGGTCGTCGCGCTCGCGACCACCGAGGTCGCGGAGGCCGTCGTCCCGGGCGCGGGCGTGGTGTCCACCAACGTCGACGTCCTCGTCGAGGCCCTGCGCGGCTATCTCGAAGACCCCGCGCGCGCGGCCGGCGACGGGGCCACCGCGCGCGCCGCGGCCCGCGAGCGCTACGGCTTGGAGCGCTTCCTCGCCGACTGGGATCGCACGCTCGCCGACGTGGCCGCAGGCGCAGCGCGCAGGGCGGTGACGGCGTGAGGGTCGCCATGGTCTCCGAGCACGCCAGCCCGCTCGCCGCCCTCGGCGAGGTCGACGCGGGCGGCCAGAACGTGCACGTCGCCGCGCTGGCGGAGACGCTCGCGCGGCGCGGGGCGGAGGTCGTCGTGCACACGCGCCGCGACGATCCCGATCTTCCGACGCACGTCGAGATGGCGCCCGGCGTGGTGGTGCATCACGTCGACGCCGGGCCGCCGGAGGCGATCGGCAAGGACGAGCTGCTGCCTTACATGGACACGTTCGGCCGCCGGCTGCTGCGGTCCTGGGCGGCCGCGCGCCCCGACGTCGTGCACACGCACTTCTGGATGTCGGCGCACGCCGCGGTGCCTGCCGCGCACGCGCTCGACATTCCGCTCGTCCACACCTTCCACGCCCTCGGCAACGTCAAGCGCCGCCATCACGGGGCCGCCGACCCCAGCCCACCCGAACGGCTCGCGATCGAGCGCGAGATCGTCCGCCGCGCCGGCCACATCATCTGCACGTGCACGGACGAGCTCTTCGAGCTGCTGCGCCTGGACGCCGACCGGGAGCGGCTGTCGATCGTCCCCTGCGGCGTCGACCTCTCGCGCTTCTCCCCGGACGGCCCGCGCGAGCGCCGCTCGCCGCAGCGGCCGCGGATCGCCTGCGTGGCGCGGCTCGTCCAGCGCAAGGGCGTCGGCAACGTCATCAGTGCCCTGCCGCGGCTGCCCGGCGCCGAGCTCGTCGTGGCCGGCGGACCGCACCGCGACGAGCTCATGCGCGACCCGGGCGCGCGGCGGCTGCTGCGCGTGGCGGAGGAGGAGGGCGTCGCCGACCGGATCGACCTCCGCGGGCGGGTGGGCCGCGACGAGCTTCCGGCGCTGCTGCGCTCCGCCGACGCCGTGGTCTGCGCGCCGTGGTACGAGCCGTTCGGGATCGTCGCGCTCGAGGCGATGGCCTGCGGCGTCCCGGTCGTCGCCTCCGCCGTGGGCGGGCTCGTCGACACCGTCGTGCACGACGTCACGGGCATCCACGTGCCGCCACGCGATCCCGAGCGGCTCGCCGACGCGCTGCGGTCCCTGATCGCAGACCCCGAGCGCCGCCGGCGCTACGGCGCCGCGGGGGTCGATCGCGTGCGCCGCCTGTACGACTGGGAGCGCGTCGGCGCGCTGACGCTTGACGTCTACCGCCGGCTCGTGTCCCGGCCCGCCCCCCGTCCGGCCCCGGCCGAGACCGACCACCTCCAGGCGCTGCGTTCCGGCCTCGACTCGCTCGACCGCGAGGCCCCGCGCCTCGAGGACTGGGCGGCGCGGCTGGCGCGCGTGCTGACCCGCGGCGGCAAGCTGCTGACCGTCGGCAACGGCGGCAGCGCCGCCGAGGCGCAGCACTTCAGCGCCGAGCTCGTCGGGCGCTTCTGCGACGAGCGACGGCCGCTGAGCGCGCTGTGCCTGCACGGCGACACATCGGCGCTCACGGCGATCGCCAACGACTACGGCAGCGACGCCTGCTTCGCGCGGCAGGTCCAGGCCCACGGGCGGCCGGGCGACGTCCTCGTCGCGCTGAGCACCTCCGGCTGCAGCCGCAATGTCGTCGCTGCGGCGCACGCTGCGCGGGAGGCCGGCGTCGAGGCGTGGGCGATGACCGGAGCCGCGCCCAATCCGCTCGCCGACGCCTGCGACGACGCGCTGTGCCTGCCGTGCGAGAGCCGGTCCACCGTCCAGGAGCTGCACCTCGTCGCGGTGCACCTGCTGTGCGCGGCGATCGACCGCGCGATCGCCTGCGATACGGCGCCCGAGCAGGTCGTCGAGGCACGCGCGTGACCGAGCCGGCCTCCGTGGTCGTGGTGGGCGACACGATGCTCGACCGCGAGGTCGACGGCGACGTGCGCCGCCTCAGCCCCGACGCGCCGGTGCCGGTCGTCGACGAGCAGACGGTCCGCTCGCGTCCCGGCGGCGCCGGTCTGGCCGCCCTGCTCGCCGCCGGTCGCGGCCGGCGCGTCACGCTCATCACGGCGCTGGCCGGCGACGCCGCCGGCGGTGAGCTGCGGGCAGCGCTGCTCGCCGCGGGGATCGAGATCGTCGACCTCCGGCTCGGCGGCGCGACGCCGGAGAAGATCCGCCTGCGGACCGGCAGCCGGGTGCTGCTGCGCCTGGACCGCGGCGGTGCGGCGGGGCGCGTCGGGCCGGCGCGTGCCACGGCGCGCGCGGCGATCGAGTGGGCGGGCGCGGTGCTCGTCGCCGACTACGGGCGCGGCGTCGCCGGCGACGCCGCGCTGCGCGAGATGCTCGCCGCGCGCGCCACGCGAACGCCGCTCGTGTGGGATCCGCATCCGCGCGGCCCCGAGCCGGTCGCCGGCGCGACGGTCGTGACCCCGAACGCCGACGAGGCGGCGCACTTCGCCGGCAGCTCCGGGCCGCAGCGCGCCGATCACGCGGCCCGGCACGGCGCGTTGCTCGCATGGCGCTGGTCGGTCCCGCACGTCTGCGTGACGTGCGGCGCGCGCGGCGCCGTGCTCGTCGACGCCGCCGGC
>DASWQM010000158.1:0-3041 GCA_036403675.1 Solirubrobacteraceae bacterium | reverse complement strand
CCCGAGCAGCGGTCGGTCGCGCTGGGGATCACCGCGTCGGCGGGTGGCCACGAGCTCTCCCAGCGCCTGGCGAAGATCGAGACCGCGATCTTCCGCAACAAGACGATCACCTTCGACTACTACACGATGGCGCGCGACGAGACGGGCACGCGCAAGGTCGACCCGTACCACCTGCTCTACCAGGGCGGCCAGTTCTACCTGCTCGGCCACTCCCACGAGCGCAATGCGCTGCGCGTCTTCCGGCTCTCGCGCATCCAGGGCAAGGTCGCGTACGCGACCAAGGCCGAGCACGACTTCAAGGGCCGCCCGGAGAGCTTTGACCCGCGCAGCTACGCCAACCGCGCCGACTGGCAGTTCGGCGATGCCGACGAGACCGCGGAGATCTGGATCTCGGAGCGCATCGCCTGGCAGATCGAGCGCCACTTCGGGCGCTTCGGCGAGGTCCATCCCGTCGGCACGAGCGGAGACGTCGTCTTCGAGACGCCGTACGCCGACCGCCGCCAGCTCGCCGCGTGGGTGCTGCGTCTCGGCGAGCACGCGCGGATCGCCGGTCCGCCGGAGCTCGAGCGCGAGCTCGCCGATCGCATCGAGCTGCTCTACGAGCGCCACCGGGCGCCCTCGCTCGAGCTCGCGCCCGTCGTCACGCCGCCCGTGCGCGAGCGCGAGGACGCGGACTCCAACGGCGCGCGGCGGTCGGAGGCGGCGATCCGCCCGGAGCGCTTCGCGCGGCTCGTGACGCTCGCGTCGATCCTCATCCAGGCAGGCCGCGCGGAGCGGCGCCTCGACGTCGGCGAGGTCTGCGAGCGCATGCAGATCTCCGAGGCCGAGCTGCGCGAGGACATCAACGTCCTCAACGTCGTGAACTTCGGCGGCGGCTCGTACGTCCTCTACGCCGAGATCAACGACAGCGGCGAGATCGAGGTCGACCCCGAGCCCTACTCGGACAACTTCGCGCGCCCGGCCCGGCTGCTGCCGGTCGAGGCCAAGGCGCTCGTCGCGGCGATCGACCTCATCGGTGAGCACCTGCCGGAGGGCTCGCTGGCATCGGCGCGGGAGAAGATCGTCGGCGCGCTCGGCGCAGACCCGCTGGACCAGGGCCTGCAGGTCGCCGACGCCGGTGGCGACGACTCGCGGATCGCGCGCCTCGTCTCGCAGGCGATCACCGAGCGACATCTGCTGCGCCTGGACTACTACAAGCCCAACGAGGACGAGTTCTCCGCCCGCGTCGTCGAGCCCTACGCGCTCGTCAACGGGCGCGAGGGCTGGTACGTCGCCTGCTTCGACCCGGAGAAGGACGACGTGCGCCACTTCCGCCTGGACCGCATCCGCGACGCCGAGGTCACCGAGACGCCGTTCGTGCCGCGCCCGGAGGTCGACCCGGCCGCGGAGCTCGACGGCTGGCTGCGCACCGGCGAGGTCGAGGCGTCGCGCACCGCGCGGGTGTGGGTCTCCCCCGATCGCGCGCGCTGGGCGCGCGAGGAGCGCCGCGTCGCCGAGCAGCTCGCCGATGGCTCGGTCGTCGTCGAGCTGAGCTTCAAGAGCACCGACTTCCTCGTCCGCGACGTGCTCGCCGAGGCGGGCGACGCCGCCGTGCTCGAGCCGTCCGATGCGCGTGATGCAGTGCTTGCCGCGGTGACACGCCTGCGGGCATCCGCTGTACGGTAGGCGCTGAGAGCAAGCAACCCGCTGACTCCTTCGGGGGGAGGAAAAGTGGTGTATTTAGGCGGATCCTGGTTCGACGCCCTTTTGTCGGGCGGGTGTCGGGGGTAGGGCGTGGCGTCCGGGATCAATCAGACGGACCGAATCTGAGCGCCGCTTCGCACCGACCGGTCACGAGATGCGCAATTTCCGGACGGAGCCGGCGAGCCCCCGGCGTCGCGCCGTCCACAACGTGAGGAGTGAAGATGAGTCGCAAACTGCTGGTGGCGTTGTCGGGCGTGATCGGGACGCTCGTCCTCGTCCCGACCGCCGACGCGTTCACGATCATCCCCGTGTGGCAATGCCGGGCAAGCCCGTTGTATGCCTCTGTGAACGACGGCAACCGCGTCGAGCCTTTCGCCGCCAACGGCAACATCAACACGGCGAAGGGCGCGAGCCCCGACCACGCGCAGTGCGCGCAGTCCGAGACCGGCGCCGGCAACACCGCCACGCAGCTCGGCATCCCGCAGGACTTCATCGGTGCGCGCACCGCGAGCGGCATCACGGCGATCACGCCCGAGCTCGGCCGTGCGATCGACCAGAAGGTCGTGTCGGCGGCGAAGGTCGAGAACCTCACCATCCAGCTTCCGCAGGGCGGCTCGGTCACGATCGGGGTCAACGCGGCGAGCTCGCAGGTCACCGGGACGTGCGTCAAGGGCTCCAAGACCCCGAAGCTCGACGCCACGAGCCAGGTCGTCGGGCTGACGCTCGGCGGCAATCCCATCGACCTCGATCCGCTCATCAAGGCGCTTGACGACCTGCTGCAGCCACTCAACGCGGTCGTCGACATCATTCCCAACGAGGAGATTCGCACGCCCACCTCGCTCACCCGGCGCGCGCTGCACCTGAAGGTCCTGACGGCAAGCGGCGGCACGTCGCTCGTCGACGCGGTCCTCGCCGAGAGCAAGGTCGCGACGAACGGCCCTGTCTGTGACGAGAAGCAGCAGAACGACGGCAGCGGCCCTGCCGTGCCGCCGGTGTGCCCGAAGGGCTCGCAGTTCATCGAAGGCCGCGACCTCTGCGTCATTCCCGCGGGCACCGGTGGCTCGAGCCTCGGCGAGATCATCGTCGGCAAGCCGTTCCAGGGCCCGAGCGGCGGCACCGTGCTGCCGATCGACGTCGCGCGCAAGCGCTTCGGGAGCAGTCCGTGCCTGGGCGGTAGCGGAGCGCCGAAGTTCGCGATCATCGGCACGAACAAGGCGGACCGCATCACCGGCACGAACATCGCCGACCGGATCATCGGCCTCGGCGGCAACGACAAGCTCGACGGCGGCCGTGGCAACGACTGCATCGAGGGCCGCAGCGGCGGCGACAACATGTCCGGCGGCCTCGGCGACGACAAG
>DASWQM010000157.1:0-8428 GCA_036403675.1 Solirubrobacteraceae bacterium | reverse complement strand
GAAGATCTTCTCCATCGTCTTGACGTACTGGACGTAGACCGGCTTGTCGAAGCCCCACTGCCGGCGGATCGCGTCAAGCTGCCCCGCCGTCTGGTTGCGGCCGGCGAGCCGCACCGCTGGGTCGCTGTTGGGGATGACGTTGAAGATCGCGAACGTCAGCACCGAGATCGCGAAGAGGACCGCGACCATCGCGATCGCGCGCCGGACGATGAACCGCGCCATCAGTGCTCCAGGCGCACCTTCGCGCGCGGGTCGAAGGCGTCGCGGACGCCGTCGCCGAAGACGTTGAGCGAGAGGACCGTGAGGACGAGCATGAGGCCCGGCACGATCGTCTGGTGCGGCGCCGTGACGATCCGCTGGATGCCGTCGCCGAGGATCGTGCCCCACGAGGGGTTCGGCGGCCGCACCCCCGCGCCGAGGAACGAGAGCGCCGCCTCGAGGAGGATCGCGTTGGCGACCATGAGCGGGAAGAAGACGACGATCGTCGACGCGAGGTTCGGGAGGATCTCGGAGAACATGATCTGCAGCGGGCTGGCCCCCTGCGCGCGCGCCGCCTCGACGAACTCCTTCTCGCGCAGCGCGAGCACCTGCCCGCGCAGCGGCCGCGCCATGTAGGGGACCTGCACGATCGCGATGATGAGGATCGGTATGAGCAGGGAGTCGCCCTGGATCGTGATCGGGCCGACCTTCAGGCCCCCGAGCGCGAGCGCCGTTCCGAGCGCGAGCCCGAGCAGGAGCGGCGGGAAGGCCCAGAGGATGTCCAGGGCGCGCGAGAGCAGCGTGTCCGGCCAGCCGCGGAAGTAGCCGGCGAGCGTGCCGACGAGGATCGACAACAGGATCGTCCCCAGCGCAGCGCTGACGCCGACGAGCAGCGAGGTGCGGCCGCCGTACAGCAGGCGGACCGCGATGTCGCGGCCGTTGCCGTCGGCGCCGAGGAAGAACCGGCCGTGGTAGGTGGGACCGATCGGCACGCCGTCCGGCGCGACGACGTTCCTCGTCTGGCCGTTGATGACGATCGTGTCCGTGAGGTGGTTCTTGAAGGCATCGGTGTGCGCGACGTGGTCGGCATACAGAGGCGCGGCGAGGCAGATCACGACGATGAGGACGAACAGCCCGCCGAACGCCAGCGCGACCCTGTTGCGCCGCAGGCGCCGCAGCGCCAGCCGCCACGGCCCCAGGCCGGCGACCCGGTCGCGCCGGTCCTCCGCGGCGAGCAGCCCCGGATCGCCGAAGGTCAGCTCGGTTGCGGGTTCGGTTGCCATCGCCGGTCAGCCTCGCTCGCCCGCGGCCCGGGAGGACGTCGCAGCGCCCTCCCGGTTGCCGGCGCTGTGCGCTACTTCAGGCAGAACTGCAGCCAGTCGTTCTTGTAGACGGGGCTGACTCCGTTGCAGTTCTGGAAGTCCATCCGCTCCGACATGAACGTCGTCGACAGCTCGTTGCCGTAGACCGCGACGTTCGCGTCCTCGATGACGGCCCGGTCGAGCTTGGCCCACTCGTCGGCGACGGACTGCGGGTCCTGCGGGTTCAGCTTCGTGAGCCCCTGGTCGACGACGGGGTTGCTCTTGAACTCGAAGTTGAACGTCGGCGAGGAGGCCAGCGCCTTCTTCGAGAGGTTGGGCTCGAAGAAGTCCGCCGGGTGCGGGAAGTCCGAGAACCAGTCGGTGAACCCGACCTGGGCCTGCGTCTTCTTCAGACCGATGGTGCTGAAGTAGACCTGCTGGTCGAGGACCTTCGTCTTGGCCTTGAAGCCGATCTGGTTGAGCGTGTCGCGCAGGTAGTCGACGATCGCCGGCCGCGGGTCCTTCGTGTTGCCCCAGACGGTGACGCTCATGCCCTTGTAGCCCGACTTGTCCACGAGCGCACGGGCCTTCGCGAGGTCGCCGGGTCCGTTGGGGTCGCCGTACGGGCAGGGGTCGATCTTGACATAGCCGTTGCCCGCGTAGCCCGGCGGCAGGAAGTTGCACGTCGGCTGCAGGCGGCCGCCGAAGATGCGCTGGAGCGCGCGGCTGTCGATCGCGTAGTTGACCGCCTCACGCGCTTGCTTCTTGTCGAACGGCTTGACGCTCTCGTTGAGGAAGAACCAGTACGTGTTCGGCGGGTTGGGGTCCATCCGGAAGCGGGTGGCGTACTTCGCCTTGACGAGCGGCAGGTCGTCACCGGCCGGGTCCTCGGTCATGAAGTCGAGCTTGTTGTTGATGACGTCCTGCGTCATCTTCGGGACGGTCTCCTTGACCACCTTGATCGTGTCGAGCTTCGGCTTCGGGATCGTCGGGACGTCGAAGCTCGCGTTCTTCGTCAGCGTGAACTGCCGCGTCGGGTTCTGGACCGAGATCTTGTACGGCCCGGCGCCCACGATCGAGCCGTTGCTCGTCGCCTTGAACGGCGACGTCGCCGCCGGCGTCGGGGCGGCGCTCACGAGCGCCATGGCGAAGAGGAACTTGCTGTCGGGCTGGGTGAGCTTCACCGTGATCTGGCCCGTCTTGTCGTCTGACGTGATGCCGGAGATGTCACCGCTGGCCTTCTTGGCCGTCTGGTAGGCCTCGGCGCCCTCGATGACCGTCGAGAACGACGAGAAGGGGCCGCCGAGGTACAGCAGGCGCTTGATCGTGTGCTCGAAGTCGCTGGCGACGACGGACGAGCCGTCGGAGTACTTCAGCCCGGGGCGCAGCTTGAAGGTGTAGGTCTTGCGGTCGGCGGAGATCGTCGGCAACGCCTCGGCGAGGGCGGGGACGAGCTCGTTCCCGGCCGTGCCGGGCGCGTGCTTGTACGTCAGGAGGCCGGTATAGACGAGCTGCAGCGGCTGGTTGCCCTGGACGGTCTGCACGAGCACGGGGTCGTAGGAGTCCGGCAGGACGCTCCCGATCGTGATCGACCCGCCCGTCTTCCCGCCGGTGGATCCGCTCCCGCCGCCGCTGCTGCTGCTGCCGCACGCAGCGACTCCGACGCCGGCCGCCGCCAGGGCGGCGATGGCGAGCGCATTACCAAGCTTTGTCATCTAGAGGCTCCTTCTGCTCCATCTCGCGACACACGTTGCGTTCTTGGGCTTGACCCTACCTTTATCCCCCGGCGTCTGCTGCACGTTGCCGTACAGCTGGTGAGCGGGAAGGCGGGGTCGGACGTCGTGGCGAGGGCCGGCGGTCGAGAGGGATGTTAGGCCCCGCCACGGGGCTTAACATCCCTCCCGACGTCGCCGATGCGGGTGGGGGGCAGGTGCGATGCGAGTGGGTGGGCGCCGGGGGCGGTCGCGCAGCACGTCGCGGCAGCACGCAAACCGAGCAGTGCGTGCCGGGCGGGCCACGCTCGCGCTCGCGGCCGTGTTCGCGCTCCTCGTGGCGCCCGCGCCGGCGCCCGCGCAGGACCCCGGCCTGCCCGCACAGCTGACGGTCACCGTCGTGCCACCCAGCGGCGTCGCGGCGCCCCGGCCGACGGGCGCCGTGACCGTGTCGATCGACGGCCGGCCCGCGCTGTCGCTGGCGCTCGGTTCCGGCATCGCGCCGCTGACGGCGATCACGCCGCAGCTGTCCGTCGCCCTGACCGCGCTCGGCCACCGCGTGACGATCAGCTACTCCGGCGACAGCAACTACGAGGCGAGCACCGGGATCGCGTTGACGTTGCCGACGCGCCGGCTGCTGACGATCGTCGCGCGGCCCAGGGACAGCGCGGCGCCGGCGATCGAGATCCTCTCCCCGCGCGACGGGACGCGGTACGCACGCGGTGAGGCCGTGGTCGCGGCGTACTCCTGTCGCGACCCCGGCGACCGTTCGGCCGTCACGGCCTGCGACGGTCCGGTGGCGCCCGGCGGCGCGCTCGACACGTCGTCCGCCGGGACGTTCTCGTTCGTGGTGACGAGCGAGGATGCGCTCGGGAACGCCGCGTCGGAGACCGTGACCTATGAGGTGAGCGAGGTGATCGGCGGTCCGGCACCCGCCGCGCCCACGTCCGGGAGCAGCCAGGGCGGATCCGGCGGCCCCCTCGCCCCGGCGCCGGTCGCGCCGCTCGCGGTCGCACCGCCCACGGCGGCGGCCGTCCAGCCGCCGGCCGGCGCCGGCGCCGGCGCCACGCCGGCTCCTGCGACCTCGTCACCGCAGCGCCGCTCACCCGCCGCGCCGCCCGGCTCCGCGTCGTCCCGTGCGCCAACGCCGCCGGCGCCGGTGACCGGCGCCGGCCACGGCGCCGCGCGCCCCGTCGGCGCGCTGCTCGCGCCCTACGACCCGCGCGCGGATCCGGCGAAGACGCTCGCGATCCTCGTCGCGGCGTTCACGCTGCTGCAGGTCGGCGTCGGAGCGGGCGGCGTCCTCCGCGCGCGCCCAGGGTCCCGGCCCAAGCCCGCGTTCGGCTACGACCGGCTGCACGTCACGTTCCTCGGCGCGGGGCTCGGCGCGGTCGCGGTCGGCGACCGTTCGCGGACCTGGAGCTGGCCGGGGACGCGGACGCTCGACCAGCTGAGCGCCACGCTGCCCGCGCGCCTGGCGGAGCGGTCGCCGCTGCTCGCGCGAGTCGCCGCCGACGGCACGTACCTGCGTGCGGTCCTCGGCTCCGCGTCGCTGCTGGCACTCCTCGCCGGGGTCGCGCTCGGCATCGCCGCCGTGCGCTCCACCGGCGGCGAGGCCCTCCCGCCGGCGGTCGCCCTGACGATCGCGATCGCCGTGCTCGGCGTGATCGACGCCGCAGCCGGCCTCGCCGCGGTGCTCGTCTTCACGCTCGGTGTGCTGGCGCTCGGTGGCGTGCAGTCCAGCGCCGACCTGCGCGTGACGCTGAGCCTCGCGGTGCTGTGGTTCGTCGTCCCCGTGCTCGTCGGCGCGGTCCGCCCGCTGCGGCGCCCGCCGGCGCACAGCCTCGGGCAGTCCTGGGACCGCGCCGCGGATGTGGTCATCGCCTCGCTCGTCGGCGCCTGGACCGTCTATCAGATCCTGCGGGCGCTGCCCGGCCTGGCCGGCATGGAGCTATCGATCGCCGGCCACGCCGACACGGCGGCGTTCTGCGTGCTCGCCGCGCTCGTCGTCCGGCTCGCGGCAGAGACGGTCGCCGCGCACCTGTACCCCCGGCGCCTGGACATCGCCGAACCCCTCGAGGTGCCCCCGCCGGGGACCGTCCAGCGCCTCGCCGCGGCCGCGCTGCGCATGGCGATCTTCGTCTTCTTCGGCTACATCGTCGCGGGCACGAGCTGGCAGCTGTGGCTCGGGGCCGCGCTCTTCGTCGCTCCCCAGATCCTCGGGGCCTTCCAGGAGCGCCTGCCGAACTCCGCGGCGCTGTTTCGCGCGCGCCCGCGCGGGCTCCTGCGGATCGTCCTCATGCTCGTCGTGGCCACCGCGATCGCCGCGCTGCTGCTCCACACGATGAACGAGCACTCCAAGACGTTCTTGGCCGACAGCTTCGTCATCCTGGCGCTGCCGGGCTTCCTGCTCGCGCTCATGCCGGTCTTCGGCCGCGACGGCGAGCGGCAGCAGATGGGCTGGGGCAAGCGCATCGCCGGCATCGCGATCCTCGCCGCGGGCCTCGTCCTCGTGCTCTCGCGGCTGCAGTGACGGGGTCTCAGTCGCGGCGCAGCCGCCGCCAGAGGACGAACGCGAGCACCGCCGCCACGGCGAGCGCGACGCCCGCGATCCCGATCGTCCGGAAGATCTTCTCCGCCGGCGGCCCGAGGTAGTACGCCAGCAGGCCCACGCTCGTCGCCCACGCGATCCCGCCGAGCGCGTTCCAGAAGAGAAACCGCCGCCAGGGCATCCGGTTGATGCCGGCCAGCCATGCCGCCGCGATCCGCAGGCCGGCGACCCAGCGACCCAGGAACACCGCCTTCGCGCCGTGGCGCTGAAAGAACGGCTCGCCCTCCTCGATGATCCGGCGGCGGTGATGCTCGAGGGGGCCGGGCCGCTCGAGCAGCCGCCGGCCGCCGGTGCGGCCGATCACGTAGCCGAGGTTGTCGCCGAGGATCGCCGCGACGGCCGCGAGCGCGATGACGATCTCGATGCGCACCTGTCCGTGGCTTGCCAGGACGCCCGCGGCGATGAGGGCGGTCTCGCCCGGCACGGGGATGCCCGTGGACTCAGTCGCCACGAGCGCGAAGACCCCGATGTACGCGACGTGCGCGTTGATCTTCAGGAGCGCCAGGACGATCCGCGGATCCTCCCGCAGATCGGCCGGCCCGGCGCAGGCGCCGGCGCCGGCGCGAGGCACAATGCGTCCGTGCCCGCCGATCCCTCCGGCCCCCGCCTGCGCGTGCTCGTCTGCGACGACGAGCCACACGTGCTCCGCGCGGTCAAGGTCGTGCTGCGCCAGGCGGGCTTCGACACGATCATGGCCGCGAGCGTCAAGGAGGCGCTGGACCAGGCTGCCGTCCAGCGCCCGGACGCCGCGATCCTGGACCTGCTGCTGCCCGACGGCGACGGCGTCGAGATCGTCCGCGAGCTCCGCACGTGGAGCGCGATGCCGATCATCGTGCTGTCGGCGGTGGGGGAGGACGACCAGAAGGTGCGCGCGCTGGAGCAGGGCGCCGACGACTACGTCGTCAAGCCGTTTCACCCGCGCGAGCTCGTCGCGCGGCTGAACGCCGTGCTGCGCCGCACCGCCGCCGAGCCCGACGAGGCCGTGCTCGTCACCGACGGGCTCCAGGTCGACCTCGCCGCGCGCACCGTACGACGCGACGGCAACGAGGTGCATCTCACGCCGATCGAGTTCGAGCTGCTGCGCGCGCTCGCCCGCAACAGCGGCCGGCTGATGACGCACCGCGCGCTGCTGCAGGAGGTCTGGGGCCCGGCGTACGGCGACGACACGCCCACGCTGCGCACGCACATCGCGCGCCTGCGGGCCAAGATCGAGCCGTCCGCCGATCGCGGGCGGATCATCCGGACCGAGCCGGGCGTCGGCTACCGCTTCATGACCGCGTCGTGACCGGCACCGGTCTCGCCTGACTACTCGCGCGCCGCTGCGGCCTAACGGCCCAGGCAAGACCGTCACGCAATCGTGATATCGGCGACGCCGATCGTCATGCCGGCGTGACGTCCCAGAGAGGAAGGTGTGCTCATGGATGTTCTGGCGGTAGCGATCGCGCTGGCCACGTTCGCCGTGCTGCTGGCGACGATCAGGCTCCTGGACCGGGTATGAGCGGCGCCGATCTCTTCGGGCTGATCGTGTCGGCGCTCATGTTCGCGTACCTGCTCTACGCCCTCTTGCGCGCCGAGCGCCTCTGAGTGGCGATGACCCAGGGCTTCGTCCAGATCGCGATCTTCTGCGCCGCGCTGGTGGCGGTCATGCCGTTGCTCGGCGGCTACATGGCGCGCGTGTTCCAGGACGAGCGGGTCTTCCTCACGCCCGTCCTCGGCGGCGTGGAGCGGGTGACCTACCGGTTGTTGCGCGTCGATCCGCAGCGCGGCCAAGACTGGAAGGCGTACGGGACGTCGCTGATCGTCTTCTCCGCGCTGTCCTGGCTCGTGCTGTACCTCATCCTGCGCACGCAGACGCTGCACCCGCTCAACCCCGAGAGCTTCCACTCGGCGCCGTGGGACGTCACGGTCAACACGGTCTCGTCGTTCGTGACGAACACGAACTGGCAGTTCTACGGCGGCGAGACGACGATGACGTACTTCAGCCAGATGGCCGGGCTGGCGGTGCAGAACTTCGTCTCCGCGGCAGTGGGCATCGTCGTGGTCGTCGCGCTGATCCGCGGCATCGCGGCGCGCCGTGGCCGGGCCGCGCCGAGCGAGGACGACTCGCCCGTCGAGGACGGCGTGGCGAACTCGCTGGGCAACTTCTGGCAGGACCTGATCCGCACGCTCCTGTACGTGCTGCTGCCGATCTCGATCGTCGGCGCGCTCGTGCTCGTCTCGCAGGGCGTCATCCAGACGCTCTCGCCCTACGCCGGCTTCACGGGCTTGACCGGCGGCAGCGGCCGGCTCGCGCTCGGCCCGGTCGCATCCCAGGAGATCATCAAGGAGCTCGGGACCAACGGCGGCGGGTTCTTCAACGTCAACTCGGCGATGCCGTTCGAGAACCCGACCGCGTTCTCGAACTTCGTCGAGCTGTTCGCGATCCTCGCGATCCCCGTCGCGCTGACGTGGACCTACGGGCGGATGGTCGGCAGCCGCCGGCAGGGACTGTCGATCTTCGCGGCGATGTCGGTGCTGTTCATCGCGGGCGTCGTCGTCGTGTACATCGCCGAGCTGCACGGCACCCCGGCCCAGCACGCTGCCGGGATCCACACGCACGCCTTCGACGGCTCCACCGGCGGCAACATGGAGGGCAAGGAGCAGCGCTTCGGGATCGCCAACTCCGCGCTGTGGTCGGCCGTCACCACGGTCACGTCCTGCGGCGCGGTCAACGCGGGGCTCGAATCGCTGACCGCCATCGGCGGCCTCGTGCCGTTCACGAACCTGTCGCTGTCGGAGACCGTCTTCGGCGGCGTCGGCACGGGCCTGTACTCGATGCTGATGTT
>DASWQM010000156.1:0-2781 GCA_036403675.1 Solirubrobacteraceae bacterium | reverse complement strand
GAATCGAAGAGACGCGCCGCCACACGACCACATCACCGGCGACGAGCGGCTCCTCGGCGCCCTCGACGGGCCGACCGTTGAGCGTCGCCAGAAGGCCGTCGCCGAGGCCCAGGAAGACCGCGGACGCCGCCGCCCCGAGCGTCGCCGCACGGACCGCCTGTGGCTCGGAGCCGTCGCCGCGATCCACCTGCACCTCAGGCGCCGGCCGCCGGCGGGCCCCCTCGTACTCGCCCGGCTCGTTGAGGTTCACCAGCGAGTCCAGCGCCGGGTCCAAGCGCGCGACGCCCGGGTCGGCGAGCAGCATCGCCTCATCGAGCTCGGCGACGCGGCAGCGCTGCAGCAGCGCGCCGGTGCCGAGCTGCCCGCCCTCGCGCAGGAGCGTCCGCAGCGGCGCGGCCACCGTCGTGCGGTAGGCGGCGGCGAGCGGCTGGGCGTACCCGTGCGCGCGGGGGAGCGCGACGTCGGCGTCTGGGCCGAGCAGCGCCAGCACGCGGCGCACGAAGGCCGGGTGCAGCAGCGGCGCGTCGACGCCGGAGACGTAGGCGACCCGGGCGCGGTCGCCGATCACGGCGAGGCCCGCGGCGATGCCCTCCAGCGGGCCGCGACCCTCGCGCGCGTCATCGGCGACCTCGACGGATGCCGGCAGCGCGGGCAGTTGCTGGCCGGGCGCGCGCACGACGACGACCGGGCCGTCGACGGCACGCCCGACGATCCCCACCGCCCGCCGCACCAGCGTCGAGCCATGCCACTCGAGCGCCGCCTTCGGCGTTCCCATGCGCGACGAGCGTCCGCCCGCAAGGACGACCGCGGCGGTCGCGCTCACCGCTCCAGCGCGACGGCGAAGGCGTCCAAGGCGGCGCGGTCGAACAGCCAGAAGCGTGCCTCCTGGACCTCCGGATGAGCGTCGAGCGCGGCGCGCGCCGCGTCGATCGCCACCTGCGCCGCCTGTGCCAGCGGGTAGCCGTAGACGCCCGCGGAGATCGCCGGGAAGGCGACGCGCCGGCAGCCGTGCTCGGCGGCGAGCTCGATCGCTCGGCGGTAGCAGCCGGCCAGCAGCTCGGGCTCGCCCTCGCCGCCGCCGCGCCAGACGGGGCCGACGGCGTGGATGACGTGGTCGGCGGGCAGGCGGCCGGCTCCCGTGATCTTCGCGTCACCGGTGTCGCAGCCGCCGAGCGCGCGGCATTGCTCGAGCAGCTCCGGACCGGCGGCGCGGTGGATCGCCCCGTCGACGCCGCCGCCACCGAGCAGGCTCGAGTTCGCCGCGTTGACGATCGCGTCGGCGTCGGCGTCGGTCGTGATGTCGCCCTGGTGCAACGTGATCTCGCCCACGGTGCATAGTGTCGCGCGCACGTCCGGATAAATCTTCGTTTGTACTGCCATCGATCGCCGATCATGGGTACCACTCCCGGTGCTGTGGCGACGAGGTGGATGCGGTGGTTCATCGTGGTGTGCGCAGGGATGCTGGCGGCTCCCGCGGCGACCCTGCCCGTCGCCGCAGCGCAGCCGCCGCCGGGCATCGGTCCGCCGACGTGGTCAGATGAGTTCGACGGCACCACGCTGGACGCGACGCGCTGGAGCTACCGCGCGACCGGGCCGCGCCACGACGGTGTCATCACGCCGGATGCCGTGTCGGTGGGCGGTGGTCTCGTGACGATCAAGACCTATACCGACGCCGCCGGCAAGCACTACTCGGGCATGATCGCCACTCAGCCGGTCGGGTCGACGACGGGGTTCGATCAGACGTACGGCTATTTCGAAGCGCGTGTGAAGTTCAACAACGCAGCGGGTCAGTGGTCGGCGTTCTGGCTGCAGACGCCGACGAACGGCAACCCGCCGGGCGATCCGGCGACGGCCGGGGTCGAGATGGACATCGCCGAGCACCGGACGCGCTGCATCACTGCGCCGTCGCCCACACCGCCGACAACATGTGACGGCGACGTCTCGGACCGCATCCAGGAGGCGCTCATCTGGGACGGCTACGGCGCCGACTCGAAGTCGGCGGTGAAACTCAGCGACCCGCTGCCCGGGCTCGGCAACGGCAGCTGGCACACCTGGGGACTGCGCTGGACTCCCTCGGAGCTGACGTTCTACTACGACGACACCCCGATCTGGTCCAAGACCGCCCCGATCTCGCGACGCAGTCAGTTCGTCGTCCTCAGCTCGGAGGTCGGGCAGTTCTTCGCGGGACCCACCCCGCGCGCCGGCTACGGGTCGTTCCTGACGAGCACGACGACGATGCAGGTCGACTACGTGCGTGCGTGGGCAGTGAGCTGAGCCGGGCCCTGGCTGTCACACGCTGACGGCTCGCGGTCCTGTCATGCGGAAGCGGGCGGCTGCGACGCTGCGGCTTGGGAGTGACATGGGCCTGAGCTCCGACGACATCGCCCGCCAGTACCGCCAGGACGCACGCCGCATGGTCGGCTTCTTCGTGCGCCGCACCCACGAGCCCGAGGTCCGCTGGACCTCGTCGCCGAGACGTGCGCGTCGGCGATCCGCGACCGCGCGCAGTTTCGCGGCCTGCGACGAGCGGCGACGACGGCTATGTCCCGCAATCGCAGGCCGGCCACGGCCCGGTCCCGCGCGCCGATCGCCGGACGGTGGTGTGGGGCTTCGCGGGCCCGAAGGCCACGCGGTTCGTGCTCAGCGGCCCCGGCGTTCACCGGGTGCTGCGCCCGCGGGCGGCCGACGAGTGGGCATACCTCTTCGTGCTGCGCGGCTCCCACCGTGGGCTCCGGCACGCGACGACCGATGTCGGCGGACTCGCATGCGTGTGGGGCTACA